>JAICNB010000078.1 GCA_025928935.1 Acidimicrobiia bacterium
ATCCGACATCACCTGTGCCTACCGGTACGCAATCGCCAATGCCGACCGATACAACGGTGACCTCGATCAGCCGATCACCGTCGCCGGCTGGTCCCTTGGTGCGACTTTCGCCTTGGAAGGCGGCCTGACCAGCGAGGAGCAACCGATCGCATGCGGAGCCGAGGTACCCCTGCCCGAAATCGTGGTCGCGATCTCAGGTTGCCACTACGAATTCGAGGGATCTGAGTTCGATTTCGACCCCTCTGGCTGGGGTAACAAGGATGCAACGGTGCTCATGATCGCCGGGGAGGAGGACCCCACCTGTGCCGCCTGGCAGTCCGAGGATGCCGCCGCCGAGCTGCGTTCGGCCGGTTATGACGTCGACCTCGTGATCCTCGAAGGGGCCGACCATCCCGCCCCCATCTTCCACGAATTCGTCGACGGCGAATTCGTCCTGACCCCGGATGAACCCGCAGGCAGCAAGACCGTCGACCTCATCGTCGAAGCGATCGACTCTCGAACCCGCTGATCAGACTCGGGTATCGAAGGTGACCTCCGCCTCTATGAGTTTGTTTGACGACGGACCATGCTGGGGTACGGGGATCGTTGGACCTAGGAGGGCCCATCATGAAGACATTCGACGAGATTCTCACCGATGCGCAGGACGCCATCACCGTCAAGCGGGTCTACGGCGAGCCTTACCAACAGAATGGCGTGACCTTCATTCCTGCCGCGGCGGTACGCGGCGGAGGCGGAGCCGGAGAGGGCGACCCGACCGAAAACACTCCAGGCGGCCGGGGAGGCGGTATCGGGATATCGGCTCGACCGGTGGGTGCCTATCAGATCACCGGTGATGAGGTCAGCTGGGTTCCAGCGGCCGACATGACCAAGGTCATAATCACTGGTCAGATCGTGGCGATCGTGGCCCTGTTGGTGATCCGCTCGATCTTCCGCACCCGGTCCAAGGGGTAAGAGGCGACCCGCAAGCTGGCATATACCGACCTGGAGACCGGGATGTGCGTGATGAACTTCTCCTCCTGTCTGCTCACCACCTCGAGGCCGATGAATTTGCCGGTCACCCGGTGTGGAACTCGAGGGAGTCCACGATGGCCGCGGCTTCCTCTAACACAGCTTCAAATCGGTCCGCCGGCGCCACGATCGCGATGGCGATGACACCTGCTGACGCACCGGGGTAGTCGACCAGATACAAACGCATCCGTTGACCTGACTCGAGACCGGTAGCCGTCCCACCCGCCACCACTTCGGCAACGCCGACTTCGGCGCATAGGTTCCCGCTGGTGGCGGCCACTACATCCATCTGCAGACTCTCGATCCCCGCGATCCGCGCCGTGACGGGCTCAGTGGCTTCGAGATCGGGATCGGAGCGGAGGCTCGAGGCCAGCGCCTCGGCATCGACGGGAGCCGGGTCCTGCACGCAGCCCGTCCCGATGGGTCGGGGATCGGCGAGCACGACGAGGCGCTCCTCGTGGTTCCCGCCGAAGAGGAGGGTCATCATCGTCGGGGAGAACTCCCAGCCGGCGAAGCTGTGATCCCAAGGCTGGGCTGCCAGGAAGGTCACCTCACCGTCGAGAAAATCGTAGGAAAGAGGCAGGCCCTGCCCGTTTTCGAACGTCTCGGGAAGGGTTTCGAGTCCCCATCGCCCTGTTTCGTCGCGCTCCAGTGAGAAGGACTGCTCCACCACGGTCTGACCGCTCTCGGCGAACAGCCGGACCTCGACCCTCACGACACCGTCCGGCCAATTCCGGTCATTCCCGAGTTCGAACTCGAATCGATCGTAGGACGCCCCGCTGGTCGTGGCGTAGAGGAGCGGTGCCGCTCCGTCGCCACCCCCGAAGTACTGCTCGGCCCCCTCCCCATCGATCCGCGCCCGGAGGAAGCCCTCCACGATTGCCGTGGCCTCGGCGTCGGTGGGCGGGACGACCTGTTCGATCGGCTCGAGGTTCTCCCAACGGGTCACGACCCACAACCCGGACGGGTCCCGTCGAACCGGCTGGGTCACGGTGACCGCCACCGTCTCATAGCGGAGCTGATCGATCGTCGGTGCACAACCACCGGCTCTGGGATCGTCCGGGTAGAAGGGATTGCTCTCCCCCGGGGCACACCGGATGTACCTGACAGCGATCGTCTCCTCGCCATACTCCGCCCCGAGAACCCGGGAGAACGCTTCCCAGCCGAGTTCCTCCTGGAGGAATCGGGCGAAGATCTCCGGGTCGTCCAGATAGTCGGAGGTGTCCAGGTTCGCTTCGAGGTCGGGCTCGAGCTGCCAGATGACACTCGGGTCGCCGTCGTCGGCGAGCGCCTGCGCCTCGCGCACCTCCTCGAGGCTCGACTGCGGCCACATCCCGGATACGACCGTCGGTCCTGGGCTCGGGTCCTCCGCACCCTCCCGGCTCCACACCGACCCGAAGTTGTCGGTGAGGGTGTCGCTCTCCGGGTGGTGGGTGAAGGTCAGGCCTCGCAGCTGCTCCTCCAGCGGTGGGCCGGTCAGAGCTTGCGGCTCGCTGCCGTCATCGCAGGTCAGGACCGGCGCCGGGATCACCAGCAACGTGTCGCCCTCGAGCCGTCCGGTTCCGGTCATCGTCGAGGGGGCACCGGAGCACACGGAGGCGTTGTCGTCCAGCCCCGTGATCTCGACGATGCCATCCTCCGATACCTGGACGGTCATCGTCGGGGTGCTCCCGTCGGCGTCGGTGGTCACCCAGGTGCCCTCCATGGGCTCCAGTTCGAAAACCGGGGTCGTGGTGGGCACGGTCGTCTGGTCGACCACCCGACCGTCTCCTCCCCTGAAAGCAAAATACAACCCGCCTATGGCGAGGATGGCAGCGAAGACGCCCACCGCCCAGGCCAGACCCCGCCCCAACCTCGTCTGCGCCGGCCGGGGAGCGACGTCGACTATGGGTGCCTCCGCCCTGAGGATCGGGTCGGACTCAATCTGCCGCCCATAGTCACGGAGTTGGGTCATCAGGTCGGTCACAGCTCCACCCCCAGATCCCTGCGAAGTCTGGCCATCCCCCGCCGCTCGTGGATCTGGACCGTCCCTCGCGACAAGCCCAACAGCTCAGAAACCTCGTGCAACGTCCATTCGAAGCAGTGGAGCAACATGATCACCTCTCGCTGACGCACCGAAAGCCGACCCAACGCGGCGGGCAGGCCCGGCTCGACCCATGGGATCTCCAACGACGACACCGGCGGCAGAAACGGGGCGCGGTCACGGCTCAGACTCCGACGGGCCCTGTTCCGACCCACCCCGAACACATAGCCGACCGGGTTGGCAGATTTCATCACCCTGTCCCAGTTCTCCCAAGCGAACGCCAACGCATCGGCAGTCGCCTCCTGAGCCAGGTCGAAACCGAACGCGGCACCCAGCGCCAGGCGCAGCCGCGGCTCAGCGACTCGTGCGAACTCGGTGAAGGCGTCGGTTACCGGGGCTCTCTGATCCATGCTCTTCGCTGAGATAGTGCCTCACCGAGCCGTCCCGTAAGACAGAAAACAGAGAAATCTTGGCGGTCACCCGGGATGGATCTCGACGGACTCCACGATGGGTGTCGTCTCCTCGAGCACGCGCTCGAAGTCAGTCTCCGGGCAGCGATGACCGCGATCGTCAGGCCCAGGGCCGACCCGCCGGGATAGTCGATCAGGTACAGACGCATCCGCCACCGGTCGGCCTGGTCCGGTATCCACATCGCCCAGCAAAAGGAGTCCAGTCGCCCACCACCGCATCCACGTCCATCTGCAGCCCGTCGATACCGGCGATGCGCACCGGCACGGCCCCGGTGCTCTCGAGGGCGGGGTCGACCATGATGCGCCGAGCCAGCGTTTCGGCATCGGCGGCAGCCGAAACGTTCTCGCAGTCCTTCCTGACCGCACCGGATCGGTCGCCATCACGACGTGATCGTCTCTACTCCCGTTAAACCGTATGGATGTGTCGAGAGCGTCGGAGGTCTCGCCCCACGGCGGGGCGGCAGCCAAGGTCACCTCGCCGTGGAGGAAGCTGACCGGCACGGCCACAGACTTCCCATTCTGGGTGGTCGGGAGGCCGTCATATTTGTATCCACAGACCAGACCGAGCTGTCCGTTCCCCTGGTGGACCAGCTAGAAGTACTGCTCGACCACCGTCCCACCCTCGGCGAACAGCCGAACCTTGTACTCCATCGAACCGTTCGGCCATACCGGGCCCTGCACACGCTCGATCTCGCAGGGCGGCTCGTCGTTAGCTTCCCGTCTCAACTCGAATCGAGAAAGAAGGAGGCGGCGCACATGGCACCCGGCGCGGATGACATCGTCGACGTGGCGGCGCGGTTCGGCGCCGAGGTGGTGGTCCCGGTCGCGGCCGAGCTCGACGCCAGGCCCAACCCTGAAGACTGCTTCTCGTGGGAAATCGTCGAGGCGGCCAGTGCCGCCGGGTTGCGAACCGCCACATTGAGCGCCGAATACGGAGGAGCCGGGATCGACTCATTGACCACAGCCCGAGTGGTGGAGGAGCTGGGCCGAGCCGACCTCGGGGTGTCGGTGGTGCTGGCACAGACATTGAAGATCGCCCAGACCCTGCAGCAGGCTGCCAGCCTGGAACAACGTGACCGGTTCTTGCCGAGGTTCGCAGCCGACCCCAGATGCCTCCTGGCGATCGGGATCACCGAGCCCGAGAACTCCTCCAACTACTTCATCCCCTATCCCGAGGACTTCCGAACCACAGCCACGAAGGTCCCTCACGGCTGGGTCCTCAACGGCAAGAAGCATTTCATCTCCAACGGCAACGTGGCCAGCCTCTATCTCCTCTTTGCCCAGACCGACCCCGGACGAGGGTTGGTCGAAGGAAGCACCTGCTTCCTGGTCGAGCGTCCCACGGAGGGTTTCTCGATCGGCAAGGTCCACGACAAGATGGGCGAACGGCTTGCCAACAATGCCGAGCTCCTCTTCGACGATTGCTTCGTCCCCGACGAAAACGTGCTCGGAGAGGTCAGTCGAGGGTTCGAAGTCCTGACCACCTTCTTCCCGGCCAGCAATGCCTACGCCGCGGCAAGCGTGCTGGGCGTGGCGTCAGCTGCCTATGACCGCAGCGTCGAGTGGACCAGCAAGCGATACCAGGGGGGCGCCTATCTCATCGAGCACGATTCCGTGGCAGCGGACCTGGCGCGGATGCGCATGCTCATCGATGCTGCCAGGGCCTATCTGCGCCAAGCGGCGAGAGCAGCCGATCATCGTGACACCGAGTGGGATCCCACGATGGGCTCCCTGCCGAAGGTGTTCGCCTCGGAGGTGGCTTGGGAGGTGGTCACCACCACGCTGTCACTCCACGGGGGCCACGGTTACATGAAGGAGGCCGGGATCGAGAAGCTGGTCAGGGACGCGGCGGCCTTCCTCCATTCGGACGGGGCCAACCGGACGCTGTTGCTCAAGGCCGCGCGATTCATCCGTGACGATGCCCGGCAGGAAGGCGCCTAGACGTCGCCGGCAGGACTGCCCTCGTATCGGTGCTGGGAGGACGGGCCGTGGAAGCTGGCGAACACGACACATCCCTCCGGGTACTCGAAGGGCCCGTGTGGGCGGGTGCCGTCGGCCCACAGATAGTCACCCGGGTGGAGCGGCTCACCCTCGGCGATCTGCACCCCTTCCAGCACCATCACCGAGTGACTGCTGGCATGGTTGTGACGGGGCTCGACATAACCGGCCGGGAACCGGACCAGCATGTCGACATGCTCGGTCTCATCGTCCCGGTAGAGGATCTTGACCTGGACCCCATGGCCGAGAGTCAACACGTCGACATCGTCCTGCCAGTCGATTTCCCAGCGATGAGCGATATGGAATGCGGACCCCAACAGGTATCTCCTTGGCCGGACGAACGGCGGCGAGCGTACCTCTCACCGGAGGAACCGGGTGAGCGTCGGTAGCCAGACCGGATACCGGATCCAAACCTGGGGCAGCGATCCGGTGTGGGAGTCTTTCGATCGTGCCGAACCCGGCCCTGGCGAAGTCCTGATCGAGGTCGAGGCATGCGGCGTCGGGCTCACCGTCCTCAACGCGATCCGCGGCGATCTGGGGAACGATCCCGGGCTCCTGCCCCGAGTGCCGGGTCATGAACTCGTGGGGGTGCTCACCGGGGCCGGAGCGGACGCGGATCGAGGTCTGGTCGGGCGCCGGGTCGTCGCCTACTTCTATCTCAACTGTGGCTCATGTCTCGAGTGCCGCGCCGGTCGGGAGCCGCTTTGCCAGAGGCTGGGCGGCTTCGTGGGAGTACATGGTGATGGTGGCTACGCACCGTTCGTCGTGCTTCCCGCCTCGAATGTGATTCCCATTCCGCAGAGCCTCGATCCAGTCGCGGCCACCGTGGTTCCGGATGCAGTGGCCACACCGGTGCATGTCTCCACCCGTGCGGAGCTGACCACAGAAGACAGAGTCGTGGTGGTCGGGGCCGGGGGCGGAGTAGGGATACACATGATTCAGGTGTCCCGGCTCACCACTGCCGATGTGGTGGGCCTGGACGTGACCAGCGAGAAGCTGGAGGCCATCGAATCGACCGGGATCCGAGCCGTCGATTCGTCTGACATCTCCTCACTACCGAGTCTGTTCACGGACGGGCCGCCGACCGTTGTGATCGACCTCGTCGGGCTGGACACCACCGGCTCATGGGCGGTCGACAACCTCGCTCCTGGGGGCCGACTCGTGGTCCTCACGACCTTCGTCGACCAGCCCGTCACTGTCCAATACCGGGATTTCGTATTCCGTGAGATCAGCCTGCTCGGCTCCCGCTATGCCACCAAGGCCGAAGTGGCGGGGGCCGCCGAGCTGGTGGCTCAGGGCAGGGTCCAGCCGGTCATCGGACAGGTCGTCGGGCCTGACGACCTTCTCCCCCTGCACGAGCGCCTGCGAGCCGGAGAGCTGGTGGGACGAGGTGCTCTCGATTGGTCGCTTCGATGAGAACGAGGTTCGGTTCACCTCTGGTTGGGCTCCTCTGGCGAGGGCGCAGCTTCGAGGATTAGGCTCCAACGAGCGGGGACCTGGGAGGTTCGCGAGTTTTAGGGGACCCTTGGTGTCCGAGACGACCGACCGCGACCGCGTGCTTGTGGCCTCGAGCTCAGAGATGGCGCACATCGACGAGCTGCTCTACATGGCCCGGCATCTCGACAGGATCTACCAACAGGTCGAGGACGTGGCGTTCGATGTCGACCTCAAAGCGGACGAGCACCCGCTTCTGTTCCTCCAGGGTTCCGGCGTTGTCGAGCTGAGAGCCGGCGGAGGGACGGCGAGAACCGGCTCGCAGGTATTGAACCTTCGGGGGGCAGACACCTCGTCATACCCCGATCGCACCCACCACGACTTGTTTGTCTCGGAACCCAACATGCGGAAAATCATCCAGTCCGACGGCGTGACCTTCATCACCACGCGACGGGTCCTCTACTCCTCACCGAACTGGAGCCGCTCCTGGGAGTACGCCAAAGCGACCGAGATCTTCCACTCTGACTCCTTCGGTGAGGGTTGGCGAGCCTCCTATATCGGTGTATCCAACCGAGCGAGGACTTCGGGATTCATCTATCGAAGCGGCTTTGCCCGCACCGTGAGGGATCGGCTCGTCCTTGCCCTGGCCGTCGCCGACGGCACGATCGAGGACATGATCCTCGCCCTCAAGGCGGAGAGATCCGAACTCGAACGGTCGTGACGGATGACCAGCAACCTATTCTCAGGGTGGTGACGTCCCTTCGGGGCCTGCTCAATCGTCTAGTGGACCGGCTCTCGAAGGTCGGCGCCGACCCGGCCGATGACCCGGATGTGCGCCAGCGCAAGGGGCTGCTCGTCCTCATCGCGGTCCTCGTCCTCCCGATAGCGTTCCTGTGGGCGGGCCTGTACCTCTCCTTCGGCGCATGGTCGGGCTCCATGGCGCTTCTCTACGCGGCGATATCCATCGCGTCGATCGCGCTCTTCGCACGGAACGGCAACTTTCCCATGCTGCTGCGCATCCAGCTCTGGGACATCCTGTTGGCGCCGACGCTGTCGATGATCGCCCTCGGCGGGTTCATCCCCGGCGGGTCGCCCGGGATCTGGGGCATCCTCGCCCCGTTCGGCGCGCTCGTCTTCGATGGTGTGCGAGCCGGCGTCCGCTGGTTCATCGGCTTCGTCGCAGTCTTTCTTGCATGTGGGTTCATCGGCATCGCACTGGGGATCCCCTCCCCCATACCCGAGTCGGTCTCCGGCGTCCTTCTGGCCCTCAACGTCACCGTCGGCGGGACGATGTTCTTCACCCTGCTGGCCCTGTTCGCCAAGCAGCGCGAGGAGGCGTTGACGGCCCTCCGGGCGGAGCGGCAGCGCTCCGAGGACCTGCTCCTCAACATCCTCCCCGCCCCGATCGCCGAGCGTCTCAAGGGCGAGACCAACACAATCGCCGACCAGTACAGGGCCGCGTCGGTGCTGTTCGCCGATGTGGTCGACTTCACCGCACGGTCGAAGGACCTCACCGCAGCCGAGGTGGTCGGGATGCTCAATCGACTCTTCAGCCACTTCGACACTCTCACCGAGCGACACGGCCTGGAGAAGATCAAGACCATCGGTGATGCCTACATGGTGGCCGCGGGTGTCCCGACACGGAGACCGGACCACGCCCGGGCGATCGCCCTGCTGGCGCTCGACATTGCCGCGTCGGCGGCGCCCGGCGGCCCCTGCGGCGACCTCGGTCTCCAGCTGCGGATCGGGATCAACTCGGGGCCGGTGGTGGCCGGCGTCATCGGACAGCGGAAGTTCCTCTATGACCTCTGGGGCGACACGGTCAACGTCGCTTCACGGATGGAGTCCGCGGGCACCCCAGGTCGGATCCAGGTGACCCGACAGACCTACGAATTGTTGAACGGCGAGTTCGAGTTCGAGCCGCGAGGCACGATCGAGGTCAAGGGCGTGGGTGAGATGGAGACCTGGTACCTGCTGGGCAACCAGATGCCCGCCCACCAAGCAGCCCGGAGTCAGCCACACGTCGGCTGACCGCCGCGGATCCATCTGGAACAGAGACGCGACACCGGGTTGGGAACCCTGCTCATCGGGCAAGTGACGTCGTCGGAAAGCGCCCCTCGGATGTGGACAATGGAGTACTGGGAGACATACTTGAACGACCACCGTGCCGGAGCCACTGCCGGGACGGCGTTGGCCAGGCGGATCTGGCGCAGCAATCGCCGGACGAAGTGGGGGCCGATCATCGAGGAGGTAGCGGAGTCGATCGAGCAGGACCTGGTCGTCCTCGACGAGATCCGGGCCGCGACCGGGGTCTCGGGCGGAGATCTCAAGAGAGCGGCAGCTCTTCTCACCGAACGGGCAAGCCGATTGAAGTTGAACGGCCATCTACTCACCTATTCACCTCTCAGCCGAGTCTTGGAGCTGGAGACGCTCATGTCGGCCGTCCGCGGGAAGCAGAGTCTGTGGGTGACGTTGCGCACAGCCGCCCCCTCTCATCCCGAATGGTCCGACTTCGACTTTGCCGTCCTCGAGAAGCGAGGAAGTCAGCAAATGGAGTCGTTAGAGCGGATTCATGAATGGGCTGTCACTGAGATGATGGGTGCCCAGGGCCCGACGGACAGAGAAGCGTAAGTCACACACAGGTTCTGGTCCGAGGAGCGTCCGGGAGCCGCCATGGCCGGCCTCGACCGTTAGGTTGCGGAGTCCAATGGGTTCGATTCCTCAGACGCGGTATGCGATGAGCTCGGAGGTGTCCATCGCCTATCAGACGGTGGGTGACGGTCCCGACCTCATCTTCTGTTCGGGAATCTTCTCCAACCTGGATGTGATGTGGGAGGAGCCACATTTCGCCCATTTCCTGAGCCGACTCGCCTCGTTCACCCGTCTCACCGTTTTCGATATGCGTGGTGTGGGGTTGTCGGACAGGGGATCAGAGCCGCCGATCATCGAACGTCAACGCGATGACATCGGCGCGGTCATGGATGCGGTAGGTGTGGAGAGCGCCATCGTCTTCGGCGTGGCGAGGGCAGCGAGCATGTCGATGCTGTTTGCCGCCACCCATCCACAGCGAACCCAGGCTCTCGTTCTCTATGCCCCGTCGGTCAAGCGGATCGCCACCGACGAGTTCCAAGATGCGATGACCCCCGATGAGCAGGCGGCGTTCGCCGCCCGTTTCGTCGATGAGATGGGCACAGGCAGGAACGTGTCGATGCAGGCACCGTCGTTGGCGGAGGATGAACACTTTGTCGAATGGTGGGCCCGCTTCGAAAGACTGGTGGCGACCCCGAGCGGCTATCGGGAACTGGCCCAGATCATGACCGATCTCGACGTGCGTGAGGTCCTTTCCTCGATCCACGTCCCCACCATGGTGCTGCAGCGGGCAGGGGACCTGATCGTGCCCGCAAGCCAAGCGCGATATGTGGCAGAACACATCGCCGGTGCCCGGTACATCGAGCTTCAGGGCAACGATCACCTTCCGATAGCCGGGGACAGCGACGCCGTCCTGGACGAGGTCGAGGAGTTCGTCACCGGCAGCAGACCAGTGCCCAACACCAGTCGGATCCTGGCCACCGTCCTGTTCACCGACATAGTCGACTCCACCACCCACCAGGCCGAACTTGGTAACCGGGAGTGGAAGCGGCTGCTCGAGGGGCACCACGCGATCATGCGCCGCAACCTCACCCGTTTCGAGGGAAGGGAGCAGGACACGGCGGGCGACGGGTTCTACGCAGTTTTCGACGGGCCCGCCCGTGCCATCGAGTGCGCCCGCTCCGCCATGGCCGACCTTGGGCTCCTCGGGGTCGAGATCCGGGCCGGTGTGCACACCGGGGATTGCGAGACGGCCGATGGCAAGTGTGCCGGTTTGGCCGTGTCGATCGGAGCCCGGGTGATGGCCCGGGCCGGACCGTCGGAGATCTTGGTCTCCCAAACCGTCAAGGACCTGACCGCCGGTGGCGACCTCAGGTTCCACGACGCAGGTGAGCACGAACTGAAAGGGATCCCTGACCGCTGGCGGCTGTATCGGGTGGAGGCCTAGCGGCCCTCAGGGAAACGGGGACCTCGGGCCATCCTGCGTATGGTCCCGGCATGCTGGTCGGTCTCATCGCCAATCCGACCTCCTCAAAGGACATTCGGCGTCTCACCATGCTGGCCCGAGTCATCGACGTCGAGGAGAAGGCGAATCTGGTGGCACGACTCCTGGTCGGCCTCGGATCCGAGCCGGCGATCGAAGTGCTCGGGATCAGAGACCGGGCCGGGCTGCTCGAGCGGGCCGTCGGCCTGGCCGGGGCGGCAGGATCCCCGGTCGACTTCATTCCGATCGACATCGAAGGAAGCGAGGACGACACACGTCGGGCCGCTTCCTATCTGGAGGCCAATGGGGCAGCAGCGCTGATCACGGTGGGAGGGGATGGGACGGTGCGGGCAGCCGCCGAGGGATGGCCCCACGCCCCTCTCGTGCCGGTGGCGGCGGGAACCAACAACGCCTTCGCCCTCACCGACGAGCCGAGCGTCGTCGGGCTGGCCACGGCCCGCGCGGTGATCTCGGGCAACGGCTCGTTCCGGCCCACCACCGCCCTGCAGGTAAGCACCACCGAAGGATCCGCGTTGGCAGTGATCGATGCCGTGGCAGTGCGGACCCATTGGGCCGGCGCCGGCGCAATCTGGGAACCCACCGAGCTGGTCGAAGGCGTGGTCACCACAGCTCGACGCACGGCGGTCGGCATCGCCTCGGTGAGTGCAGCATTCGGGCCGCTCGCCCCGGGCCACGTCCGCCACCTCCATTTTGGAGGAGAAGAAAGGGTCAGGTCGGTGTTCGGACCGGGCCTCATCCTCGACATCCCGGTGCGAAGCCATCTCGACCTGCCCATCGGCGGCGAAGTGGAGCTCAGCGCTGATGCCGGGATGGTTGCCCTGGACGGCGAGCGGCGGCTCCTGGCAGACGACGCTCGGGTGCGTGCCATCGATGGTCCCCGCGTCCTCG
>JAICNB010000073.1 GCA_025928935.1 Acidimicrobiia bacterium
CCTCCTGGCGGATCACCGGGAAATGCGGGGTCTCCCCCAGGGCCGCCCTGACCACATCGTCGGCGGCAGTGAAGGCCAGAGTCTCGACGGCGTCATCGGCGACGGTGTGGTCGGCTGTCACCCGGGCGACCATCTCGTCCACGGGGCGTAGGTTCGCCTGTAGGGGGATCGGCTCGCCGGTGCAGGCGCCACCCGGCTCACATTCCACGAGCTGTTGGTAGTTGGGGCTGCCCACCATGTAACCGTCGGGCATCTGGGCATCAGCCGGGTCGACGGAGACCAGGGCGACTCCGGCAGGCACCTCGGCAGACCAGACCCCATTGACGTCGGTCATCACCTCGACGGTCTCCTCCCCGACCTGGACCCCGACCGTGATGCGCTGAGCACCGATGTCACTGCGCACCTCGCCTGTATCCGGCTCGAGCAGCCCATCGCCGTCCACATCGATGAAGACCGTCCCGGTGAGAAGCGCCGGCTCCGGGGCGTCGGTGGTTTCCGTCGTCTCCTCGGCGACGGTCGGCAGCGGAGCCTCTGTCGCTGCAGGTGCCGGAGGGTCGATCGGGTCCCCGATGGCCAGGGCCTGCACGTCGTCGAACACTGAAGTCACCTGTCTGTTGACCGTGGTCTCGATCTGCTCGTTGATTCGCTCGATCGGATCGACCGAATCCCTCGCCTCCTGTTGACGACGGGCCGTCTCCTCGGTGTCGATGACCTGCGCCTGCCTATCGGCCCGGTACTCACGTGGTGCCGGTGCGCCGAGTACCAGCTCGGGATCAGTGCTGCCGGTGCCGAGGGAGAGCACACCCCAGGCGGCGACGACCGTGGCGACGAAGGTGGCGACACGGACCAGGGTGGGGCGGGGCATCAGGTGGGCCGGCTCTCGAACCTGGCGTACGCCTCGACGATCGAGGCAACGATGCGATGTCGCACGACGTCACGGGCGGTGAGCTCGACGAAGGCCACACCCGGGATGTCGCTCAGGATCTGGCGGACCACCTGCAGCCCTGACCGCCGGTTGTCGGGAAGGTCGGTCTGGGTCATGTCCCCGGTGATGATCATCTTCGAGTTGAAGCCGAGCCGGGTCAGGAACATCTTCATCTGCTCCGGCGTCGTGTTCTGGGCTTCGTCGAGGATGACACAGGCGTCGTTCAACGTCCTTCCACGCATATAAGCGAGCGGTGCTATCTCGATGGTTCCCTTCTCCACGAGCGAGGCGGTCTCCTCGGGGCCGAGCATGTCCCACAGCGCGTCGTATAGCGGGCGCAGATAGGGGTCTACCTTGGCCGCGAGGTCGCCGGGGAGGAATCCGAGCCTCTCCCCTGCCTCGACAGCTGGCCGGGTGAGGATGATGCGTCGCACCGACCCGCTGACGAGGCTGTCGACCGCCGCAGCCATGGCCAGATAAGTCTTGCCCGTGCCGGCCGGCCCGATGCCGAAGGTGAGGGTGTTCTCCCTGATCGCCTCCATGTACTTCTGCTGCCCATGGGTCTTGGGTCTGATCATCCGGCCCCGGCCCACCGGAATCCCGTCCGAGAGGACACCCGAAGGGCTGGGCACGTCCTCGATCACCATCTTCACGACTTCGTCGACCCGGGCGGAGTCGAGGGCATGGCCCTCCTGGACGAGGATGAGCAGCTCCTCCAGGACGGTGCGGGCCCGCTCGACCTCCGTGTCAGGGCCCCGGAAAGACACTTCGTCACCGCGCGCGACAAAGCGGACCTCGGGGAAGTGGTCCTCGACCTGACGCAGATGGCGGTCGGCCTCCCCGAGGAGATCCAGCATCAGATGATGGCTGGGGACGCGTAAACGCGAGTCGATTTGTTGGGTGGATTGCTCAGTGGCCACTGGAGATGACGCCCTCAGGTGGCGTCATCGGCCATTCTACGTGCCGTCAGGTGTTGATTCCGAACAAATCAGGCTGTGGCGATCAGTCTGGGCCGGCGGCAGTGTTCACCGATGCGTCGAGGAGCGAAGCGATCACGGCCTTGTCCGAATCACGCACTTCGTCAGGCCGTCCCTCTCGCCGAAGGAAGTGGATGGCGGCCAGATAACGGTCGATCAGATCTCCATCTTTCGCCTCTGCGGCCATGTCGACGTCGATCAAGAGTCCCCGGTCCGCAGTCGTCATCGGGAGGAGTTCTGCTGCCGACACCGCATAGACCTCCGCCAGACGCACCAGCCGTTGAACACTCAGCGCGCGCTCACCACGTTCATAGGCGCCGACCACCGACGCCTTGAACTCTCCGCCTGTGTACGACTCGAGCTCACCCAACGACCACCCGCGCTGACGACGCGCTGCGCGCAGGCGCAGTCCGAGTGACATGCTGAACCTGTCGACCAAGATCTCCTCCCAAGAGCCCGTGGCGAGATGCTACATCTTCGCTCGTGGGCATTCCAGCTTCATAGGAGACGTGCTGCGGCCACCAGGGCGGCCGTCTCGAGACGAAGCACCGTGCCCCCGAGGTCCCAGCGAGGGGCGTCTTCCGGGATTTCGCCGGCTGCCCACCCCCCCTCCGGCCCCACGACCACTGTGCGCGCGGATGGCCACTCCTTGCCCCCGCCCGGGTCGCAGACGACGAAGGGCCGTTCCAGAGCGCCCAGTGTGACCGGCTCACCGGGGATCCGGATCAGCCAGGCCCCCCTCGATTGCTCCAGACCCGCAACCGCCCAGGATCGGGCCCGATCCGCCCTGGGTGGCCGACCCTGGCCGTGTCTCGTCTCGAGGAATCTCAGCTCGGCCACCCCCATTTCCGACAACTTCTCGATCATGAAGCGGATCCGGTCCCGGTTGTCGGGTGGGGCCGCCACCACCACGAGGTCGGACGGCCGTGGAACGGTCTTCTCTCCGCGTCTGGCCACCTCCCCGGCGAGATAGCTCCCGAGGCCGACCACCCCTTCGCCATCGGTGTACTCGATCGTCTGCCCGGTACCAACACGCAGCACCTTGTCCAGGTGATGGCGTTGCTGGGCCGACACCTCGAGCCGCTCGCCCATCCAGGGACCGGGTAGGAGCAGATGGGGGACGTGGCCCATGACGGGCCCGGTCAGCCTGCGGAGGCCGGGCGATCGGTTCTCTCGCCTCGCAGGTCAGCCCATTGCCCGAGCAGGTCTTCTTCTTCATGGGTGAGGTCCGTCGGCACCGACACGGTGACCACGACATGCAAGTCACCACGGGTGCCTCGGCCGAGCCGGGTGATGCCCAAGCCGCTCATCCGGAAGACGGCCCCAGGTTGGGTCCCGGCCGGGATGTCCAAATCGGTCTCGCCCCCTTCGATCAGGGGGATCGACACCCTGGTCCCCAGGGAGGCCTGCGAGATGCCGATGGTGACACCGTGGACCAGGTCGGCGTCGTGACGTTCGAATCTCGGGTCAGGGGAAACGTGCACCTCGACGTAGAGATCGCCTGGTGGCCCGTGGCGGCCTCCCGATTGCCCGCGACCGGTGAGACGAAGCCTCGTGCCCGAGGACACACCGGCCGGCACCTCGACTGTCATGGTTGCGTCCCCCTCGACCGCCCCCGAGCCGGAGCATGCCGGACAGGGCGTGGTGATCAGGGCGCCTTCCCCGTGGCAAGTCGGACATGTGCCAACCGTCATCATCGTCCCGAACAGCGACCGCCTCGCCATCCGCACTGAGCCGGCGCCACGACATTCGGGGCAGGTGGTCACGCCCTCACCGTCCTTGGCGCCGCTACCCGAGCAGACCTCGCATGTCTTTCGTGTCCGGAATTGGATCTCGACTTCGGTGCCGAAAGCGGCACCGGCCAGGTCCACTTCGGCGCCCACGAGGATGTCACCTCCTCTGGTGGGCCTACCCGATGGCCCCGAGCCGAACAGCGAGCCATCGCCGAACACCGAGCGAAGCAGGTCGTCGAAGCCGCCGAATCCGCTGAACAGATCGGATAGGTCGATTGTGTCGCCCCGGTCGTAGCGACGGCGACGGTCGGGATCCGACAGGACCTCGTATGCCTCGGCCGCCTCGCGGAAGCGAGACTCCGCCTCGGGATTCCCAGGCTTGGCGTCGGGGTGGGTGCTCCGGGCGATGAGCCGGAAGGCCTTCTTGATCTCTTCGTTGGTGGCGTCCCTGCCCACGCCGAGAATCTTGTAGTAGTCCCTCGCCATGGGTCAGTCCTGTTCGGCGCTGATCCGGTCCTCCAGCTCGCGCGAGACCTGCTCGACCGCCGAGATTGCCCGTTTGTAGTTCATTCGCATGGGCCCGATCACTCCTACCGAGCCACCGCTCGCTCCGGCCTCATAAGTCTTGGAGACAACGGCCAGGTCGACATCCTGAAGGGGCAGCTCGGCCCCGATCTGAATGGAGGTGCCTGATGCCACCGCCAGGATGCTCATGACCTCGGCCTCTCTGGCCAGGACCTCGAGGATGCGCTGCACCGCACTCAGGTCCTCCCATACCGACGTCAGCCGCTGTGTGCCGCCGATGTACAGCTCCGCTCCTGTTGTCGCCGCCAGGTGGAGGCCATCGTTCATGGTGAGGACGGCTTCCCTGATCGGCTCTTCCAACCGCCCCAGCATCTCATCGTTCAACACGGGCTCGGCCCCGAGGTTGGTACCCACCACGGCAGCGCTCACCATCCGGTGCGCCTCCTCGAGCTCACCGGGTGTGATCGGAACCCTCACCCGGGCCCTCTGCTGGAGCACCCGGCCCCCGTCGGTCACCACGATGAGCAAGACCTGGTCGGCCGTGACCTGGACGCTGTGCATCGCCCGCACTCGATCGTTTCGAAGCGTCGGGGCAACGACCACCGAGGGGAGATCGGTCACCTCGGCGAGCAGGTCGGATGTTTCCTTGAGCAGCTTGGAGAGCTCGAGGTGCACGTCACCGAAGAACGAGTCGATCTTCGCCTGTGCGGTGGCCCGCAGCCGCCCAGGGCCGAGGTGGTCGACGTAGTAGCGATAGGCGGCGGCCGTCGGAACCCGACCGGCAGAGGTGTGGGGCTGGATCACGAACCCCTCCGACTCGAGAGCGGCGAGATCGTTGCGAACGGTCGCGGTCGAGACCGCCAAGTGAGCCCTTTCCACGATGGCGCGCGAGCTGACAGGCTCGCCGGAGCGAATGTGCTCCTCGACGAGGGCGCGAAGGATCTCGGACCGGCGATCTTCGAGCATCTCAGTCAGAGAGATTATCTCGCTCCAGCGCCTCCACCCACCCTTGGGGTGGGCTCAAGTCGAGTACCTGGCGGTGGACTTCGTCGGTGAGTAGGGGCCTGGTGACGACGAGTCTCCCCTCGAGGACGTCGATGACCCCCGCATGGCGCAGCACCCCACCACCCCTCGTACCGAGGAGGGCATCCACACCAGGGCCGGGCCTTACGCCGGCGGAACGGCGAAGCCCGACGAAAAGCCGGTCGATCTCCCCGTCCCATCCCCGCACGAGCTCTGAGCCCGAGATCGGCCTGACTCCCTGCTCGATGCGGTCGATATATGCGTCCATGCGACGAATGTTGTGACTGCGCACCCCGTCCACGAAGCGGTGGGCACCGTTGCCATAGGCTTCGTATTCCCCCTGCGCCCACACTGTCAGGTTGTAGCGGCATTCGCGTCCCGGGCGCGACCAGTTGGACACCTCGTACCGTCCCAGCCCCGCCTCGCCCAGTATTCGCTCGGCCATCTCGTAGCGGTCGGCCTGGGTGTCCGGGTCGGGTGCCGGGGCGCCGGCCTTCACGTCCCTATGCAGCGGGGTACCGGGCTCGACGGTGAGGGCGTAACAGGAGATGTGATCGGGCTCGAGCGCCACCGCACGCCTCAGTGTCGCCATCCACGACTCATTGCGCTCGACGGGGGTGCCGAAGATGAGATCCATCGAGGCGTTCTGAAACCCGGCGCTGCGGGCGTTGGCCAACGAGACCTCGATGTCGCCGGCGTCATGGCGCCGGCCCAACCGGGCCAGGACGGCATCGTCGAAGCTCTGGGCTCCGAACGAGACGCGGTTGAACCCGGCGGAGAACAGCTCCGAGGCGCGCTGAGGGCCGAAGTCCTCGGGGTTGGCCTCTACAGTGACCTCGGACCCGTTCGCCAGGCCGTGATGAGAGGCCAGGGCGTCCAGGATCCGCCGCAGGTGGGCCGGATCGACATGGCTGGGAGTGCCACCCCCGAAATAGACCGAGTCCAGCGGTCGCCAGCGAGGCGACATCGCGATCTCGGCCAGGACCGCGTCGACATAGCGACCGATCCGGTCGTCGGCGCCGGCTACTACCGCGAAGTCACAGTAGGGGCAGACCGCCGAGCAGAACGGGATGTGGACGTAGGCGGCCGCATCCTCGACGTGTCGATCCACCTCCGCCCCGCTCAGGTGTCGCACGTCAGAGGTCATCATCGACGCGAAGGGCGGCCACGAACGCCTCCTGGGGGACCTCCACCGATCCCACCATCTTCATCCGCTTCTTGCCTTCCTTCTGCTTGGTGAGGAGCTTCTTCTTCCGCGTCACGTCACCGCCGTAGCACTTGGCGATGACATCCTTGCGTTTCGCCTTCACCGTCTCCCTGCTGATGACGCGGCCCCCGATCGCTGCCTGGATCGGCACGTCGAACATCTGACGCGGGATGAGCCCGCGGAGGCGCCCGGTCATCTTCGTCCCATAGTCGTTTGCCTTGTCCCGGTGCACGATCGCCGAGAAGGCGTCGACCGGCTGGCCGTTGAGCAGGATGTCGACCTTGACCAGGTCGGCCGTCCGGTACTCGTCGGGCTCGTAGTCGAGTGAGGCGTAGCCCTTGGTCCGGGACTTGAGGAGGTCGAAGAAGTCGAACACGATCTCTGAGAGAGGGATCCGGTAATCGAGCTCCACCCGCTCCGGGCTCAGATAACTCATGTTCCCCATCTCGCCTCGCTTGGCGGTGACCAGTTCCATGATCGGTCCCACGTAATCGCTCGGGGTGAGGATCATCGCCCGCACGTAGGGCTCGGAGATGTCGCCTCGGCTCCCGGGGTCGGGCAGGTCTTGTGGGGACTTGATCTCGCGGATGCTGCCGTCGGTCATGGTCACCCGGTAGGCGACCGAAGGCGCGGTGGCGACGAGATCCAGGTCGTACTCACGCTCTAGGCGCTCCCTGACGATCTCCATGTGGAGGAGCCCTAGAAACCCCACCCGGAACCCGAAGCCCAAAGCTCGGCTGGTCTCAGGTTCCCACATCAGCGAACCGTCGTTCAGGCGGAGTTTCTCGAGGGCTTCACGCAGCCTCTCGAAGTCGTCGCCGTCGGTCGGGAAGAGACCGGAGAACACCATCGGCTTGGGCTCGGCATAGCCCGCCAGCGCCTGGAGGGCCGGGCTCGCCGCGTCGGTCAGGGTGTCACCCACCTTGATCCGGTCGATCTCCTTCACCCCGGTGATCAGGTACCCGACCTCGCCTGCCTCGAGGACATTCACCGGTTTCGCCGCCGGGGTGAGGACACCCACCTCGGCGGCGTCGTGCGTCTCCCCGGTCGCCATGAACTCGAGCTTGAATCCGGAGCGGAGCCGCCCATCGACCACCCTGACGTAACAGACCACCCCGCGGTAGGCGTCGTAATAGGAGTCGAACACGAGGGCGCGGAGCGGTGACTGGGGATCTCCCGAGGGCGGTGGGATCAGGTCCACCACCCGCCGTAGGAGCGCGTCGACTCCCTCTCCGGTCTTGGCCGAGATGCGGACGACCTCTTCGGCCGAGCCCCCGATGACATTGGTGATCTCGGTGGCGACCCGGTCCGGATCGGCGGCGATGAGGTCGATCTTGTTGATGACGGGGATGACCTCGAGCCCCGCCTCGACCGCCAGGTAGGCGTTGGCCAGGGTCTGGGCCTGGACTCCCTGGGCCGCATCGACCAGGAGCAGTGCACCCTCGCAGGCGGCCAACGAGCGAGACACCTCGTAGGAGAAGTCGACGTGTCCTGGTGTGTCGATCAGGTTCAGGACGAACTCTTCGCCGTCCTCGGCCCTATGGGTGAGTCTCACCGTTTGGGCTTTGATGGTGATGCCCCGCTCCCGCTCCAGATCCATGGTGTCGAGGACCTGCTCACGCATGTCCCGGGCATCGACCGCTCCGGTCAGCTCGAGCAAACGATCGGCCAGAGTCGACTTGCCGTGGTCGATGTGAGCGATGATCGAGAAGTTGCGTATGCGCGCTTGATTGGTCACGAGAATCCGGGAGGAGGCGGCATTGTACCTACCGGGGCCCCGCTGTTATCCTTCCGATTTCTCCTCTTCGCCGGGCGAACAGCCCGCGCACCGACAACCCCATAACTCGAAACCCAATGGCCAACATCAAGTCACAGATCAAGCGGAACCGTCAGAACGAAGCACGACGGATGCGCAACAAGTCGATCAACAGCAGCCTCAAGACCAGCGTCAAGAAGGTCGAGACCGCCTCGGCCGCAGGTGAGCAGACCGACGAGCTGATGCGTCGGGCGCAAGCCGAGATCGACGGCGCCGTTTCCAAAGGCGTCCTTCACAAGAAGACGGCTGCTCGCAAGAAGTCACGACTGGCCAAGCGCGTCTCCGCGGGCTGACCGCCTCAGCCGTACCAACGGCACAACGCAACCGTGAGCCTCTCGAGCGTCACCCGATGTACCTCCTCGGGTTGCGATTTGATCACCCGATCCGCCCGCACCAGGGCTTCCTGCGCACGTCGCAGCGAGGACTCTCGCACCCTCCCCCGCTGATTCCAGAACCGGACCGGCCCCCGGTCGGCCGTAGTGGCGCCGAGCCACTGCCGGAAGGTCGGCTCATCCGGGGCTGCCGCCGCCAGCGCGCGCTTCTTGAGGTCTGACTCGACAGCGGCGAGGTAGACGAGTGGGTGACCGTGAACGAGGAAGTCGGACAAACGGCGGAGCGCCTCACCGACATCACCTTTGGAAATGGCATCGGTGATCAGGAACGTCGGCTCGTCAGGCCGGTTCTTGAATCGGTCGAGCACCATCTCCTTCGTGATCTTCCCCCCCACCTGCTCCAGCTGGTCGAGCGCCTGACCCATCGCCGCCGTGTCGGAGCCGAACTTCTGGACGAGGGCCTTCTCGGCTCCCTTGTCGAACGTGAGCCCGCGGTCCCGCACCTCGGCATCCACCCACTGCAGGGCCTGGCGCTCCCACATCTTCTTCACCGACTGCGAGGTCCCCAGACGCTTGACCAGGGCCGACAACTGCCGGGGAAGCGCTCCTGCCGCCAGGATCACCACCTCGATGTCGGATAGATTCGCCGTCTCGATCAGCTCCGTCAGGACCTCACCCTCCGACACCTGGAGGTTCTGGGCGTCGACCAGCTCCAATCCCTGGGCTTCCCCGAACAGGGATCCTGACTGGAGGAGGGGGATGGCCGACTCCAGCTCGGCCCGCAGTGTTCCCTCACCGTCCTCTCCCGCTCCCCGGCCCGGGACATCGACGCGGACCACCTGTGCCCTGTCCAATCCGGCGCGTGCAAAATGAGCCGCCGCACCGTCGAGCATCTGCTGCCGCTCACCAGGCCCGGCGTTGGACGGTGCCGTGATCAGGAGCAGGGACATCTCATCTGACGGTAATCGCCGACCCCGACACCTGTCCCCCACGCCCGAACAGCTTCACGAGGTCGCAGGCGACGGCGACGTCGTGGACCCGGATGATGTCGGCTTCGTGCTCAACCGCGAGCGAGATGTAGGCAGCCACCCGGTGGAAATCTCTCTTGCGGGGGATCGGGACCAGGACGGGCCGCCCCAGTGCCCTGATAGGAGCGAGACCGGCGATGACCTGGAGTTGCATCCGGGTGTAGGCCTCGTAGTCCCCACGGTAGCTGAGGGCGATGCCAGGGTCGAGGATCACGTTGTCGATACCCATGCGAGCGAGGTCATCGACCAGGGCCCTGAATCGGTTCGCCGTCGTCTCGGCTTTGTCGTCCCGGATCTCGACCTCGCCCACACCGTGTGGGTTGTCACCCTCCACGTACACCGCTACCGCGGCGACTCCGGAGGCTGCGACCACCTCCCGCATCTCCTCGTTGGCCAGGCCGCCCGTGTCGTTGACGATCACCGCCCCCGCCTCCACCGCTGCGCCCGCCACGTCTGGCTTCCAGGTGTCGATCGAGACCAGATGGCCCTCCGCCACCAAGGCCTCGACGACCGGCACAACCCGGGAGATCTCATCGACACTGTCGATCGTCGGGTTGTCGAAGTGAGACGACTGCCCACCCAGGTCGATGAAGGTGGCACCCCAGGACCGATACCGGTCGGCCATCAGCATGGCCTCATCCACCGATCGGGCCACCGTGTGCAGGTTCTTCGAGTCTGGCGAAACGTTGATGACCCCCATCACATACGTGACGTCGCCCAACGGGAGCTTCGTCGCACCGAGGTCCAGCATCGGCCTCAGTCTCCCACCATTCCGCCTGGATTCGCGCGGGTGGAACCGCCGTAGATCCCGCGGAACGGTCACGATCAACCGAGCGGCACGGCTACGTCGCCAGATTCGTCGGTCCGCAACACCACCGCCCCCGAGCCCGTGAGGACGTCGATCACCCAACCGACCGGGTGCCCGAAGTCATTGGGTCCGACCGAGATCACCGCCAGATCGGAGCCCACATTCTCCAGCCAGGTGGCTTCCGAAGTTCCGCCACCATGATGGGGCACCTTGAGGACGTCGGCCTCGACGTCGCCCAAGTCGGCCTGGGCGTGGGTCTCGACGTCACCAGCCAGCAGCATCGATCGCGCCGGGCCGTCCACCATCAGCACGATCGACTCGTCGTTCAAGGAGGCGTACTCCCGCTCCGGGCCGACCACCGTCAGCAAGAGCCCACCTAGCGGGTACGTGTCTCCCACCTCCGGTTCGACCAATTCGACCCCCGACTCCTCGAAGCGATGCGACAGTTCGGCCAGAGCGTCGCTGTCATCGTGCTCCACGGAGCCGGCCCAAAGGGCGCCGACCGGGATCGTCCCGGGCAAACCTGCCAATCCGGCGACATGGTCGGCGTGCGGATGGGTCAGGACCACCAGCTCCAGGCGGCGCACCCGGTATTCGGCGAGGTTCTCGACCAGGGTCGCCGGTTCGGGCCCGCCGTCTACCAATGCGAACGACCCACCGCCTCCATTGAGCAGGATGGCGTCGCCCTGCCCGACGTCGAGCACCACCACCCCTGGATCGGGTAGTTCCGGAGCCGGTCCCACGACCAGCCATGCGATCGCTCCCGAGGCGAGGAGCGCCAGGATCTGCCGGGTCTTCGGCCGCCAGGCCACCATGACGAGGGCTATCACCGCGATGCCCAACCCACCCCAGGCGACCTGGGGCCACACCGACGCCACGCGGGCGGTCGCCAGCACCGTTGACGCCAGCGCCGAGGCCAAATCGATGGCCGGGTCGACGCCGATCGCACCGATGGCTCCAACGACGGTGGCAGCCGCTACCAGCGGCGCCGCGATCAGATTGGCCAGAGGGGAGAGCAGAGGAACCTGGCCGAAGTGGAGGATGAGGAGCGGGGCGACCGCCAGCTGAGCACCCGCCCCCACCGCCAGTGCCCGGGCGATCGCTCCTCCCGCTACCGGATACCTCGAGCCGATGATCACACCGACCGTGGCGGCCACGGAGAGCTGGAAGCCAGGATCGGCGGCCAGACCCGGGTCGAGGACGAGCAGCCCGACGACTGCGGCGGCAACCACCTGCCAGGTCTCGAGGGCGATCCCGGCCAGACGCCCACCCAGGACGAGCGCGGCCATCGCCGAAGCACGAAGGACAGAGGGCTCAAATCCGGTGGCAGAGGCAAAGACCGGCAGCCCGAGCAGCCCGATCAAGGCACGTCTTCGAGGGCCGACGCCGAGAGGACCTGAAGCCACGAAGAGAAGCCCCAGGAAGATGGAGACGTTCGACCCGCTCACTGCGGTGTAATGAGAGAGGCCAGACCTCCTCATAGCGGACTGATCCATCTCGTCGATGCCACTGGTGTCTCCGACGAGGAACCCGGCGAGCAGGGCACGGCCCCCTTCCAGGGGACTGAGCCGCTCGATCACCCGGCGTCGAAGGGCGTTGCCGGCCAGGAGCACCGGGGACCACGGTTCGGCGACCACTCCGAAACGGGAGGCATCGATCACACCCCGGTGACGATCGCCTCCAACCTCCCCAGGACCACTGACCCCCAACCCCTCGACCTTCACCCACTGGCCCCTCGATCCGGCCGACCCGTCCGGGAGATCTACGAGGATCGGGCCGGCGCCGTCGTCGACCATCGCATATGGCCCGTACCGACCCTCGATGACGTCCGCGGTGAGCACACCCTCGATCTCGACGGCCCCGAGAGGAATTGCCGGCAGCGCGGCGCCCTGAAGTGATGCGCTGAGCGCAATTGCGCCGGCGATGGCCCCGGGAATAGGGCGGCCGGCGGTGGCCAGGCCCATCACCATCATCGAGACGATGATCAGCCCCCAGCTCGACCAGGAGCCGAGCAGCCCGGCAAGGAAAGCGGCTCCTGCGCCCCAGAGCCACGGACGCGAAGCAGGGGGCAGGATCGCCGGATGACCGGAGGTCAAGGGACCCTGATCTGGTCCCTCATCGAAGCCAGCTTGGCTTCCCCGATGCCGGGGACCTCCAGCAGGTCCTCGACGGTCTCGAAGGGCCCGTTGGCCTCACGATGGTCGACGATCCTCTCGGCGAGTACCGGGCCCACGCCGGGCAGGTCCTCCAAGGTGGACACGTCGGCGAGGTTGATCGAGATCAGGCCGCCGGAGTCGGTGGCCGAAGACACCGCCATCGAATCGCCCGGGCCCGGGATCTGAACATGGTCGCCGGCGACCAGTGGGCGGGCCAGGTTCACCGTGTCGAGGAGCGCTCCTTCGATTGCTCCGCCTGCCGCCGACACCGCATCGGCGACAATCGCGCCTTCGGGGACTTGGACGACACCCGGCGTGGACACCCAGCCCGACACATAGACGGGGAAGGTCTCGACGGTCCTCCGCCCGACCTCCGTCGTAGCTGTCGATCCGGTGGAGCCCGTTCGTCCGCCCATCGCACCCAGGCCGGCGCCCAGGAGGACGGCGGTGACCAGCAAGCCGAGTGCCATGCCCTGGGTGCGGCTCATCTTCTCCCCTCACCTATCCCTCTTCCTACCAACACCCCGAGAAGGGGGGAAGACCGTCGTCCGTTAGTGTCCGATCGGTGCTCGACACCTCGCCCTTTCTCGTCCGCCACGGCAGCCCGGCCGGTCTAGCCCGGCGGGATCCCCATTCCAACCAGGGTTTCGAGGGTGGGAAGGCGGAGGGAAAGGCCGCCCTCGAACCGCTCAGCGCCAGGCTTTCCGAGCTTCAGACCGCGTTGTGGGCCGAGTCGGGGCAAAGCTTGCTGATCGTGCTCCAGGCGATGGACACGGGAGGAAAGGATGGCACCATCCGCAACGTGTTCATGGGGGTGAACCCGCAAGGTGTCCGGGTCTGGGGTTTCGGGGCCCCGACCGAGGAAGAGCTCGCCCATGACTATTTGTGGCGGATCCACGACCACACCCCCGCCAACGGCGGGATCACCATCTTCAACCGATCCCACTACGAAGACGTCTTGGTGGTACGGGTGAAGGACCTCGTGCCCGAATCTCGCTGGCAGAAGCGATACGCCCACATCGTCGACTTCGAGCGTCTCCTGTCAGACGAGGGGACGACGGTGGTGAAGCTGTTCCTCCACATCTCCAAGGAGGAGCAGAGATCGCGTCTCGAGGCCCGGCTCCAGGAGGCCGACAAGCGCTGGAAGTTCAACCCGGGAGACCTCGAGGACCGAAAGCTGTGGGACGACTTCCAGGAGGCCTATGAGGAGGCGATCACCCGGACCTCGACCGAACAGGCGCCCTGGTACGTGGTGCCGGCCGATCGGAAGTGGTATCGGGACCTGGCCGTGGCCAGCATCCTGATCGAGACCCTGGAGAGGATGGACCCCCGATACCCACCGGAACCCGACCTCGACGGCGTCGTCGTGGAATAGGGAGGCGTTCCCCCCTCGCTCAGCATCGTCCCCGCAAACGAGGCGGGCCGCGACGACCTCCAGGCAGCCTTCGGCTCACCCGCCAGGGGATCAGCTACGAGCTGGCACAGGCCGCTCAAATTGGGTTGAGCAGTGACGCATTTGGTAGCTCCCGCTCCCAATTACGCCTATCCCTCACCTATGAGCCGGGCTGCGGCCCTGGCTTCCACCTCCAGCGGGATGGCCAGATAGGCGGCGCGGTGACCGAGCCC
>JAICNB010000031.1 GCA_025928935.1 Acidimicrobiia bacterium
CGATTATCTCGGCGGCTCGAACCCTCTCTCCGGCCGGAGATCGTGTATCACTCACTGGAACGAGCGACACGTTAGGCGCCCGATCTTGGAGGGAACCGAAACCTCACCGCATTCGTACTGGCCGTGATGCGCCGATCGCAAACCGTTGCAGACATGTCTGACGGCGCGTTTGCGGGTCATTCGACTGTCCGGGCGTTGGCCCTGCTTCGCTCGGTCCCACCTGGGTATGCTGATTTCGATTGCGGCGCGGGTTGTGGGTGGCGTCGACAGAGCCGCATTCGAGGAGGTCCCTTTGGCATTCGAGTCTTCCGGCCATAGCCGGGGCAACCCGCGTCTCTACGAGCTGATCGAGGGAGCCCCCAAGACGGGGAAGAGCCCCACCATGTGGGCCTGGCCCGAGATCATCGAATATCTCAAGGTCGCCGGGCAGCCCGTCCAGGGGCCGTGGCCGCCCCACCAGGAGCCGCGGCCCGACCCCGAGGCCGAATCCCTACCTGTGGCGATACCGGACCCTCAGTCGTTCCCCAGGGAGCCCCGCCCCGAACCAGGCACAACGCCACAAGCCTGAGCATCAAGCAAGGAGGCCACCATCTACCCCGCTCGATTCCGCTACGAGGCACCACGATCGATCGATGAGGCCGTCGCCCTACTCCACGACGGCGGTGGCGACGCCAAGGTCCTCGCCGGGGGCCAGAGCCTGGTCCCGATGATGAAACTTCGCTTCGCCTCGCCCGAGATGCTGGTCGACATCAACGAGATCCCAGACCTCGACTATCACCGGGTCGACGACGACGGGACCATCCGGGTGGGCGCCGTGTGCCGCCACGCAGACCTGGAACGGTCCTCGCTCCTCGATACCCGACAGCCGACCATGGCTGCGGCCGCTCCACTGGTGGCGGATCCGATCGTGCGCATGAGGGGCACCCTCGTCGGCTCGGTCTGTCATGCCGATCCCCAGGGAGACTGGGCATCGGTCATGACGGCTCTCGACGCCTCGATCATCGCCCAGGGGCCCAACGGGCGCCGCAGCATCGCGGTCAGAGACTTCGTGCTCGGGCCCTTCCAGAATGCCCTTGCATTCGACGAGATCGCGGTCGAAGCCGTGGTCCCGACCCCCAGAGGCATGCCGGCAGGCGGATACCTCAAGCTGGAGCGGAGGGTGGGCGACTACGCCACCGTCGGGGTGGCAGTGGCCATTGACCGTGTGGGCTCCCAGGTCGGCAGGGCCGGCATCGCCCTCACCGCCGTGGGCCCTGCGACCATCGCGGCGGATGCTGCCGCCCAGAAGCTGACCGGCCGCCCGTTGACGGCCGACAACATCGGCGAAGCCGCCGAGCTGGCGGCCGAGGCCGCCCAGCCCAAGTCCGACCACCGGGGCAGCGCCGACTTCAAGCGACAAATGGTCAGAGTCTTCACCAGCCGGATCCTGACCGGGCTGTTGCGATCGGAAGAGGAGGCCGCCTGATGACGAGCTTGTTCCGGGAGGTCACCCCGGGAACGGCCGAAGAGATCCCGGTGCGGGAGATAACGGTCACGGTCAACGGACAGCGGCGCAGCGCCGTGGTCGAGCCCCGACTCGTGCTCGCGCATCTCCTCCGGCAGGGATTCAAGCTCACGGGCACCCACACCGGCTGCGACACGAGTAACTGCGGAGCATGCACCGTTCTCGTCGACGGCCGGCCGGTGAAGAGCTGCACGATGTTCGCCGTACAGGCCGATGGCCATGAGGTCATGACCGTGGAGGGCTTGGCCGGCCCCAGTGAGCTCCACCCGCTGCAGGAGGGGTTCAAGGAAGAGCATGGCCTTCAATGCGGGTTCTGCACGCCGGGGATGATGATGGCCTCCAAGGCCCTTCTCGACGAGAACCCCAGCCCGACCGAGGACGAGATCCGCTGGGCGCTGAGCGGCAACCTGTGCCGCTGCACCGGCTATCAGAACATCGTCAAGGCGGTCATGTGGGCCGCCGGGAAACTCGATGGCGAAACGGCGGAGGTGCAGGCATGACGGCGGTCGACGAGATCAAGATCGGCGGGATGGGGGCAAGCAGGCGCCGGGTCGAGGACAACCGCTTCATCAGGGGGAAGGGCAACTACGTAGATGACATCGTGCTGCCCGGGATGCTGCACATGGAGATCCTGCGCAGCCCCCTGGCCCACGCGCGCATCAGGTCCATCGATGCCTCGAAGGCATGGGCGATGCCCGGTGTCAGGCTGGTCCTGACCGGCGAGACGATGGCCGCCCGCAACCTGGCCTGGATGCCGACCCTCTCCTACGACACCCAGGCCGTCCTGGCCACCGACAAGGTCCGCTTCCAGGGACAGGAGGTGGCATGCGTGATCGCCGACGACCCCTACATCGCCAAAGACGCATGTGAGGCGATCGTCGTCGATTACGAGCCGTTGCCGGTCATCGTCAACCCGACCCAGTCGATGGCCGACGGGGCGCCACTGATCAGGGACGACAAGGAGAACCAGCCCAACAACGTGATCTACGACTGGGAGGTGGGTGACAAGGAGGGGACGGATAGCGCCTTCGCCCAGGCCGATCTGGTCTCCAAGATCGACCTCCACTACCCGCGCTCGCATCCCTCCCCCATCGAGTGCTGCGGATCGATCGCCGACTTCAACCGGGCCACATCGAAGCTCACCGTCTACCTGACCACTCAGGCGCCCCACATCATCCGGGCGGCGGTGGCGCTGGTGGCGGAGCTACCCGAGCAGATGATCCGGATCATCTCACCCGACATCGGTGGCGGTTTCGGCAACAAGGTCCCCGTATATCCGGGGTACGTCGCCTCGATCCTGGCCTCGATCCTGCTGGAGCGGCCGGTGAAGTGGATCGAGGACCGCACCGGCAACCTGATCTCGACCGGCTTCGCCCGCGACATCTACCTCCACGGAGAGCTGGCCCTGCGCAAGGACGGCCGGATCCTCGGGGTCCGGATGAACACGACGGCCGACCACGGAGCCTTCTTCTCCGATGCCCAGCCCTCCAAGTTCAAGATCGGGCTGATGCACTCGGCCTTCTCCTGCTACGACATCCCCAACGCCCATCTCCTGGCACGTGGGGTGTACACCAACAAGGCCCCCGGTGGTGTCGCCTACCGATGCTCGTTCCGGGTCACGGAGGCGATGTTCTTCCAGGAGCGGATGGTGCAGGCGGCGGCAGACGACCTCGGGATGGATCAGGCCGAGTTCCGCCGGATCAACTTCGTCCGTGACGACGACTTCCCCCATCGCACCCCGTGGGGCTTCCTCACCGACTCCGGTCAGTACGGCAAGTGCCTAGACGTGGGTCTGGAGGCGGTCGGCTACCAGGACTTCCTCATGGAGAAGGAGGAGGCAGCCAAGCGCGGCCGACTGCTCGGCATCGGCATCTCCACCATGACCGAGCCGCTCGGCGCCGGCAACAGCCGGGAGTACGACATTCTCGGGATCAAGATGTTCGATTCGGCCGAGCTCAAGATCCACATGACCGGCAAGGCCCTGCTCCGCACCGGGGCCAAGAGCCAGGGTCAGGGCCATGAGACGACCTGGGCCCAGATCGTGGCCCACGAGCTCGGGATCCCGGCGGAAGACGTCCTGGTCGAGGAGGGCGACACCGACACCGCCCCCTTCGGAATGGGCACCTACGCCTCCCGCAGCACTCCCGTGGCGGGGGCGGCGGTGGCCATGGTGTCACGAAAGATCCGGTCCAAGGCCCGCAAGATCGCCGCCCATCTCCTCGAGATCTCCGAGGAGGACGTCGAATGGGAGTTGGGCCGCTTCTATGTGCGCAGTCAGCCCGATCGGGGGGTGACGATCCAGGAATGCGCGGTCGCCGCCTACTCCAACATGCCCGATGGAATGGAGCCGGGCCTGGAGAACGTCGCCTACTACGACCCACCCAATCTGACCTGGCCCTTCGCCTGCTACATCGTGAAGGTAGAGGTCGACCCGGCCACCGGGGTGTGGGACGTCCTGCGCATGGTGGCGGTAGACGACTGCGGGGTGCGGATCAACCCCATGATCGTCGAGGGTCAGATCATGGGTGGTCTCACCGAGGCTTATGCCATGGCCAACATGCAGTTCATAACCTTCGACGCCGAGGGCAACTGCATCGGATCGAACTTCACCGACTACCTCCTGCCCACCGCCTGGGAGACCCCCGGCTTCGAGCTCCACGAGGTGGTCACCCCCTGTCCCCATCACCCGATCGGGGCCAAGGGCATCGGCGAGTGCGCCGCCGTCGGGGGGCCTGCCGCATTCGTCAATGCAGTGATGGACGCCGTCAAGGGCTCGGGAGTGCGCAACATCGACATGCCGGTGCTCCCTGACCGGGTCTACGAGGCGCTGCAGACGGGCCAGGACATCAGCGGCGCACCCCCCGTGAAGATGTGATGAACGCCCAGCCCGCGGACGGATGGCGGATGATCGAGATGGCGAGTGATCTCGCCCGTCAAGGGGTGGAGTTCGCCCTGGCCACGGTCGTGTGGCGTCAGGCGCCGTCTTCGGGCCATCAAGGGGCCCGAGCCATCATCACCGCCGATGGCCAGCTGCATGGGTGGATCGGCGGCGCCTGTGCGGAGCCTGTGGTGGTCAGGGAAGCCCAGCGGGCGATCGAGGACCGCACACCCCGTCTGATCCTGCTCGGTGCCCCGGATCAGTTCGCGGATGTCCCGGAAGGGATGATGTTCGTCCAGATGTCCTGTCAGTCCGAAGGTGCGCTCCAGTTGTACATCGAGCCCGTCCTGCCCAGTCCCCACCTGGTCGTGGTGGGCCGCTCGCCGATGGCGGCAACCCTGGTCGAGTTGGCATCGGGCGTCGGCTGGCGTGCCGACCTGGTGGACGTAGCCGACTTCAAGACCGCTCACGTGGGCAGCAGGTCGGTGGTCGTGATAGCCACCCAGGGGCACGGTGACGAGGAGGCGGTCGAACAGGCGGTGACCGTCGGTCCGGCCTTCGTCGGCTTGGTCGCCTCACGCAAGCGTGGCGAGTCAGTCCTTGGCTATTTGGCCGATCGTGGCGTGGCCCGTGAGGTGCTCGACCAGGTGAGGGTCCCGGTCGGGCTCGACCTGGGCCACACCTCCCATTCCGAGATCGCGGTCTCGGTCCTCGCCGAGCTGGTCGAGCTGCGAGCGAAGGGCATCCTCGACCCCGAGCCCAACTCGAACCCAGGGTCGCAGACTTCGCTCCGCCGTGCTGGGAACCCTGGGGTCGCGGGAACCGCGATCGACCTGGTATGTGGGATGACAGTCGCTGCCGACGACACGAGCCGGCCCTTCGTGCACGAAGGCGAGACCTACTACTTCTGCTGCCCTGGCTGCAGGGCTGCCTTCGAGAAAGACCCCGCCGCCTATGTCACCGTTAGGGAGTGAGATGCTGATCAAGCACGATTTCGAAGTCGACCAACCGATCGAGAAGGTCTGGGAGTTCTGCTCGGACATCCCCAACGTCGCTTCCTGTCTCCCCGGTGCCACCCTGACCGATGAGGTGGGGCAGGACCAGTACGAGGGCAACGTGGCCATCCGCCTCGGTCCCGTTCAGATGCAGTTCGCCGGCCGGGCTGCGGTGAAAGAGCGGGATGAGGCCAGCAAGACCATCGTGCTGGACGCCGCTGGAGCCGACGAGAAGGGTCGGGGGCAAGCCGCCCTCGGTCTCAAGGCCCGTCTGGTGCCAACCGCCAACGGGACCCGGGTCGAGGTGGAACAGGACCTCCAGCTCTCCGGCGCCGCAGCCCAGTACGGCCGCGGCATGATCTCCGACGTGAGCGCGGTGATGCTCCGTGACTTCGCCACCAACATGCAGGCCAGGATCGACGCCTTCGATCGGGGCGTCTCGCTGGACCAGATGGAGGCCCCGAAGAGCGCCGGTGGGTTCGCGATCGGCCTCGCGGCCGCATGGATGGCTTTGAAACGTGTGGCACGGCGCTTCTTCGGGCCCTATGACCCGGCGAGAGTGTGAGGAGGTAGGTCATGACCTGGTGGTGGATAGGGAATCTGGTGCTCCTCCTGGTGGTGGTGCCGGTCCTGGTCGCTCTCTTGAACCGGGTGCTGTCGGCGGTGGAACGGATCCGCAAGGCCTCCGATGACATCCTCGCCGGCGGCGTGGGATTGATCGGCGAGGTCGACCGGGTGCCCGAGTTGTTGGCAGTGACCGACGGGACGATCTCCGACGTCGCCAACGGAGCGGTGAGGTATGCGGGCTCCGTGGCGAAGCTGTTGGGTTGAGGAAGGAGACGAGATGCCTGCTGTCGCAGTAGTCACCCTGGTCCTGGCAACCTTGATAATCCTTGCCGCCGCGGTGGGGCTGATCAGGGTGATCGAGCACCTGAGTGCCGCACTGAGCACATTACGAGCGGTCACCGGTGGGGTCGATGTGATCGCGGAGAAGACGAGCACCGTGCCGGCGGTGGTCGGCTCGGTGAATGCCAGCCTCAAGCCCGTCAGCGATTTCGCGGAGTCGATCTGATGAGCGAGTTCTTCGGAGGCAATACCGGTTGGATGGTCGGGTACATCATCGGCATCGTCGTCGTCCTGGTAGTGGTCGCCCTGGTGGTGCCGATCCTCGTCCTTGCCCGGAAGATCGGGAACGAGGCGAAGCTCATCGACGACAGCCTGAAGAAGTCGGTGGTGAACACGGCGGCCCTCGCCGACTTGAGCACCACCAACCAGATGGCCGTCAACGTAATCCAGGGCCTGGAGCGGGGCCGGAAACGGCTGGGAGGTTGAACATGGCCCTCGCATTGACGCACACCGAGCTCTGGGAGATAGCCAACTGGGCCGGGCTGGTCGTTGTCGTCGCTGTCGCGATCCTCCTCACCATCCTGGTGGTCCTGGTACGGACCATCGATCGCCGGGTCGCCGGCATCAAAGAGACCCTGAAGCAGGCCGAGGCCAATACCGCTGACGCGGCCCTGCTCGACACCACTGCAGCAGGCGTCGATCTGGTGCTCGCCGAAGGTCTGGAGCACCATCTGTTCCTGGGCCGGGTGCTGGGGAAGGTGCGCTCATGAGCCTCGTCCTGTTCAGCGTCCTCGACATCGTCCTCCTCATCGCCGGGTTGGCCATCTACCTCTGGATCGTCGGCGGACAACTGACCCGTATCGCCGGCAATCTCGAGGAGTGCAGCGACCTGGTGCAGCAGATCAAGGCCAACGCCGAGCCGATCGAAGGCAACCTCGAGCACGTCAACCGCACCGGCGGGGTCGTGGCCGGTGCCCTCCCCCTGCTCTACGGGATGGCGGAGGGGATCGTCACCGGCGCCACCTACGACCCGGAGCAGATCGCCCAGCGCGGCCCGGCGGTTCCCGCCTCGGGCACACGTCGCTCTCGCATGTTGCATGCGGTGGGATACGCCCCAGAAGGGCAAACCGGGAAGTGACAGCGCCGGGTCGGGTGGCGCCTTACCCGACCCGACTGCATTCCCCTCCGGATCACCTAACCGGTGTTCCGGCACCCCATATGTGTCCGGGTGACAGGAAGACATGACACAAAGATTCGGTCAGAATTCCGTCAGCGATCCACCACGGGCGGACACTAAGGGGCAATGACTTCGCAGACGGCCGACAGGTCTCGATTCGAAGCGATCTGGCGCCAGCACCGCCATCAGGTGCTGGCCTATTGCCTGCGACGCGCGTCGACGGCCGATGCAGAGGACGCTTGCGCCGAGACGTTTCTCGTCGTGTGGAGGCGAATCGACGAGATACCGTCGGCCCCCAAGACCCTTCCTTGTCTCTACGGGATCGCCCGCAAATCGCTGTCGAATCAGACACGAGCCTTCTATCGAAGGGGGCGTCTCCACACAAAGCTCACCAACCTGGGCATGACGACTGCCGCCGACCCGATGCTCGTTGTCGTGCAGAGCGCCGACGACAAGGTAGTGACAGACGCGGTCCGACGGCTCAGGCCCGTCGACCGGGAGATAGTGATGCTCGATGTCTGGGAGGACCTGTCAAGGACCGAGATCGCCGAGGTGATGGGCATGACACGGGCCGCCGTCGATCAGCGGATCCATCGCGCCTATCAGAAGCTCTCCCTGGCCCTGGAGCCCGTCTTGGAGATACGTTCGATCGCTTCCCCTCCGATCGCCGAGGAAGGAGGGACATGACGCACGACCAGATCCGTGAGATGGTCCGCCGGGTGAACCCGATCCCGGACCCGAGCATGCTCGAGATCGTCGATGTGCCTGTCCTCACGACCCCTCTGGAGAGGAGGACGGAAATGCAGATCGATGACAGACCCGGGACTGAGGTCCAGGCGGACCGCAATCGCCGGCGCGGTCCCCTGGTCGGGATCGCGGTGGCGGCACTGATTCTGGTGGCGGGAGCGGTGTTCTTGCTGACCCGGAATGAGACTCCGGTGGCCGAGCCGGCCCCGAATGCGACGCTGCTCACCCGTGAGATGGAGTTGCAGCCGATCGATCCGGGTGCCTACTTCGTCGACACCGACGGCGACCCGGCGACGACACCTCGCGGCACCTTCGTGATCGAAGGCGCTGGGTGGACCGGACTCGCACCCGGGGCGTTCTATGCGGTCACGGAAGACGAGGCAGGGCTGATGGTGGCCGAGGTGGACACGGTGGGGGCGCCGGCATGTGGTAGCGGCGCGAAACTGCAGCCCGCCGGGACATCGGCGGAGGATCTGGCCAACCAGTTTGCCGCCGCCGGATTCTCCATTCAAGAGGCGGTGTCTCCGGTGACTGCCTTTGGGCACAGCGGATACCACCTCGTGGTCGAGGTCCCTCCCGGGTGCGATAGCGATGCCCACTGGGTCTGGATGGGCCCAACCTTCGGGCGCTACTACCACCAGAGCCCGGGTCAAGTGGTCGAGTACTGGTTCCTCGATGTGGAGGGCACACCAGTCATGGTGGAGGCGTCCTGGATGGCCGAGTTCGCAGAGGAGGACGTGGCTCAACTGCGGGCCGCCATCGACACCCTTGTCATCACGCCGTAGGCAGCGGCACCCGATAGCTGGAACGGGTCGGCACACGCCGACCCGTTCCTGTCGAGTGGGCAAGAATCCTGTCAACGCGGAATCTGATCCGGACAGGAACTGGTTGATGGCGACGAAGGCGGACGCAGAGCGGAGGGCTCGCTTCGAGGCGATCTGGGCCGAGCACTCACCCAAGGTGCGCGCCTACTGCATACGTCGGGTCGCATCACACGACGCCGACGACGTCGCTGCCGAGATATTCCTGGTGGTATGGCGCCGGATCGACGAGATTCCGCCGGCGCCCAAGACTCTCCTCTATATCTACGGCATCGCAGGCAAGGTGGTCTCCAACCACACCCGATCGTTCCGTCGCAAATCCCTTCTCGACGAGAAGCTGCGCAATCTGGGTGTCGCTCCCCCGGTCGACCCAGCGTTGCTCGTCGTCCAGAGCTCCGACGACGCCGATGTCGCAGCGGCGGTTCGAAACCTGAGCCAACGAGACCGCGAGATCGTCATGCTCTACGCCTGGGAGGATCTTCCGCGGAACGACATCGCCGAGATCATGGGTATGACCAGGTCCGCGGTCGACCAGAGAATTCACCGTTCCTACCAGAAACTGGCTCGGGCTCTCCAGCCCCTCATCAAACCAAACCCTTCCCCTCCGGTCGCTGAGGAAGGAGCGACATGACACACGATCAGATCGATCGCATGGTCCGCAAGGCAAATCCGCTGCCGGACCCGACTGCCCTCGAGCCTGTGGAAGTGCCGGTCCTCGCCACCCCTCTCGAGAGGAGAATGGAAATGCAGATCGATGACAGACCCACCGAGGTCCAGGCAGACCGCAATCGCCGGCGAGGTCCCATCGTGGGGATCGCGGCGGCGGCGGTGATCCTGGTCGCAGGGCTCGTCTTGTTCTTGACCAGGGACAACACCCCGGTGGCCGAGCCGGCCCCGAATGCCACTGAACTGACGGGCGACGGTCAGCCCCTAGCCCCCGGCGCCTACTACGCCGACACCGACGGCAACGAGGAGACGGCGACTCGTGGCACCTTTGTCATCGAAGGTGACGGGTGGGAGGACGCATCCGGGGCCGGGGCGATGAAGAGTTTTGCTGAGAACCAAGTTGTTTGGCTCTTGGTCGTCGAGGTCGACGAGGTGTGGCCATCGATATGCGAGTCGACCGCTCCGGTGGCGGCGGGGACGACCGCGGCCGAACTGGCCAACCAGATCGCCAACAATGGATCGACGGTCCGGGAGGCGTTGGCGCCGGTCAATGCCTTCGGCCACAACGGGTACCACCTGGTCGTAGAGGTGCCCGCTGGGTGCGGCGGTGAGGCCAAACCGGCCTGGACGGGCCCCGTTTTCGGCTTTGAGCGTTACTCCGACCCAACCGAGATGGTGGAATACTGGTTCCTGGATGTGGAGGGCACCCCGGTCATGATCGATGCGACCTGGACGCCAACTTCCCCGGAGGAGGATGTGACCGAGCTCAGGGCAGTGCTCGACACCTTGGTGATCACTCCCTAGCTCAGGCTTTCTGGCAGATAGTCGGGGGTACCTACGGGCGCCCCCGGCTTCGTTGACATGTCCGGCCCAATCAGGCAGATTCGGGGTCGTGGCCATCTCAGAGGCGGCTCGAAGCGACCTGTACACTGGGCTCGTCGAAGTGCTCGGACCCGATCGAGCCGAAACCCTGATGAGCGCCATACCCCTCTACGACCTGGACGAAGTCGCTACCAAGCGAGACCTTCAGGTGCTCAAAGGAGAGTTACGTGCCGAGATCTCGATTGAGATCGGGTCTCTTCGCAAGACGATGACGAACTGGATGCTGACCCAGTCCGTGGCGATCATCGGGGCCATCGTCGGTGTCGCATTCCTGACCTGACCGCTTCGGTTCGAACCGGGTAGCTCCACTATCCACCCGCACCCGGCGGCTCTCGCCGAGTCGTCAGCGGGCCGGTGGTGCCCGGGGTCTCGTACTCCCCTATCCAGTGCTCCTCCCACGCATGGTCGTATTGATCCTGGTTGCACCCGGGGCGATAGATGGCGATCAGCTCACGGACGATCTGCTCACGATGACCCCGGGTGCCGCCGGGGACCTCGTAGACGGCGATGTGGAGGTCGAACCGCTTGCCCCCCACTCGAGCCAGCCAGCACCCCGCGGCCGGGTGGTCGAAGGGAAGTCGCTCGGTGGAGAAATCATCCGAATGGCCCACGAACAGCACTCCGTACTCGGTCTTGGCCGGGTCGGGCCTGTACATGACAGCGAACACCCCGGCTCGGGCCGGAGCGGTCCAACCGGCCAGGACCCTCGGCCCTTCGAAGGGATACCCGGCCAGCGAGCCGAGCCGGATCATCCGCGTGGGCCCACTTCGTCGGCGCCGTAGAACTCGTCCTCGTCCTCGGCGATCGTCTCGACGTCGACGATGGGCCACACCGGGAGACGGGCCTTGGCCACGGCCTCGGTGAACACCGTCAGGGCTCGCTCGACCGCCTGCTCGCCGTCATCCGCCTCGACCACGATTTGGGCCCCGTAGCTCGAGGTCCCCATCCCGCTGGCGATCCCGTTGCTGGCGGCCACCGCATCGGCCAGCTCCACGACTTCCTCCAACTCGATGATACGGTCACCCTCTGCCATGAGGGAGACGCTCCATCTCATCGCAGCTCGGGGAGCCGGTCGGCCAGCTCTTCCAGACTGGCCAGGTCGTGCCCGGAGAGGAGCAGGTCGATGTAAGGCTCGGCCACCATCATCCCCAGGGTGTTCGGCCGGAAGTCGGGGTGGTGGCCCTTGTGCGGGTTCATCCAGATCACCTTGTGACTCAGCCTCGAAAGACGCTCCATGGCACCGGCCAGCAGCGCCGGGTCACCCCGGTCGAGCCCATCGGAGCAGATGACCACGATGGACCCACGGCTCATGCCCCTTCTCCCCCACTGGCGGACGAATGTGTCGATCGACTCGCCGATCCTGGTGCCCCCTTCCCAGTCGAACACCAACCGGGCGGCCTGATCCAGCGCGTCGTCCGGCCGCCGGCGCTCGAGGGCGCGTGTGATCCGGGTCAGCCGGGTCCCGAAGCAGAACACCTCGACCCGGGCCGCGGCGCGTCGGGTCGAGTAGGCGAACTGGAGGAGATTGCGGCTGTAGTCGGCCATCGAGCCCGAGACGTCGAGGATGAGCACCAGTGGCCTCATCTTCAGTCGACGCCGACGCCAGAAGAGCTCTGCGGGCTCGCCGTGCATCCGCAAGGTGGTCCGCACCGTGCGGCGCAGGTCGGGACGAGTCCCGGATGGAGCCCCAGCAGTGCGTCGGCTGCGGCGACGGGGCGGGACTACCCGGATCCGGTTCATGATCCTCCGCAGGGCGGCCAATTCCTCGTCGGTGCAGGCAGCGAAAGCCTTGTGGCGCCAGATCTCAAGATCGGAGGCCATTAGACCCAGCCTCGCCTCCTCCTCGTCCTTGCCGGGTCGGCCCGGTTCGGTGGCCGGCACCTCGATGACCGCCTGGCTCTCGATGTCGGAGCTCTTGAGCGCGAGCTTCATCGGCTCAGGCAGCTCATCGTGAGAATCGAGGAAGAAGCTGCGAAAGACACGGTCGTATATGGGGATCTGGTCACGTCGGGTCACCAGGGTGGTCCGACCTCCCCAATACACATCGAGCAAGTCACCCGGGTCGAGAGCAGCCACCGCGCCACAGAAGGAGAGGAGCTCCCCGGACCCGACCGGGATTCCAGCCCATCGCAGCCGTTCGCCAAAGTCGACCAGCATCCTCACCAGCGGGCCCTCGGAATCTCGGCCCAGCAAGCCAAGGCCGCCGGCCTCAGCCATCGGCGGCTAGCTCCTCCAGCCGACCCATGACCGTCTCGAGGTCATCACGCTCCTTGATCACTGCGCCAAGGGTGTCCTCGACGGTCTGAGTGTCGAGCTCTTCGCGGCCCAGGACATTGAGGGCCGCCACCCAGTCCAGCGTCTCGGCGATGCCGGGAGGCTTGGCCAGGTCCAGCCCGCGTAACCGGTTTACCGCCGTCACCACCTTTCGGGCCAGGTTCTCGGACGCCTCCGGGGCCCGCACCCGGATGATCTCCACCTCACGCTCGGCGCTCGGGTACCCAACCCAGTGATAGAGACAGCGGCGCTTCAGGGCATCGTGCAGCTCCCGGGTGCGGTTGGATGTCAGGATCACCACCGGTGGGGCGTCAGCGGTGATGGTGCCGATCTCGGGAATGGTGATCTGGAAGTCGGACAGAAGCTCCAGGAGGAAGGCCTCGAACTCGTCATCGGCCCGGTCGACCTCGTCGATGAGCAGCACGGCCCGATCCCCCTCGCGTAGTGCGGTGAGCAGTGGGCGCTCGAGGAGGAACCTGGGACCGAACAACTTCTCGACCTGTTCCTCATCGGCGATGTCACGTTCCGAGAGCGCCCTGATCTGGAGCATCTGACGGGCGTAGTCCCACTCGTAGAGAGCCTGGTTGGTGTCGATGCCCTCGTAACACTGGAGCCTGATGAGCTTGCGCCCGAATACCGACGCCAGCACCTTGGCCAGCTCGGTCTTGCCCACCCCCACCTCACCCTCGACGAGGAGCGGGCGTCCCAGGGTCAGGGCGACGTACACCGCGGTGGAGAGCCCCCTGTCTGCCAGATAGCCGCCTGATCGGAGGAGGTCGGTCAGCCCGGCGACACTGGCCGGTGACGGGATGGAGTCGCTCACGGCCTTGCCCTCTCCGGACGGGGTGTGATCGCCAGGGCTAGCTGCCCTGACCGAGCACCAGGTCTCGAACCGACCCTTCCGAGGCGCTCAACTTGCCTTCCCGCGCCAGCTTGGCCCGCCAAGCGGCGCCGATGTCGCTTCCAGGCTCGGCATAGCCGTCGAAGGTCACGCCCTTCATGTTGCGGCACGACTTGGTCGGGCTGCAGTCTTCGTCGAGGTCGTGGTCGTGGGCGACCGCCCACACCGATTGCAGCACGTCCGCGGTGGTCTCGTCCCGAGCCGTCATCCTGTTCGAAGTCTAACCGCCGAGGGCCCGAATCGACTATGGAGCGCTTCGGGCATCGATGGCCTCGGCCAAGATGGACACTGCGATCTCACCGGGCGTCTCGGCGCCGATGTCCAGCCCGGCCGGACCGTGAACCCTGCCGAGATCGCTCACACCCCGGTAGCCCAGCCAATCCGCCCGGGTCTCCTGCATACGCCTGCTGCCCACGGATCCGATGTAGCCGGCCTCGCTCTCCAGTGCCGCCAGCAGGGCCGGGCCGGCCAATTCGAGATCGTGTGCGGCCACCACCACCTTGTCGGCCGGGGAGAGGCCGGCGATGACCCCAGCAGCCGCGGCGACGTCGGTGACGACCCGGATCTTCCACCCCAACGCGGCCGCCATCTCCGCGAGCGCCTCCGCCACTGGGGTGCTCCCTACGATCGCGATCTCCGGCACGGCGCTGAACACCGAGATCACCCGATCATCGACCGCCATCGAGGATCCGGGGCCCTCCGCGAGACGCTGTTGGACTCGCTCGTCCGCCTCGCCCACGGTGTCAGGGGTGTACAGCTCGAACCCGAACACCTCGTCTCCCTTCAGCCGGGCGACGAGACAGAACGGCTGGCGGGCCCCGGCCAAGTCCAGGACCCGGGCAGGAAGCTGCGCCGCCGGGACGATCAGGCACCGTGCCGATGCGCCGGCCTCTATTCCGGCGATGAGCGCATCCACGTCTCCGAGCTCGACATCGACGAGGCGGCCGCTATCCCAGCGCCCTGCCATGTCCGCCAGCTGGGCGTCGAACACGCCCCCGGCCAGGGTCGCCACACGGCCACCACCAGGTGTGAACATGACCGCATCGGACCAGTCCGCGATCGCGATTCCATCGGCTTCGACCAGCCATGCGACATCGGCGCGGGTCCCGGCGCGAAGACAGGCCGCGGCGCTGAGGGCGATCCCGTACACGCGCTCGATTGTATGGAGCAGACCGTGTGCAGAGAACCACCGCCAGGGGGCCGTTTAGTCTTTCGGTTGTGATTCCAGACACAGTCGAGAAGCTCGACCAGCGTCTCGACGACCTCGACTACTTCGCCGACGAGAGTCTTCTCGTCGCCATCCACATCGCCGTCCAGCTCGGCCGGCCCCTCTTCCTCGAAGGTGAGGCCGGGGTGGGCAAGACCGAGGTGGCGAAGGTCCTCGCTGCCATGGGAGAAGCAGAGCTAATTCGTCTCCAGTGTTACGAGGGGCTGGACGTGGGCCAGGCCCTTTACGAATGGGACTACGCCCGTCAGATGATGGCGATCCGGCTCCTCGAGGCGCGTGGCGAGGGTGCCAGCGCGACGCCGGACGACATCATGAGCCGCGATTACCTGATCGCACGGCCCCTGCTTCAGGCGATCGAGGCCAGCACCACCGGGCACCGGCCCGTGCTGCTCATCGACGAGCTCGATCGGGCTGACGAGGAGTTCGAGGCATTCCTGCTGGAGTTGCTGTCGGACTTCCAGGTGACGATCCCGGAGATCGGGACGATCAAGGCGGAGACCAGACCCATCGTTGTCCTGACCTCGAATCGCACGAGAGAGATCCACGATGCCCTGAAACGCCGCTGCGTCTACCACTGGATCGACTACCCGACTCCGGCTCGGGAGGCCGAGATCATCACGAGAAAGGTCCCCGAGCTCGAGGGCGGGCTGGCCGTCTCACTTGCCGAGGCGATGCGCCGTCTGCGGGAGATGGAGTTGTTCAAGCCACCAGGGGTGGCCGAGACCCTCGACTGGGCGGAGTCACTGAAGCTCCTCCAAGCCGGAAAGCTGACGCCGTCGACGATCGACAGCACGATCGGCGTGGTCCTCAAGTACAAGGACGACATCGACATGGTGCGCAGCGCAGGGGTCGAGAAACTCGTCGGATGAGCCCGCTCGGCTTGATCGACCAGCTCAGCGCCTTCTCATCATCACTGCGCGGACGCGGCCTGGTGGTGACCCCCGACCAGACCTCGGACATGGCCCGGGCCCTCACGCTGATCGATCTGGCCAGCCGCACCCAGGCCAGGGCGTCCCTGCGCTCGCTCGCGGTCACCGACCCGTCGCAGATCCCGGTGTTCGACGAGGAGTTCGACAGGTTCTTCGCCGGGTTCCCGCCATCCCTGCTCCCGCCCCGTCACGACGTCGAGTTATCCCGGGTCCCGGTCAGTTCGCTCCAGGGCGGCGCGGGCAGCGAGAGCGTGGACGTGGCCGCCCAGTCGGGGGCCTCTGCGGTGGAGAGGCTCGCCACGCGCGACTTCGCCGATCTCGACGATGACGACCTCCAGGAAGCTCGTCGTCTCGTCATGACCATGATGTGGCACCCCACCGACTACCGGACACGCCGCTGGTCACCCGGCGACGGCCGTCGCCCCGACCTTCGACGGACGTTGCGGAAGGCCGTCGGACCGACAGGGGACATGATGTCCCTGAGCTGGAAGAGGCGGCGCCGGAAGGAGCGCCCTCTGATCATCATCGCCGACATCTCGGGATCAATGGAGAAGTACTCCGACATCTTCCTCGTGTTCGCCCACGCCGCCCAGCGTCGCCTGCGCGAAGTGGAGATCTTCACCTTCTCCACCCGACTCAGCCGCATCACCGAGGACATGCGTCGCCGGGACACGAGGACGGCGTTGGCCCGGGTGGCCGAGCGGGTGACCGACTGGTCTGGTGGCACCCAGATCGGCGAGGCACTCTCGGAATGGAACCGTCTCTGGAGCCGGCGATTGGCACGGGGCGGGCCGGTGGTGATGATCTTGTCCGACGGATGGGACTGCGGCGACCCGGGTCTGCTGACGACGGAGATCGCCCGTCTGGCCCGCTCGGTCCATCAGGTGATCTGGCTCAACCCGCTGGCGGCCCGTGACTCCTACCAGCCGCTGACGCGCGGCATGCAGGCGGTGATGCCGCACATCGATCAGCTGTTGCCGGCGGCTAGCGTCAGTGACTTCAAGGGTGTGGTGAAAGTGCTCGATTCCGTGGCCGGAGCGGGATGATGAGAAACCAGATCGAAGTCCGAAATCGCTGGGCGTCCGAGGGCAAGAGGGTCGCGGTCGCCACCGTCATCCGCGTACATGGCAGCGCGCCCCGGCCGGAGGGCTCGAAGTTCCTGGTGTCGGACGCCGGTGACATGGAGGGCTCGGTGAGCGGGGGCTGCGTCGAGAACGACGTCTTCCTCCATGCCCAGGAGGTCATCGAATCCGGAGAACCGAAGACGGTGACCTACGGGATCGCCGACGATGACGCCTTCGAGGTGGGGATGGCCTGCGGTGGGACCATCGACGTCTTCATCGAGCCGTGGTAGCCACCCTCGAGGCGATCCAGGGGATCCTCGATCGCGAGGAGTACGGATCGGTGATCACCTTCGTCGATGGCCCCTGCCTCGGTTCGAAAGTGGTCTTGGGCTCAGAGGCCCAGGTGATGACCGGCGAGCTGCCACCCGACATCGCCGATGACCTGACTGCCGATGCCCGGGTGCTGATGGACCACGAGCAGCATCGGGCGATGGAGTACCCACCCCACACCGTCTTCATCGAGTCGTTGGCCCCACCCCAGGAGATGGTCATCGTCGGAGCTGTCCACATCGGCCAGTCCCTGGCCAGCTTCGCCGGCCAGATGGGTTACCGGGTCACCGTCGTCGACTCGCGAGGGGCATTCGCCACGCCCGACCGGTTCCCGGCCACCCGGATAGTGGTCGGCTGGCCGGAGAACGTGCTCGACCAGATCACCTTCGACCGGCGCACCTGGCTGGTCATCCTCTCGCACGCTCCCGCCCACGAGGACCCCGTTCTCGAAGCGGCTCTGAAGAGCCCGGTGCGGTACATCGGGTGCATGGGGAGCCGGAGGACCCAGGACCTCCGGGTGGGACGTCTGCGTGAGAAGGGCTTTTCCGATGAGGACATCGCCAGGGTCCGGGGCCCGGTCGGGCTCGACATCGGAGCAGAGAGCCCTCAGGAGGTAGCGGTCTCCATCCTGGCCGAGATGACCATGGTCCGGTACGGGCATGGCACCGGCATCTCCCTCCATGGCATCGAAGGCAGGGTCCACAAGCAACGCCCCGAAGACGAGTAAGGCGGAGGGCCGGGATCACCGGTTCGGGGAATACCCTTTCCCGATGGCAAAGAACCGGGACGAGGCGCTCCGGGCCGACATCAGGCGGTTGGGCAACCAGTTGGGCGATGCTCTGGTCCGCCAACACGGGTCGGCGCTTCTCGACCTGGTCGAGGAAGTCCGGGCCCTGGGCAAGTCGTCGCGGCGTGGAGGCAGCGGGGAGGCCGCCGACGAGCTCGGACAGAGGCTGGCCGGCCTCGGTGTCGCCGAAGTCATCCCCCTGGTCCGAGCCTTCACCACCTACTTCTACCTGGCCAACGTCGCAGAGCAGGTCCACCGCATCGACCAATTGAGAACGACCGAGTTGGGCCTGGCCGCCACGGTGGATCGTGTGCTCGACGCGGGGGTCGATGGTGAGGTCCTCGCCGACGTCCTGGGCAGGCTGGAGATGCGGCCGGTGTTCACCGCCCATCCCACCGAGGCGGCCCGCCGCTCGATCCTGAGCAAGACGGTCCGGCTGGAAGAGCTCATCGAAAGAAGACTCGATTCGGCCGAGGAGGACCATGAGCCGATCGACCGCCGCACGGCCGAGTTGATCGACCAGATCTGGCAGACCGACGAGCTCAGGTTGGAGAAACCCAACCCGGTGGAAGAGGCGCGATCCGCTCTCTACTACCTGCTTCAGATCGCCTCCAAGGTCATGCCCGAGCTGAGCGAGCGGATCACCCACGAGCTGGCCCGGCTTGGGGTGGACGATCCACGGAGCCCGATTCGGTTTGGCTCATGGGTAGGCGGTGACCGGGATGGAAACCCCGGGGTGACCCCGGAGACGACTCTGGAGACCCTCCGGCTCCAGCACGATCGTGGGTTGCGGCATCTCATCGGCCTGATCGAGGAGCTGGCCGACGAGCTCTCCGTCTCGGAGAGGCTGGCCCCGATCAGCGACGAGCTGAAGACGTCGCTCGAACAGGACCGGGAGTCCCTGCCCGAGGTCTGGCTGCGAGAGGGGCGCCGCACCGCCTCCGAGCCCTACCGCCTCAAGTGCTCATACATCCGGGCCCGGCTGATCGCCACCAACCAGCGCCTCCATCAAGGTCTGGCCCATGTGGACGGCATTCACTATGCCCACCCCGATGAGCTGCTGGTCGACCTGGATCTGATGGCGGACTCGCTCCACCGGTCGCGGGGGGAGCTGATCGCCAGAGGGGCGGTGTCCCGGGTCCGTCGCGCCGTGGAGACGTTTGGGTTCCAGGTCGCGATCCTCGACGTTCGGGAGCACGCGGCGAAGCATCGAGAGGCCGTCGGCGAGCTCTTCACGATGCTCGGCACCGACTATCTCATGATGACTCCGGAGCAGCGTCACGAACTGCTCTCCGCGGAGCTGGCGGGGGCTCGCCCTCTCACCGGGCTGACCACCACCCTCAGCCCGGGCGCCGAGCTGACCGCTGGGACCTTCGACGCCATCCGGGAGGCCCAGGACCTGTACGGGGACCAGGTGATCGAGTCCTACATCATCTCGATGACGGAGAGCGCCGCCGATGTGCTGGAGGCGGCGGTCCTGGCCCGGGAGGCCGGGCTCATCGACCTGAAGCGAGGCATCGCCCGGATCGGGCTCGTCCCTCTGGTGGAGACCATCACCGATCTCCGCATCGCCGGGCCCCTCCTGCAAGCCCTGTTCGAGGACCCCCGATACCGCCAGATCCTCACGCTGCGTGGCGACACCCAGGAGGTGGTGCTCGGCTACTCCGACTCCAACAAGGAGGGCGGGATCACCACCTCGCAATGGGAGATCTACAAGGCGCAACGGGCGATGCGGAACGTGGCGGAGGAACATGGGATCCGGCTCCGCCTCTTCCATGGGCGTGGCGGGACCATCGGGCGTGGCGGCGGTCCGACCCATGCCGCCATCCTGGCCCAGCCCTACGGGACGGTCGACGGTGAGCTGAAGGTCACCGAGCAGGGAGAGGTGATCTCCGAGAAGTACGGCCACCCCGCCATCGCCGCCAGGAACCTGGAGCTGGCCCTGGCCTCTGTGATCGAGTCCTCTCTCCTCCATCGGCGATCCCGACAGCCGAAGGACATCCTGGATCGGTGGACCGAGGCGATGGACTACCTCTCCGCCGAGGCGTACACCGTCTATCGGGACTTCGTCCAACACCCGAGCCTGGTCTCCTACTTCCTCACCTCCACTCCCGTCGAGGAGCTGGGCAGGCTCAACCTGGGAAGCCGGCCCTCCCGTCGTCCCGGCGGGGTCGGCGGCATCGAGGACCTTCGAGCCATCCCCTGGGTGTTCGGATGGACCCAGACCCGCCAGATCGTGCCCGGATGGTTCGGAATCGGCACAGGCATACGTGCCGCCCGCAAGGCGGGATTAGGCGACGTCCTCGACGAGATGGCCCGGGAGTGGGGCTTCTTCCAGACGTTCCTGAGCAACGTCGAGATGACGCTGGCCAAGACCGACCTCGACATAGCCGGCCGGTACGTGGCCAGCCTGGTGCCCAAGGAGCACCGCAGCCTGCTCGATCTGATCCGGGCCGAGTGTGACCTGGCCACCGAGGAGCTGCTCGCCGTCCGCCACCGCACCGGGTTGCTCGAAGACCTGCCCCTGCTCCGGCGCACTTTGGGGGTGCGTGACGTCTACCTCGACCCGATCAACTATCTCCAGGTTTCTCTGCTTGCCCGGAGCCGTTCCGGTGAATCGGGTGAGGATCTCGACCGCGCCCTCCTGCTCACCGTCAACGGCATCGCGGCCGGGATGAGAAACACCGGCTAGATATTCTCGACCGATGCCTGTCACCATCCTCGACCATCCCCTCGCCGCCGACCTGCTCTCCATCCTCCGCAGCAGGGACACCGAGCCCCCGGAGTTCCGCCAGATCACCGAACGGCTGGGATATCTGCTCGTGGCCGAGGCGCTCGCCGACATGACCACAGTGGACGTCGCGATCGATACCCCGTTGGAACGAACCAGCGGGCGCCAGCTTCGACGACCTGTGGTTGCCGTCGCCGTGCTGAGGGCCGGCCTCGGCCTGCTCGAGTCGGTCCTCACCCTGGTCCCCGACGCTGCCATCGGCTTCGCCGGCGTGCAGCGCAATGAGGAGACCGCTGAGCCCATCGAGTACTACACCAAGTTCCCCGCTCTCTCGACCGCCCGGGTCCTCATCCTCGAGCCGATGCTCGCCACGGGCGGCTCGCTCTCCTGGGCCATCGACAAGGTCAAGGAGAACGGGGCCAAGGACATCACCGCGGTTTGCGTGGTGACAGCTCCGGAGGGTCTCGCCGTGATAGAGGAGAGGCATCCCGACGTCCGCATCGTGGCCGCCGCCCTGGACCGGGAGCTCAACACCAGTTACTACATCGCGCCCGGTCTCGGCGACATGGGAGACCGGCTCTTCGGGACCCTGTGACCGATTTCCAGGACGCCGTCCTCGGTGTCATCAGCGCCCTGGAACGGGGTGAGGTGGTCACCTACGGCGAAGTGGCAGACCAGGCCGGGTTTCCCGGGGCCGCCCGGGCGGTGGGGACGGTGCTGAGGACCTGTGACAGTGGAGTTCCCTGGTGGCGGGTGGTCGGGGCGGGAGGCCACATCCGGACGCCTATCGAGGAGCGTCAGGCGGCTCTGCTCCGATCGGAGGGCATCCTCGTGACCGACGGGAGGGTAGTTGGCATCAGGAACCGTTGAGGCCGTCGGCGCGTCGAACCTGACATGAGCAAACGCCGATACACCATCGCAGCCATCACAGCTCTCGCCGTCCTCGCCACCGCCTGTGGCACGGGGGCGGGAACGACCCCTCAGGAGATAACCGTGAACACGTCGGAGCAGGCCACCAGCGGCATTTCCGTCACGGGGATGGGTGAGGTGACCGGCACCCCCGACACCGTCGAAGTGGGGCTCGGGGTCTCGGTGCTCGCCGACACGGTGGACGAAGCCGCCGCCACTGCGGCGGAGAACGCACAGGCCCTGATCGACTCCCTGACCTCGAACGGTGTCTCCGAAGACGACATCACCACGACCGATTACTCCATCTACCCCGAGTACGACTACTCGGGCAACCAGGAGCGTCTGACCGGGTATCGGGTCAACAACACGGTCCGGGCCAAAGTCCGGGACATCGAATCGACCGGCACGGTGATCGACGCCGCCGTCGCCGCTGGTGGCGACAACGTGACCGTGAACGGGCTCTCCTTCAGCATCGAGGACAACGACGAGCTCGTCGCCGCGGCCCGGGAAGCCGCATGGAACGACGCCATGGCCAAGGCCACTCAGCTGGCGGAGCTGTCCGGCCAGGCCTTGGGCGATGCGACTTCCATCACCGAGTCGGTCAGCATGCCCCCGGTCCCCATTCCTTACGCCAGCGACGAGGCTGGCGCCGAGCGGGCTTTGACCCCGATAGAGCCGGGCACATCGGCGGTCACCATCACGTTGCAGGTCCAGTTCGGCCTGGCCGGCTGATCGGTAGGCTCAGACCGATGGGAATCACTGTGTTCGGCATCGGAGAGGCTGTCGGTCGCCCCGACCAGGTCGAAATCGACGTAGGCGTGTCGGTCCTGGCGGAGTCTGTCGCCGAGGCCGCTTCGGTGGCGGGTGAGAAGGCACAGGTTGTCACCTCGGCCCTGACCTCGGCGGGGGTCGCCGCCGACGACGTGGCCACGACGGAGTACTCAATCAGACCCGAGTACGACTACTCGGGAAACGAGCAGCGGCTCCTGGGATACCGGGTGAGCAACATCATGAGAGCCAGGCTGCGCGATGTAACGGCTGCCGGACCGTTGGTCGACGTCATTTCGTCCGCCGGCGGTGATCAGACGCGGGTCAACGGCCTGAGCTTCGGCGTCTCCGACGAGACGGCGCTTCAGGCCGAGGCACGCGAGTCGGCGTGGAACGACGCACTGGCCAAGGCGACGCAATTGGCGAACCTGTCCGGTCAGGGCCTGGGTAGAGCCACGTCGATCGCGGAGACCATCAGGCCACCAGTCGCGCCGGTGCGGATGATGGCGGCCGACATGGCTACGGAGAAGACCACACCGATCCAACCCGGCACGACCACGGTCAGTGTCACCCTCCAGGTCGAGTTCGAAGCCGGCGCCTGAGGCACCCGGGAGGGAATAGCCGCCCGCCTCCTATCCTTGAGATCAACAGGCGAGCGAACTTTGAACGACCACTCACTCCGCATCTACGACTCGATGCTGGGGCTGCTCTCGAACGCCGAGAACCCGACGCCCCTGGTCAGGCTGAACCACGTCGTGCCCTTCGAGCACACCGAGGTGTACGCCAAGCTGGAGTGGTACAACCCCTTTGGCTCGGTCAAGGACCGGATCGCAGCCAGCATGATCCAGCAGGCCCGTGAACGGGGCGAGCTCACCGACGAGGACCTGGTCGAGCCGACATCCGGCAACACAGGTCTCGGCCTGGCCATGATCGGCAACCTGCTCGGCTACGACCTGACCACCCCCCTATCCAGCGCCATCCCGATCGAGAAGCGCACGATGCTGCGCTTCTTCGGTGCGACGGTCGAAGAGCTCGAGGACGACCTGTGCCCGGCCCCGTGGGCGCCCGAGGGCGCCATCGCCCGGGCGACGGAGATCGCCGAGAAGCCCGACTTCCTGATGCTCAATCAGTACGGAAATAGTTCCAACCCCGACGCCCACTACCGAACGACGGGACCGGAGATCTGGCGTCAGACCGAAGGCTCCATCACCCACTTCGTGGCCGGGATGGGCACCTGCGGGACGATCACCGGGACCGGCCGCTTCCTCAAGGAGCAGAGCGCGGAGATCCAGGTGATCGGGGTCCATCCCGCCGAGGGCCACGACATCCCCGGGGTGCGGAGCATCCGCCAGCTGAAGCAGACCGAGTTCTTCCTACCCGACGCATACGACGGGATGGTCGAGATCAACAACGAGGACGCCTATGCGCTCACCCTGCGTCTCAATCGGGAGGAGAGCATTCCCGCCGGGCCCAGTTCGGGCATGGCCCTCGCCGGTGCCCTGTCCACCATCCCCGACGCTCCCGACACCCGCGTGGTGGTGATGTTCCCCGACAACGTGTTCAAGTACGCATCGTCGATGGCCAGACACATTCCCGGCCTGGCGCCGACCGCGCTTCCCCGGGCCAAGAGCCGAAGGGAGGAGCTGTTCGACGCAATCATCGAGCACACCCGGCACAACCCACATCTCACCGTCGACGTGGAAGCGGCCCGCTATCGGCTGGAGGCGGAGCAGCCGTTCGTCGTCGACGTGCGGTCGGCCGATGAGTTCGCCCAGGGGCACATGCCTGGGGCGGTGAACATCCCGCTCCTCGACCTGCCCGACAACCAGGACCTCCTACCGTCGGACCTGGACAGACCTGTGCTCACCGTTTGTGCGCGTGGGAACATCTCCCTCCCCGGCGTTCTCTACATCAACTCGCTCGGATACCGCGACGCCCACAGCATCACCGGAGGGCTGACGGCCTGGGTGGAAAAGGGATACGAGGTGGAAACCACCTGATCGCATCCCGTGTGCGGGCCCCCGCCACGGGTCGACGGACGCACACGGGATACGGTTTGGGTGGGAGCTGGGAGCGGAAACCGCCGGGCATACAATTCTTCGATGCGGCACTTCCTCAACACCTTCGATTGGACCCGCGAAGAGCTCCAGACGATGGTCGACGAGGGGCGCCGTCTCAAGGAGAGCCCGTACGGCGATGCCCTCGAAGGCAAGACCGTCGCCCTCCTCTTCCTCAACAACTCACTGCGCACCCGCACTTCGTTCGACGTGGGGGCACGCCAGCTGGGCGGGCACGCCGTGGTCCTCTCCCCCTCGGGCGGGATGTGGCCCCTCGAGTTCGAAGAGGGGGCAGTGATGCTCGACGACGCCGAGGAGCACGTCAAGGAGGCGGCCAAGGTGCTCTCCCGCTACTGCGATCTGATAGGGATCCGGGCCTTCCCCAAGTTCGAGACGTGGGAGGAAGACCGAAAGGACACGATCCTGCACGCGTTCGCCACACATGCCGACGTGCCGGTGATCAACATGGAGACGATCACCCATCCCTGTCAGGAGCTGGCCCACGTTATGGCCCTCCAGGAGCGCCTCGGCACCCTCGACGGCAAGCGTTATCTGCTCACCTGGAGCTATCACCCCAAGCCGCTCAACACGGCTGTTGCCAACTCGGCGCTCATGATCGCCGCCAAGTTCGGCATGAACGTCACCTTGCTGTGCCCGACCGAAGAGTTCCTCCTCGACGATCGCTACATGAACATCGCCACCCGTGATGCCGGCGCCCATGGGGGAAGTGTCTCGGTGACCCATGACATCGAAGCCGGCTACGACGGCGCCGACATCGTCTACGCCAAGAGCTGGGGGGCCCTCCCCTTCTTCGGGCGCTGGGAAGAGGAAAAGCCGATCCGGGACAAGCACCAGGACTTCATCGTCGACTCACACAAGATGGCGATGACCAATGATGCCGTGGTCAGCCATTGTCTCCCCATGCGGCGCAACGTCATCATGACCGACGAGGTGTTCGACGGCCCGGGTTGCATCGCCTATGACGAGGCGGAGAACCGGCTCCACGTCCAGAAGGCCATCATGACCACTCTGATCGACCAATGAGCTCGGATCAGGTGCCCCCGGAGCGCCTTTTCACCACGCCCAATCGGGACGTGCGCCAAACCATCGTCCACCTCCTGTCCAACATGAGCGACGGTCGTGAGATCCGCTCCTATCTGCAGCGCTTCTCCGAGGTGGACCGATCACGGTTCGCCGTGATCAAGATCGGCGGGGCGATCCTGGCCGACCACCTGGAGGAGACGGCGGCGGCCCTCGCCTTCCTCCACACCGTCGGCCTCACGCCCATCGTGATCCACGGCGGGGGGCACCAGCTCGACCAGCGGCTCGAGGAGCGTGGCATCGAGTCGACGAAGATCGACGGCCTCCGTGTCACCGACCCCGACGTGTTGGACGCCGCCCGGGACACCTTCATCGAGCAGAACATCCTCCTGGTGGAGGCGATCAGGGAGCAGGGCGTCGCCGCCCACGGCCTCACCGCCGGCGCCTTCGAGGCCGACTATGTCGATCGGGGGAAGTACGGCCTGGTGGGCGAGCCGACCGAGGTGCACATCGCCCTGATCCGATCGATCGTCGATTCGGGTGCCATCCCGATCCTCACATGTCTCGGAGTGGCTCCCGGTGGCCAGATCGTCAACATGAACGCAGACTCGGCGACCCGGGCATTGGTCCACGCAGTGCAGCCCCTGAAGATCATCTTCCTGGTCGATGTCGGGGGACTGCTCGACGACCAGGGCCGGGTAATCGAATCGATCAATCTCGCCTCCGACTACCAACATCTCATGGCGCAGGGCTGGGTCCACTCGGGAATGCGTCTCAAGCTGGCCGAGATCAAGAGGCTCCTCGACGACACCCCGCTGTCCACCTCGGTTTCGATCACTACCCCATCGGGCCTGGTCAAAGAGCTCTTCACCCATGGCGGGTCGGGAACCCTCGTCCGCAAGGGTGAGCTGATCAATCGGTTCACGGATCGTGACGCCATCGACGGCAGCCAGGTGGTCAAGCTGGTGGAGGAGGCATTTGGCCGGGGTCTGAAGGATGGCTGGTGGGGCGGGCTCGACCTCGACACTGCCTATCTTTCCGAGAGTCTCCGTGCCGGTGCCATCGTGACCCGGATCGGCGACATCGACTACCTCGACAAGTTCGCCATCCTCGAGGACGCCCGAGGCGAGGGTTTGGCCCGAACCGTCTGGGCGCAGCTGGTTGCCGATCACCCCGTCCTCTATTGGCGCTCACGGACAGACAACCGGTTCAACTCCTTCTACGCCGAGGAAGCCGACGGGTCGGTGAAAAGGGGGCCATGGACCGTCTTCTGGAGGGGTGAGACCGACTTCGCCAGCATCGCCCCCCGGGTCGAGGCCATTGCCGACCTGACCGCTTCGTTCGTGGGGGATGACGAGTGAATGGGATGAGTGACCGGCACACCGTCGGCGTGGTCGGGGCCAGAGGCCACACCGGAGCCGAGTTGGTCCGTCTGATCAACGGCCACCCTTCGCTGGAGCTCGTCTTTGCGGGCTCCCGCGAGCTCACCGGAGAGGCGGTGCCCGGGCAGGAAGGCCTCCGGTTCGAATGGATAGACCCCGACGGGCTCGCCAAACGGGAGGCCGATGTGGTGGTGCTGGCGTTACCCGACGGTGCGGGCGACCCCTATGTGGGGGTGGTCGGTCCCGGAACGGTCGTCGTCGACATCTCGTTCGACCATCGTCTCGATGACGATTGGGTGTACGGGCTGCCCGAGCTGTTTCGTGAGAAGCTCAGAGGGGCGAGCCGGATCGCCAATCCTGGTTGCTACGCCACCGCGGCCCAGATCGCCCTGGCTCCCCTGGTCGACGGCGTCGACGGGGTGCCGGCCATCTTCGGCGTGTCCGGGTACTCGGGGGCAGGGACCACCCCGGGTCCTCACAACGACCCGGATCGTCTCGCCGACAACCTGATCCCGTACAAGCTGATCGATCACAACCACGAGAAGGAGTCCGTCCGCCATCTCGGCCTCCCCCTCCGCTTCATCCCACATGTCCACCCCGCCTTCCGGGGCCTTCTCGTCACCGCCCACGTGCCGTTGGGACGACCGATGAGCGTCGACGAGCTGCGGGCCCGGTTCGATTCCGCCTACGCAGAGGAGCCACTCGTCGAGATCAGTGCCGAGATCCCCGAGCTCCGAGATGGGGCCGGCCATCTAGGTGTGATCGTCGGTGGCTTCGAGATGAGCGCCGACGGCAGAAATGCCGTGGTCATCGCAGCAGAGGACAACCTGCTCAAGGGGGCGGCCGTCCAGGCCGTGCAGAACATCAATCTGGCGTTGGGAGTGCCCGAGTTCGAGGGCCTGATTGGCTGAGCCGGTCCCTAGCGGTCGGGACCGTGTTCCGGCGAGGTGACGTCGTGACACCGGAGACGGCCTTCGCCACCAGAGACGACTCACATTGACTTCACCCCCGCCTGTGCATAACGTTCCGACGTGTCTCAGATGACGATGTGCATGTGTCTCTGTGGAAGCTCTCGGGTGGCAGACCCGAGCGCAGACAGCATGCGCCGTCAGCGCTCCTGAAGACGCCACCACCCGAGAGCAAGACCTCCCGGCGTCTGATTCTGTGAAGGGAGCTTGGGTGAATCGCCCTTTCCGTTCACAGAGCCGTTCTTCGACTTCCAAGGAGCATTGACACATGGCATATGCAAACCCTGATGCACTCGTCACCACCGAGTGGCTCAAGGAGAACCTGAGCGACCCCAACATCCGGGTCATCGAGGTGGACGAAGACGCCACCGTGTACGACAAAGACCACATCCCGGGTGCCATCGCCTGGAGTTGGTCCGACGATCTGCATCACGAGACCCGGCGCGACTATCTCGACCAGGAGGGATTCAGCAGGCTGCTCTCGGGGGCCGGCGTCGGACCGGACACCACCGTGGTCCTCTACGGCGGGAACAACAACTGGTTCGCCGCCTACGCATACTGGCTGCTCAAGTACCGCGGCTTCGACAACGTCAAGCTGCTCGACGGCGGGCGCAAGAAATGGCAGATCGACTCCCTTCCCCTCGAGTCGGAGCTGCCTCCCATCACCCCGACCGAGTTCGCGATCAGCGGCGCCGAGCGGCCCGAGGTCCGTGCCTTCCGTGACCACGTGCTCGACATCCTGGGCCAGGCGACCCTGGTCGACGTGCGTTCCCCGGAGGAGTACAGCGGCGAGAAGATCGCACCCGATCACCTGCCCCAGGAGCAGCCCTACGTGGCCGGCCACATCCCGGGGGCAAAGAACATCCCGTGGGGCAAAGCCGCCAATGAAGACGGCACGTTCAAGTCGGAGGAGGAGCTGAGGGAGCTGTACGAGGGCGCCGGGGTCACCGGTGGCGAGATCATCGCCTACTGCCGCATCGGCGAGCGCTCCTCGCACACCTGGTTCGTCCTGACCGAGCTGCTCGGCCACGCCGACGTCAAGAACTACGACGGCTCCTGGACCGAATACGGGTCGCTGGTCAATGTGCCGGTGGAGAGAGGCTGATCTGATCTCTCAGGGAGGGCTCAGGTGAGCGGGAACGGGGACTGAGCCCACCAGGGCAGCGGCGACAACTCGATCCTGTCTACCCATTTCACCCACCAGAAGCCACGGCGGGCGGGTGCCACGATCCGGGCTGGATATCCGTGACCCGGGGCTAGCGGCTCACCTCCGAGACGGGTGACCAGCCAGGTGCTGTCGAGGTCGGCGATCGGGTATCTCCGGGCGTACCCGGTCATCGACCAGGCGACAAAGCTGCGGCTGCCCGCGCCATCGATCAGCCGGTCGAGACGGACCCCGGCCCACTCCTGCTCGGAGTACCACCCACCGGTGCAGTCGAGGATTGCGGGGAAGGTCTCCTGTGGCATCGTCTCGAGATCGGCCAGGGTGAGGCGGTTGCCGGCAACCTCGACCGACCATTCCCGGCCGTCGATCGATGGCACCCGATCGTCCAGCCACGAAGTGGTAGGCAAACCGGAGGGATCGCCCGATCCCCGCTCGTGCATGCCGGTGAACCGCCGATCCCGGCCCGGGGCAGCCAGGGCCTGAAGTGTCCCCTCCCAGGTGAGCCATAAGGTCGCCGCCGCGGCGGTGAGCGCCGAGGCGCGGAGGAAGGCTCGCCGGTCGAGGTCGAAATGACGCGGCTTGACCGGGTGACGTCGAAAGTGGTCGATGGCGAGGCCGAGGCCCAGCAACCCACCACCGACATGGATCTGCATCACGGTGACCGGGCCTATCCGTGAGATGTCGCCCTGGGCATGGAGCAGCCCTGTGGCCAGAGTGGTGAGGACCACCGTGAGCAGGATCAGCGAGAACGAACGGCCGGGCCGGCGCCGGCTCAGGCCGCGTCGAACGATGGTGGATTTCCATGGGGCGAGGAGGAGGATGCCGAGGGCAACCGCACCGTGTACCACCGCCAGGTCGAGGGGCCAATCGACACCGACCGCCTGGCTGGCCAACCCGCTCACCACTGCCGTGACCAACAGGCCGGCAAGCGTGAGGTTGGTCCTGCGCCCACTTCCGCCCCTCCTGCGGCCACCTCTGTCGCCACTTCCCATCACCATAACAGCTGTTATACTCAGTGTTATCCAGATTGGCAATCCCCGATGACAACATCTACCCGACAACCGGACAAGACCAGGACCGATCTGATCGACGCGGCGATCCGGCTGCTCGCCGACCAGGGTGTCGAGGCGTTGGCGCTCCGCCGAGTGGCAGGCGCGGCTCATGTTTCCACGATGTGCGTCTATTCCCGGTTCGGGGACAAGATCGGCCTGCTCGAGGCGGTTTACACCGCCGGATACGAGCGCCTGAGACTGGCCCTGTCGTCAGTCGAGCCGAGCCCGGACCCGATCCGACATCTGCGAGCGCTCGGTCTCGCCTACCGGCGGTTCGCAGTGGCCAACCCGGCTCTCTACTGGCTGATGTTCGAGCGAGTCGTCGGATTCGACCCATCCGCCGACCTCAGGGCCGAAGTGCTGGAGACCACCTTCTCGCCCGTCCTCGATGCCGTGCGGGCCGCCCTCGACCAGGGCGCCATCGAGGCGGAGAGCACGCTCGTGGGCGCCTACACACTATGGACGGCGGCACATGGCGCGATCAGCTTGGAGCTGACCCACGCCGCCCCAAGGCCATTGTCGGGCTGGCTCTTCGACAAGCGGGACGCCGGTGAGGACATCTTCCGCCAGGCGATCGACACCGCTCTGCGCGGGCTGAGCCCGGCCGGGCCCGCGGTCGCCTGATCCGATCCGGATAACGTCACCCACATGGCGTTCTCCGCAGTCGAATTGATCGAGGCCAAGAGAGACCGCCGGGAACTGACTCCGGAGGCCATCGAGTGGCTGATCACGGCCTACACCGAGGGCGTCGTCACCGACTACCAAATGGCGGCGATGGCCATGGCCATCTTCTTCAACGGCTTGGACGGCGAGGAGTTGGCCGTCTGGACCGAGGCGATGCTCCACTCCGGAGAGGTGATGGACTTCTCCGACATTCCAGCGTCCAAGGTCGACAAGCACTCCACCGGCGGAGTTGGAGACAAGATCTCGATCCCGCTCGCCCCACTGGTGGCTTCGGTCGGGGTAGCTGTCCCGATGATCTCAGGGCGTGGGCTGGGTCACACCGGAGGAACACTCGACAAGCTGGAGACTATCCCCGGCTTCGCCACCCGCCTGGACTCGGACCGGTTTCGCTCCACCCTTCTCCAGCACGGGCTGGTTCTCGCCGGAGCGACGGGGACGATGGTCCCGGCGGACCGCAAGCTCTACGAGCTGCGCGACGCCACCGGGACCGTGCCCTCCATCCCTTTGATCGCCTCCTCGATCATGTCCAAGAAGCTGGCCGAGGGCCTCGATGGGCTTCTTCTCGACGTCAAAACTGGCTCAGGCGCGTCGATCAAGGCCTTTCAGGAGTCCCGCGCGTTAGCCCAGACCATGGTCGACATCGGAGCCCGACATGGGGTGCGAACCGTCGCCTTGATCACCTGGATGGGTCAGCCCCTGGGTCGGGAGGTGGGTAACGCCAATGAGGTCAGGGAATCGATCGAGGTCCTGAAGGGCGGGGGCCCGGAGGACGTGATCGAGCTAACCATGGCCTTCGGTGAGGTGATGATGGAGATAGCCGGCATCGAAGGTGGCCGGGAGCGCCTCAAGCAAGCGATCGACTCAGGCGCGGCGCTGGAGAAGCTGATCGAGGTGGCAGTCGCCCAGGGCGGCGATCCGTCAGTGATCGAGAACCCCGACCTCCTCCCGACATGCGCCAATGAGGCGATCCTCACTGCGAACCGAAGCGGGTTCATCACCGGTTGCGACGCCCTGACCGTGGGCGTTGCCGCCACCCGGCTCGGAGCCGGTCGCGATCGCAAGGAGGACGACATCGATCCCGGAGTCGGGATCACCGTCGAGGCGAAAGTGGGCGCCACAGTCTCGACGGGCGACACGCTCGCCCGGGTCCGCTACTCCGATCAGGCCAAGTGGGACGCCCAACGTGACTTGCTTGCCTCAGCGTGGGCCATCGAGGACGAGCCGCCGAAACCGCAGGACCTGATCATCGAGCGTATCGAGGCCACAAGCTGATTCGAAGATTTTGAGCGTCTACTCAAGAGAGGAACTGGCTCGTTACCATCGCCCGGCACCAGAGCCACGAATAGTCATGGAGATGAGGGTCCGCGTATGAACGTCATCGTCTGCGTCAAGCAGATCCCCGACCCGGCCACCCCCTATCGCCTCGAGGAGGGGACCAATTGGTTGATTCGTCCCGAGGAGCAGATCCTCGACGACACCGATCGGTATGGAGTCGAGATGGGCCTCCAGCTCGTCGAGCCCTCCGGCGGGACGGTTACGGTGGTGAGCATGGGCCCGGCCGGTTCGGGCCAAGGCATCCGCCAGGCGCTGGCCATGGGAGCCGACGATGCGATCCTCATCGAAGACACCTCGTTGCGAGGGTCGGATGCTCTCACCACCGCCCGGGTCCTCGCCGCCGCAGTCGGCCGGCGGGAGTTCGGTCTCGTCATCGCTGGGACCGAGTCGACCGACGGTTATTCAGGCGTCGTGCCTCAGATGTTGGCCGAGATCCTCGATGTTCCCGCCCTCACCTACGCAACGAAGGTCGAGGTGGATGAAGGCTCGGTGACGATCCATCGCCAGACCGTCGCCGGATACGACGTGGTCACCTCGAGTCTCCCCGCCGTCGTCTCGGTGACCGCAGGCGTGGTGGAGCCCCGCTACCCCACCTTCAAGGGGATCATGGACGCCAAGAAGAAGTCGATCGAGACCCTGTCCATGGGTGACCTGGGCGCGGAGCGCGCCCCGGAGCAACTCGTGCTCTCCATCGTCGACGCCGCCGAGCGAACGGCCGGCCGCAAGATCGAAGACGATGGCGACGCCCACGAGGCCATCGTCGCCCTCCTCGCCGAGAGGAAGGTGATCTGAATGCCCGCGGTGTGGGTGTTCGTGGAGCAGGAAGGGGACGGGCCGACCAGCCTCGGCCTCGAGCTTCTGGCCAAGGGCCGGGAACTCGGCGACGCCACCGTCGTCCTGCTCGGACCCGGATCTGATGAGGTCTTTTCCATCCTCGGCGATCACGGGGCCCGGGCTGTCCTCCATCTCGACGGGGGTGATCGTCTCCCGTCCGGGCCGGTGGCGGCCGCACTGGCCGATCGTGCCGGTTCTGACCCGCCCGAGCTGATCCTGATGGGCCAGGCATACAACGACCGCGACATCGCAGGGCGCCTCGCGGCTCGACTCGGGGTCGGTGTCCTCTCCAATGCCAGCGACGTGCGGCTTACCGGCGGCGGGGTCGAGACCGACCATGAGATCCTGGGCGGAACTCAGATCGCCACGGCCAGCGCATCTCAGGGCCCATACATCGTGCTGGCCCGGCCCAAGTCGTTCGTGGCGGAGGCGGTCGGCGGCGACGCCCCCACAATCGAGAAGCTCGAGCTCCCGGATATCGGAGCAGCCGAGGGTCGGATCACAGAGACACATGTGGAAGAACGTGAGGGCCCGCAGCTCGGTGAGGCTTCGATCGTCGTCTCCGGAGGGCGGGGGTTGGGCTCGGCCGATGCCTACGAGCTGGTCGAGCGCTTGGGCAAGCAGCTCAAGGGCGCAACGGGAGCGACCAGGGCCATCGTCGACGCCGGATGGGTCCCCTACTCCAAGCAGGTGGGCCAAACCGGGAAGACGGTGAAGCCGGAGGTCTATATCGCCTGCGGGATCTCCGGTGCGATGCAGCATCTGGTGGGGATGAAGGACGCGAAGACGATCATCGCCATAAACAAGGACGCCGACGCTCCGATCTTCTCCATCGCCGACCTGGGGGTTGTCGGCGACGTCCACAAGGTCCTGCCCAAGCTGATCGAGGCCCTGGAGAGCCGCTAGCGGCCGGCCAACACGATGTGGACAAGTTGAAAAAGGGCGGGTCATGGCTGCTCGCGGCGATCGGATCGCTCTTGGTGGTCTGGGCCATCGCCATCGGGCCGGTGAGCGTATGGCGCGTCGTCACCCATGGCACCACCACCGTCTGGGACCATCTCGAGTACCCGGGGCGCCAATTGTTCGCCAGCCCCAACTCCAGTCCGTGGGCTGTTGATGAAGAAGCTGCAGCGATCGAAGAGGTCTCCATCGACGGCACCGACGCCGATCTCCACCAGCTACTGGCGGAGACCGGGACGCTGGGATGGGTCGTTGCCCGCTCCGGCGTGATCGTCGACGAGTGGTACGGAGCCGATCACGGGCCCGCCGAGACCTCGATGCTGTTCTCCGTCACCAAGTCGGTCACGTCGCTACTGATCGGCGCCGCTGTGGAGCAAGGTCTGATCGACTCGGTGGACGACCCGGTGACCCGCTATCTGCCCGAGCTGGAGCCCGGCGACGCCGAGTCGGTGAGCATCGAAGACCTGCTCCGAATGGACTCCGGTCTCGATTACGTCGA
>JAICNB010000040.1 GCA_025928935.1 Acidimicrobiia bacterium
GAGATCCATCTCCCCTTCACTCCCGTCCCGATCCCCGGTCAGACATTCGCTGTGCTTCTCACCGGCGCCGCACTCGGCGCCGTCCTGGGGGCGGCGGGACAGGCGGTCTACGTCGTGGCGGGTGCCCTGGGGCTACCGGTCTATTCCGGTGGTGCGTCGGGGTGGGAAACGGCCAGCGCGGCAGGCACCAGCGGGTACCTGATCGGCTTCATCGTGGCGGCGGGGGTCGTCGGGCACATGGCGGAGCGTCGCCAGGACCGCACGTTTCCTACGATGTTCACCGCGTTCATCGCTGGATCTTTCATCATCTACGCCTTCGGTGTCGCAGGGCTGATGATCCTGCTCGACATGACTCTTTCCGAGGCGGTGCTCGCCGGGGTCGTCCCCTTCATCCTCGGCGACATCATCAAGGCCACCGCCGCCGGCCTCCTCCTCCCCGCCGCCTGGAAGATGGTCGGGGAGTACCCCAGGCCGTGATGAGTCAGGTAACCGTCTCCACTTCCTCCCCCAGGTAGGCCTTGACCACATTGGGGTTGTGTTGGACGGATTGGGGGGTGCCTTCGGCGATGGGCTTGCCGAAGTCGACGACGAGGATGCGGTCGGCGATGTCCATCACCAGACCCATGTCGTGCTCGACCAGGAGGATCGCGATGCCGAGCTCATCCTGGACGTCGAGGATGAACCGGGCCATGTCCTCGGTCTCTTCGAGGTTCATCCCTGCCACCGGCTCGTCGAGCATCAGCAGCTCGGGGTCCATGGCCAGCGCACGACCCAGCTCGACCCGCTTCTGGATCCCGTAGGGCAACAGACCGACCGGGTACTTGCGCCACTGCTCGATCTCGAGGAAGTCGATGATGTCCTCGACGATCTCCCGATTTTCGATCTCCTCGCGCTTCGCCTTCCCCAGCCAGACGCTGCCGGCGAGCCAGGAGGAGCGCATCCGGACGTGGCGCCCCGTCAGGAGGTTCTCGATCACCGTCATGTGGGGGAACAGGGCGATGTTCTGGAAGGTGCGGGCGATCCCCCGTTCGGCCGTCTGGTTCGGCTTGAGCCCCATGAGGCTCTCCCCCTTCCACCGGACGTCACCTTGCTGCGGCTCGTACACCTGGTTGACGACGTTGAAGAGGGAGGTCTTCCCCGCCCCATTGGGGCCGATGATGGCGAACAGCTCTCCGTCGTCGACGTGGAAGGACACGCCGGCGATGGCCTTGACCCCCTTGAAGGCGAGATGGACGTCCTTCACCTCGAGGAGGTGCTGGTAACTCTTCGGGCCGGATCGCTCTGCCCGACGCTGAAGCAGCTTCCCGCTCACGAGAGCCACCGCTTGCGGCGCTTGTAATGCTTCACGTCGCGGAACGATTTCTTTTCACCTGTGGCGTGGAGGCCGAGATAGAACTCCTTGACATCCTCGTCCTTCAACAACTTGGCGGGGTCACCGTCCATCACCACCTTCCCGGTCTCCATGATGTAGCCGTAGTCGGCGATGGACAGGGCCATCTTGGCGTTCTGTTCGATGAGGAGCACCGAGGTCCCTTGCTGGTTTATCTCAACGATGATGTCCCGCACTTCCTGGACGAGCAGTGGGGCCAGGCCCAGGGAGGGCTCGTCCAGGATGAGCAACTTGGGGTCCTGCATGAGGGCGCGGCCGATGGCCAGCATCTGCTGCTCGCCCCCGGACAGGTAGCCGGCGGTCGCCTGACGTCGATCGGCGAGTCTGGGGAACAACGTCATCACTCGCTCCCGCGCCTCCTTGACCCGCTCTCCATCGCGGTTGGTATGAGCCCCGGCCCGGAGATTCTCCTCGACCGTCATCTCGACGAAGACCCTGCGGCCCTCCATCACCTGGCTTATCCCCCGCCGCACCCGGTTGGAGGGATCCTCCTCGGTGATCTGCGCCCCGTCGAAGCTGATCTCTCCCTTGGTCACCTCTCCTTCGTGGATGTCGAGCAGCCCGGTGATCGCCCGCAACGTGGTCGTCTTGCCGGCGCCGTTGGTGCCGAGCAGCGCGACGATCTTGCCATCGGGCACCGCGAGCGACACGCCGCGAAGGACCAGCACGACGTCGTTGTAGACGACCTCCAGGTTCTCGACTGCTAGCAACCCGATCCTCTCATCGAACCGTTGTGGGCGGCCCGAGGCCGCCCACAACGATCAACCGAATCAGCCCGCCTCGAGGGCGAAGCAGGCAGCGTCGAACTGGAATGCGGCAGCGGTGGGCGACGTGTAGTCGGACTCGACCAGCGTGGCGCCGGTCGAAGTGCCCCCGGCCAGCCCTTCGAGGTCGGGCCGGGAGATGAACTGCAGCCTCTGCAACCTGTCGTTGGCCTCACCGACATAGGTCTCGTCGGGGGCGAGCCCGTCGAAGGTCACCGACTCCAGGCTCTTGGCCGCATTCAGCACCCCGGTCTGGGTCATGTCACCCGCCTCGTAGGCAGCCAGCAGCGCCTCATGCATGATCTTGGCCTCGATCACACCCTCGGCGTAGTAGTCGAGTGGCGGGGCCCCGGCGGCCTCGACGAGGTCACGCACCATCTGGTTGCCCGGCGAATCCGCCGCCCATGGCGCGTAGTACTGGGAGATGTAGAAGTCGTTGGCCAGCGGTTCGGCGATCGGCGAGTCCGGCCCGATCAGGGCGGGGTTCCACGAGGGCCCGGCCCCGGACCAGAGCGCCCCCGAGAAACCTGCGGCCAGCGCCTGCCCGTAGACACCACCGAACGAGGTCGGGTCGGTCGTCACCCAGACCAGCTCCGCACCCGAACCGGCGATGCCGTTGGCGGCCTCGGCCAGGGTGGCCGGGTCGGTGGCGACGATGGTGCCGGTGCCGTCGTAGACGACCTCGAGACCGAGCGCCTCGGCGACCATGACCGCGCCTGCATTCGAGTCTTGTCCGTAGTCACCCGGGCTGGACGCGATGGCGATGGTGGTCGCCTCGGGAGCCTGAGTGGTCAGGTACTCGATCATGTTCATCGCCTCGATGCAGTAGGGCACACCGTGCGGCACGAGGTTGGAGTTGATGGCCGGGTCAGACCAACCCGAGTACCAGGTGAGGGGTATGGCCAGGATCCCGTCCGCCTGGAGCGACGAGTTGATCGCCACCGTGTGCGGAGACCCGGTGGAGTGACCAAAGGCGACCACCTGTGACTTGAGCTCCTCGTAGAGCTGGACGTGGGTGTCCACGACATAGCCGGTGTCCCGGACCTCGAGCTCGACGTTGAGGCCGTTGACCCCGCCGGCCTCGTTGACCGATGCCCAGTAGAGGTCGTGACCGGTGTTGATGATCTGCACCAGCGGCGAGAAGGGCCCGCTCAGATCGGACAACAGCCCGATCGTGATCGTCCCCGCCTCCAGGTCGACCCCGACGTCGGTGGCGATCTCAGCCGGTTCCTCCTCCGCCGCAGCCGTGGTCGTCGGCTCCTCCTCCGCCGCAGCCGTGGTCGTCGCCTCTTCCTCCGCGGCGGCGGTGGTGGTCGTGTCGCCACCCTCACCGCCGCCACAGGCGGCGAGCACCAGGCCGAGGACCAGGAAAAGGGCCAGCCACTTGGGCTTGTTTCTCATTCCGTTCCTTCCTCCTCTGTTTGCTTCGAGGGCAACGCCCTCGTCCGACCGCTCAATAGGTGAACGGCCAACCCTTCCAATAGTTCCGAATGCGAAGCCAGATCCCGTACAGCCCGAGCGGCTCGAAGATCAGAAAGCCGATGATCAACAGACCGTATATGACGAGGTTGAGCTGTGCCACGGATAGACCCGGGCCGATCCCCGCGAACGTGTTGACCAGGCCGAAGTCGTTGGGCGTAGTGGCCACGAACACATTGGCGATTGCCGACCCGAACCCATCTCCCAGGGCCACCGACTGGAGCCACTGGGTGAAGTCCCCCACCAAACGGGGCAATAGCACCACGAAGGCAGACCCGAGGATGGCGCCGGTTACCGTGCCGGCCCCTCCGATGAGGATGATCGCGATGAACTGGACGGAGAGGAACAGGTCCCATCGCTCCGGGATGACACGGACAACGAACGATGCGAGCAAGGCCCCGGAGATCCCTGCGAAGAAGGAGGAGATCCCGAAGGCGAGCAGCTTGTAGCCGAACTCGTCCACACCCATGATCTCGGCGGCGATGTCCCGGTCCCGAATCGACATGAAGGCTCGTCCCACTCTCGTTCGCTGCAGGTTCTTGGCGAGGAGGGTGAACAGCGCTGCGATCGCGATCAGCAGGAAAAAGGACTTGGCCAGGCCCGAGACCTCCACGCCGAACCACGTCCCTGGAGTCGTGAAGTCGATCAGCGGCTCCTCCTCCTTCCAGAGCCGGAACTGGAGCGGCGGGAAGTCTCTGCCCACCTGCGCCCCTCCGCTCAGTGAGTCCCAGTTGCGGAACACGTAGTCGCCGATGAAGACCAGTCCGAGAGTCACGATGGCCAGGTAGAGACCCCGGACCCGCACCGCCGTGGGACCGACGGCAACGCCGATCAGGGCGGCGACGATCCCGGCAGCAGGGAGCCAGATCCAGATGGGCAGCCCGAGGCCGAGTAGCGGCCCGTCCTCGGGACCACCCAGCCACACCGCCGTGTAGGCGCCCACCCCCATGAAGAACGCATGCCCGAGCGAGACCTGACCGGCGAGACCGGTGAGCAGATTCAGTCCGAGGGCACCGACGACGAAGATGGCCGTCGTCGACAGGAGACGGAGCCAATCGTCGGACCCGAGGAAGTCCAACCCCGGTACCACCTGGAAGGGGATGGTGGCCAGCACCACGAGAAGCAGGCCGAGCATCACCTTCTTGGTGGTCGTGTTGAGCAGGGCCTGGTCGGCCTCGTACGTCGTGTAGAGGAGCGGCCGACCTCTCATACCCGTCGGATCTCCGGTGTGCCCAAGAGGCCATAGGGCCGGATCAACAGCACCACCATCATCAGGAGATAGCCGACGATGCCGGGAAAGCCGTTGCCGAGGAACTCGAACGTGAGATAGGTGTTGGCGGCGGACTCGGCGATCCCCACGGCGAAGCCGCCCACCACCGCGCCCGGTATCGAATCGAGGCCGCCGATGATCACCGCAGGGAAGGCGCGGAAGGCGATGAATGCGGTTGCCTGGTCGACCCCGGTGGCTCTTCGAGGGAAGATCGAATAGAAGAGTCCCGCCACCCCGGCGAGGAAGGCGGCGATGGCCCAGGCCACGGAGAAGATCCTGCCCACGTTGACCCCCTGGGCTCGCGCCGTCTCCTGATCGAATGCGGTGGCGCGCATGGCCACACCGGTCCGCGAGCGAAGGAAGAAGGCGATCGCCCCGAGCAGGATGATCGTGACCAGGATCTGGATCACCTCCGACCAGGCGATGCGAACCCAACCGAGGTCGACGACCTCGAGGCCCCAGGGGGCTCCCAGCGGCCGCGGCTGTGTCCCGATCCAGTCGTTGGTGATGGTCCGTACCACGATGTCGACGCCGAGAGTCACGATGGCGACGGCGAACAGGGCCTCGCCGACCATCGGGCGTAGGAAGACTCGCTCGAGGAGAATGCCGAACAGGGCTGCTGCGACCAGGGCGGTCAGGACGTTCACGGTCCACTGCGCCCACTCGGGGAGAAACGTGAGATACCGGCCGGGGAAGTCGAGCACGGTGGCGAAGGCCGCGATCAGGAAGGCACCGAGCCCGGTCAGGGCGCCGTGGGCGAAGTTGATCACCGATGTGGACTTGAAGATGATCACGAAACCCATGGCGAGCAGGGCGTAGATGGCCCCAAAGCTGATCCCGTCCACCAGCATCTGGGCAAACGCATTGCCATCCGCGGTCGCCTGTGCCAGAACGACGAGACCGATGGTCACGACCGATACATATCCTCGATCAGTTCACCGAACATCGAGCTCATCGAGCTCCGCTTCAGTTTCTGGGTCGCGGTGAGCTCACCGTCCTCATGGTCGAGCTCCTTCGGGATGAGGCGGAACTTTCTGATGTTCTCCAGATGAGAAGTCTTTTGATTCACTTCGTCGACGACCCCCTGGATCAGCTCGATGACCGGGGTCTTGGTGGTCAGGTCCCGATACGTCGTGTAAGGGATCTGCCGTCGGGTCGCCCAGTCACCCACGACCTCTGATTCGATGGCGATGAGCGCGGTGAGGTATTTCCGCCCGTCCCCTATCACCATGGCCTCTTTGACATAGGGGGAGACCTTCAGCGAGTTCTCGATCTCGGATGGAGAGACGTTCTTCCCGCCCGACGTGATGATGATGTCCTTGATCCGGTCGACGATCTTGACATGGGTGCCATCCACCCAGACACCGACATCACCGGTCTTGAGCCAGCCGTCCTCGGTGAAAGCCTCGGCCGTCTTGTCCGGCTTGTTCCAGTACCCCTTGAATGTCCCTGGGTGCCTGGTCTGTATCTCACCCGTGTCCTCGTCGATGCGTAGCTCCGTCCCCTGATAAGGCATGCCGACCGTCCCCACTTTGTTGGCGCCCGGGTAGTTGGTCGTAGCCACGGCCGAGTTCTCGGTCATCCCGTAGAGCTCGAACAAGGGGATGCCCATGCCCAGGAAGTCGCGCAGGACCTCTGGGGCGATCGGAGCGGCACCACTCGTCGCGTAGCGCACCCGGCGCAGGCCGATCCGCTCCTTGAGGGGGCGGAAGACGATCGGGTACCCGATGGCGTAGACGATCCGGCTCGCCGCGGTGTGATCACCGTCGTTGGCAACCCGCCGGTCCCCGATGTACCGAGCCATCTTCATCCCGGTCCCGAACCAGACTCTCTTGAACCACGTTGCGTCACGGCCCTTGATGGCGATCGAGGCGTGGATCCGCTCCCATATTCGCGGCACGGCAAAGAAGATGGTCGGCTGTATCTCCCTCAGGTTCTGCTGCACGGTCTCGATCGACTCGGCGAAATTGAGACACGGGCCGCGGGAGACCGACGACCACGTGGAGAAGATCCGCTCGGCGACATGGCAGAGCGGGAGATAGGTGAGGATCATGTCCTCCGGCCCGAGCGGCTTTCGGTCCGGCGTCCGATCCTCGTTGGCAATCAGGACCTCGGCGTTGAAGGCGAAGTTGGCGTTCGTCAACATCGCACCCTTCGGTGGCCCGGTGGTCCCCGATGTATAGACCAGGGTGATGACATCGTCGCCCGTCGCCTGGGCCATGATCTGCTCCACCATCCCTGGGTTGGCCTGCCTATGGCCACGGCCCAGCTCGAGGAAGTCGTCCCAGGCGATGAACCGATCGTCGTCCCGCCACTTCCTGAAACCCCGTGGCTCGATGTGGATGATCTTGCCGAGGTCGGGCAGAGACCCGATCACGGACATGACCTTGTCCGCCTGCTCCTGGTCCTCGACGAGATGGACCACGGCACCCGAATCGGACAGTAGATACTCGACCTCGGCCGGGGGGTTGGTCGGATAGAGGCCCACGGTGATGGCCCGTACCGCCACCGTGGCCATGTCCAGGATCACCCACTCGGGGCGATCCTCCGAGTGGATCGAAACCCGGTCGCCTTCGTAGACCCCGAGGGCGAGAAGGCCGTGTGCCGCATCCAGGACCTTCTCCCAGTAATCCGACCAGGTGATCTCCTGCCAGATCCCGAAGTCCTTCTCCCGCATCGCCACCAGATCGGGATGGTTGGCCGCCCACCGCCTGACGTAGGCCGGTGGCGTCATGAAGCCGACATCAGCCGTTGGCGCGTCGGCTCGCTCCAGAACGGTCGTCATCCGCTGTCCTCCTCAGAACGCCCCCGGACAATATCGGGTGCGACCGAACTTTGCTGGTTCGATCAAATTCTCATTCCCGTGTCCCGCCGCCTGCTGAGTGGTGTTAGGAGCCCGGGCTCCATTCCGAGCCACCCGGCCAGTGCTCTTTCTTCCAGATCGGGGCCCTGGTCTTGAGCTCGTCGATGATGAACCGGGCCGCAGCGAAAGCATCCTCCCGATGAGCGGTCGACACCGCCACCGCGACCGAGGTCTGGCCCAGGTCCACCCTGCCGGAACGGTGCTCCACGACCGCACCGAGGATTGGCCACCGGTCCGCAGCGTCGTCGACGATCTCCCTGATCTTGGGCTCGACCAGCTCGGCGAAGACCTCGTACTCCAGATGGGTGATGTCGGTGTGCGCAGCGGAGTGATCACGCACCGTGCCAAGGAACACCACCGTGGCCCCGGAGTCGGCCCGAGCCACCTCACTCACCAGCGGTGCGACGTCGATCGGGTCGGTTCCGACCGTGACCCTGATCTGTTGACGGGCGGCGTCCATAGAATCCGAAGCCTATGACAGACATCGGCCCACCCGGGCCGCAGGTCCGTGATGAGCCGGAGGAAACGTCCGAGGGGTTCGAAGACGTTTCCGGGCCCGAACCATCCCGACCACATTCCCGTCCCGACTCTTGGACCGTGGTCATGGGGATCATCGGTGGTGCCTTGCTGGGGACCGGGCTGACCCTGGCCATCCTCGGTTTCACGGGCGTCTTCGAGGAGCCTGAGCCACCACCGGCGCCGACCAATCCCCCACCGCCGACCTTGACCGTGCCACCGCCCACTTCCACTCCGGCCTCGGTGGTCGTCGACAGCGGAAATGTGACCGACGTGGCGGCAAGGGCGATCCCCAGCATCATCGCCGTGGAGACCACCGGCCTTCTCGGGGACGGTGGGGGGAGTGGGGTCGTGTACAGCGACGACGGCTACATCGTCACCAACCATCACGTCGTGAGCGAGGCCAACGATCTCACCGTCGTGTTCTCCGACGGGGGCCGGTGGCACGGTGAGCTGATCGGGTCGGACGAGCTGACCGATCTGGCCGTGATCAGAGTGTCCCGAAGCGACCTCACCCCTATCGACGTCGGCTCCTCGGGCGGTCTCACCATCGGGGAGAGGGCTGTGGCGGTGGGGAATCCGCTCGCCCTCGAGGGCGGGCCTTCGGTGACCTATGGGATCGTCAGCGCCTTGAATCGTTCGTTGGGAGTCGAGTCTGGTGAGGTCTTGTACGGGTTGATCCAGACCGACGCACCCATCACCAGGGGGTCCTCCGGAGGAGCGCTGCTCGACAGCACCGCCCGCCTGGTGGGCATCACCACCGCGATCGCGGTGTCCGATGTCGGCGCTGAAGGCCTTGGGTTCGCCATCCCGATCGACATGGCGCTTGGCGTCGCCAACGATCTGATCGAGACAGGCGTCGTCCACCACGCCCAACTGGGAATTCAGGGGGAGACCGCCCTCGCCGAGGCCGATGGGGCGGAGTACCCGGTTGGGGTCAGGGTGACGAGGGTGAGCGCGGGATCGGCATACGAGGCGGCCGGAGGGCGTACCAGCGACGTAATCACCGCCATTGACGATGTGCCGGTGAACTCGATGGAGAGCCTGCTCACCGAGCTTCGGACGCGGCGGGCCGGAGAGTCCACCACGATGGCGGTGACCCGGTCTTCCGCCCCGACCGACCTGATCGTCGTACTGGACGAGCGAACGTGAGCGACGACCTCTTCTCCAAGCTCTTCGAGCTCTTCGACCAGCCCGGGCCGATCAACTGGAAGCTGGCCGCCGAGGTGGCCCGCCACCTCTCGGGGGACACCGAGCCAGTGGAGCCGTGGGCCGCCGAGGAGTTCCGAGAGCTGGCCCGGCTGGCCGAGTACCGGATCGAGCAGGTCGCCCCCTTCCGGGTCGTGCCGGCGCCGGATGTGCTCCCTCTCGATGCGCGGGGATGGGCGGAGCGCAATCTCGAGACCTATGGCTCGCTCGTCGAGCCCTTCGCCTCTTCGGTCACCTCCGAAGGGCCGGCCGCCCCGTTCATGGCGCAGCTGGCACCGGCAATCATCGGTCTCCAGGTCGGATCCCTGGTCGGTTCGCTGTCGACCTGGGTGGTCGCCTCCTTCGATGCTGGACTCCCACAGGAGCATCCGGGGCCGATAAGCATCGTCGTGCCCAACATCCATCCCCTCGCCCAGGGCGGAGATGTCGACGACAGAGAGCTGCGTCTTTGGATCGTCGCCAACGAGGTGGCCTTCAGGGCGGTGTCCCAGCTGCCCTGGATCCACGATCACGTCCATCAACTCTCCACCGCATTTGCGGAGGCGGTCAGGATCGACCCCACCCTGCTCGGCGGCCTGATGACCGCGGGCTCGGACCCGGCGGACATCGAGCGTGCCATCGAAGAGGCGGGCGGTCTCGAGAACCTCATCGGCGGAGAGGAGGCCGAAGCGCCGCGCCTCGAGCTGGAGGCGTTCCTCGGCGCGATCACCGGATGCGCCCGGCTGCTGGCCAGACGTGCCATCGGAGAGCTGGCCCCCGGATTCGACACCATCTCCGCTCTTCGTGATGGGGCCCGCGAGGCAACCGAGGCGGCCCCGACCATCGGCGTGGGATCCGTGCCCCCCGAGGCGACCCGGCTCGGCGATGACTTCAACCAGGAAGTGGAGCGACGCTACGGGGATGATGCACTCGAGACCCTCTGGTCCGACCCCACCCGGATGCCCAGCGCAGCCGAGCTTCGCGACCCCACCGCCTGGGCAGCGCGTGTCCTCCTCGACGGGTGGAGCTGACAGGGAAGGAGCATGACGATGCCGCTGGCCATCGGCACCGCGGCCCCCGATTTCAGGTTGATGAGTCACAAGCGGGACGAGATCTCACTCGAAGACCTGAAGGGGAAGCAGTCGATGATCGTCTTCATGCCCTATCCGCACACTCCCACCTGCGAATCGGAGACGTGTGAGATCAGGGACAACTGGGAGTCCTTCGAGCGGCTGGGCGTCAACGTGGTAATGATCACCACCCACGCCATTCCCACCAACCGTGACTGGGCCGAGGAGCTCGGTGTCGGATTCCCGATCCTGTCGGACTACTGGCCACATGGCGCGGTGTCACGGGCCTACGCCACCTTCGACGAGACCTTCGGATACGCGAAGAGGACCACATACATCCTCGATACCCACGGCGTGATCCGGGAGGTCGTCGCCAGCGACGCCCTTCGTGAGGCGAGACCCTTCTCCGCCTATATCCCCGCCCTGGAATCCGCCGGCTAGACGCGGCCCCAATCGATGACACTCCTGACCGGAGTCGGGGCGAACCGAGTAGACATTGGCTCCTTGTCGACCGGCAATAGCACACAAGCCAGCATGATCGCTACTCCCCCGCGAAGATCACTGCGATGAGCAGAGGCGAGCTCGAGCCATACCCGGATGGCCCGCAATGGTCGCTGACCACCCGGCGCATCGTTGTGATCGTGGTTTCCGTCATCACCTTGTTCGTCGTGATCTTCGTGCTGAGTGGCCTGCTCACCCAGCTGGTCCTGGCCTCGCTTCTCGCCTTCCTGCTCCAGCCCTTGATCGATTGGCTCCACGAGCGCCTGAACTGGCCACGCTGGCTCGGGATCCTCCTCGTCTACCTGCTCATCGCAGGAGTCACCTACTTCATCATCCTCATCGGCCCCATCCTCCTGGTCGATTCGCTGGCCCAGATCGACCTGTCCGCGATCTCAGCCAACCTCGACCAGTGGCTGGCCGACGTCGCCGAGAATCTCTCGACAGTGACCATCCTGGGCACGACGGTCGATCTGAGCCCGGTCATCGACGCCATCGCCCAAGCGCCATCCCCGTCGCCCGATGGGGCCCTGCTCGAAGTCATTCTCGGCACGGTCGCGGCTGCGGCCGGCGCTCTCGGAGTGGTGATCTCCATCGTCTCGTTTGTCTTCTTCACACTCCTGATCGCCGTGTATCTGAGCGGGAGCGCCACCCGGTATGTCGGATCCGCCTTGAGGTTGTTCCCGGAGTCGTCCCGTCCCGAGGTCAGGGTGCTCGGCTCGAGGGTCAACCAGGTGTGGAACGACTACGTCCGGGGCCAGGTGATCATGGCCCTGATCATCGGGAGCACGACCTGGTTGGTCACCTGGCTGCTCGGGGTGCCGGGGTCGTTCGTCCTGGGGCTGATCGCCGGGGCCCTCGAGTGCATCCCCACGTTCGGCCCGATCATCGCCACCATCCCGGCGGTGATTGTGGCCCTGTTCCAGGGCTCGACCAGGTTCGACATGCCCAACGGGCTCTTCGCCCTGGTCGTGATCGGCGCCTATCTCCTGATCCAACAGTTGGAGAGCTCGATCATCGCCCCGAAGGTGATGGGAAGCTCGGTGCTGCTACCGCCGATCATCGTCCTTCTCGCCATCACCGCCGGGCTCCAGGTGTGGGGAGTCCTCGGAGCGATCATCGCCGTTCCGGTGGTCGCCACGTTCAGGACCGTGGCCGGGTTCTTGTGGCGGAAGGCCGTGCCCGACGCCGGATGAATCAGCTCGGTCCGGCTAGATGGGTCGGGGAGACCTGGCGTCTCCGAAAAGGTTGCGCCACAGTTTCCGCAGCAGACCCGGGTCCTGAGGAGCAGGAAGCCCCCCGAGAATGGTCTGGTGCATGTCGGGTGGGAGGTCGCCGACCAAGGCCATGGCGCCACCCTGTGTCTCCCACGCGTAGGTGACCTGCCCCGGCCCAAAAGACCGGGTGTAGGTGCCATCCCCCACGGTCGCCTTCGAGCCGCCGTCCACTGCCACCAAGGTCGGTGTCTGGAAGACCGCGAAGGAGAAGAACCCGTCCGAGTAGTAGGCGAAGAGGATCCCGTCGTCGTCTCGATATACATCGAGACGCTCGAATCCGCCCAGGGTCTCCGGCAGGTCGGTCTCGACTCCTGTCTCGGAGGGCTGCACGTCGGCGGCGGACTCCGACTGCGCGGTGGGAGGCGGGCTCGGGTCGAAGGTGACGAAGCGACGCTCGCAGAAGACGCTTCCGTCAGCGTTGAACGTGACTACGCGGAGCAGGGCGCCTGCTTCGGCGTCGACGACCAGCTCGGCTCGAACCACGCCGTCGGCGGTCATCCGATACATCGTGGCCTGCCGCCCGAGGTAGGCGGTCGGCGTGCCCTCGTCCACCGAATACATGGGGTCCGGCGTCTCGCCGGCGTCGTCGACGGTGGCGCTGCTGACGACATCTCCGTCACGCACCAGCGACCACCCGCCGAAGCCTGATGCAACCTCGACGTCGGGGGCCACTGGCGCCCCGATGTGGAGCTCACCACTCGCCTGGCTCAGTTCGACGACTGCGTTGCGGGCGCCATCTGGTGTGGAGCAGGTGATCACCTGCTCGGCCCTGTAGGAGGCGTCCTTGCTCTCCTCCAACACCTGGTCGAGATCGGTCGCCCACGCCGCCGAGGCCGGGATCATCACGAGCGCGATCACCAAAGCAACCGTCCGCCTCAATCGAGGACTCCCTCGAGGTCGGGCACGACGACCTTGGCCGGCCCGAAGGCGGGGTCGAGCGAGGCGCGTGCGCCATATCGGCTATTGAGCTCGTCGATGGCGATGGACGGGCTGGACGGTGTGACCAGCGCGGCGACCGCGATGACCAGGGCCACGACCGCCGCAGCAGCGCCCACCCAGAAACCCTTGTTCCGGCGCAAAGGCACCATTTCGGCATCGGCTTCCGGCACGAGGCCGGCAGGCAACTCCAGCATCGGAAGCGAGCGAACCGCCGACCGAACCAGCTGAACCTCCTGGATCTCGGCGGCGCATCTCCCACAAGAGGAGAGATGTGCCTTGAGCTGTTCGATCTCTGGCCGCGTCAGCTCTCCGTCCAGGTAGGCGCTGATCAGATCTCCGGCGTGGCTCATGTCAGCGACTCCCGGAGCTGTTTGCGGCCGCGATGGATCCTGCTCCTGACCGTGCCGACCGGAACGGCGACCGCACGTGCGATCTCCTCGTAGGAGAGCCCGACGATGTCACACAGGACCACGGCCTCCCTGAACTCGTACGGGAGCTCCAAGAGGGCCTTCTGCACGTCGTCCCCGAGCGAAATTCGCGAATACTCGACATCGGCCGAAGGGCTGCTGGCGATGTCCCAGCGATCGACCTCATCGGGCAGCGGTGCGGTGGGGCGACGGTTGCGTCGACGGACCTCGTCGAGAAAAGCGTTCCTGGTGATCCGCCACAGCCAACCCTCGAAGCTCCCCGGCTGATAGGCGGCAAGACCTTTTCGCACCCGGAGAAGGACCTCTTGGACGAGATCGGCCGCATCATCGCTGTTGCCGGTGAGCCGGTAGGCAAAGTTGTAGATCTTGCGCCCATAGATGCGTGCAACCTCTTCCCAGGTGAGTGGGACGGACTCCGTCACGGAGGCCTACCTCAACAACGCCGGCGTGGCGTGTTTGGGTTCCAGGGTTGCTAACCCGGTTGTTGCGTGTCGGAGGGAGGGGTCTCCGGAGTGGCTGCCTCCGGCGTGGGCACGTCAGACGCGGCTGCATTGGAGGATTGGGCCGCAGCTTCGTCCTCGGAGCCCTCGGCGACGCCCTTGCGGAACTCCTTGGCCGATGCACCCAGGGATCGAGCCAGGTCAGGCAACTTCCTCGCCCCGAAGATGAGGAGGATGATGAGAAGGACTATCAGAAGCTCTTGTGCTCTCAACCCGCTGAACAAGGGTGGTCTCCTTAACTCCTTGAGGTCAGCATAGCCCGGCCCCAGATTTCTCGGTGTGGCCGGCTAACCCAGTGCCATAGAGTCGATGAATCCCTGTGCCCTCTCCCGGGTCACGAATCGGATGCGACGGTCGGATGCCTCGATGTCGTGGGTCATGAACGGGCCGTATTTGTCACTGATGAACATCCCGCGATCGGCGCCGGAGGTGGCGAACTCGGCCACGAACTTGCGGACGAGCCCTTCTTCCAACTCAGGGTGCTCACCGGGATCGAATGAGTCGGTGCGGATGAACGTCCGCAGGTTGTCCTTGGTGGCGAGATAGACGTCGGGCTCCCCTTGAGGGGTCACCTTGTACCCGAACATCTCGAGAAGGGCGAGGATGAACTCCGGCCCGGTCACTGCATCGGGATCGACCCCCCTCGCCCGCAGCCCGCGATCCAGGCCTTGGGGGACCCTGAGGTCCTGGAGCAGCGGCCTGAGCTCGTCGGCCGGGACCCGGACGGCTGTGTCGTAGCTCACCGTGTGGTCGACCTCGAACTGCGAGGCGAACGGGTCCCGGGCGATGTGAGTGAGGTTGAAGACCTCCCTCTCGATCGGTGGGGGGAGCTCACCTGGCGCCGGCAGCCTGGACCGGCCGACTTCCTTCACCTCGTCCCGCCCGGCGAAGACGACGATCTCGGTCACATCACCGATGGGGAGCGCGTGGCGCTTCTCCCGCACCACTTCGACCGCCTCGTCGACGAGGAGGTCGTTGAGCACCCGATCGTCCTGATCGGGCAATGGCACGTCGAATGTGACCCGCGCCTGGTGGCCATGGACATGGAAGTCGCGTACCGGAGCGGCTCCGAATCCCGGCTCGACTTCGGCCGGGGCGGTGCGGAGCCACGACTTGTCCTCCAGATCCAGGTTGGCCGCCCTCTTGCGTTGCCTGGACAGGCTGACCGCGAGCACGCCAATCACGATCAACGCCAGGAAAGCGAGTGCGACGCCCTCCATCGAATTCCCTCCTCTATCTGCGAACGCCGATTCTACGGGCCATCGGGCTGGGCGGGATCGGGTGGCCCGCCATCCAGGGTGCCCGCGTCGCCCTGTGCCTCGATCTCCTCCAGCCAAATCTCGGCGGTGGGCTCGTCTGCACCTGCATTGAGACGTTGGATCATCCGATCCCTCGAGGCAAGGGTGCCGAAGGCCGTCACCACGTCGCCACGCCGGAGCACGGTGTCACCGGTAGGGACCTGCACCTCCCGCTCCCTCCGGATCGACACCAGTGTCGATCCTTCCGGCCAGCCGACCTCGCGGATGGCGCGGCCGTCGGCCATCGAGCCGGGAGGCACTCGGAACTCGTAGTAGCCGGCCCCCGGATCGGTTCGCTGAGCGAGGCGGGCCCGGTGCAGCTCGGCGTCGGTACTGGCGGTGAGCGCCTCGTGGTAGGCCCGCACCGCCTCCTCACGACGGAACATGCCCACCAGCCGCTCCGGCTCGCGCTCGGAGACGACGGGGAGGCGTCCCACGCCGAGCACCGCCATCCGCTCCAGAGCCGTAGAGACCGGCGTGCTCGGGACGACGGTGGAGGGTCGCTCGGTCATCACATCGCCAACCGTCATCTGCCCGGGACCGGCCCGGGCGACGTCGGACGTTGTGATCACTCCCACCAGGCGAGCACCGTCCACGACCGGCAGCCCATGGGTTCGGGCGTGGAGCAACCGCCGCTCGGCGTCGGCCAGGGTGTCCCCCGGTGCGCACACCTCCGGAGTCCTGACCATGACCGAGCCAACCTCGATCGTGTCGAGGAGATCTATCTGCCCCGTCTGGCGGACCTTGATCCCCTTGTGTTTGAGCGCCATCGAATACACCGAGTCGGGATGGAAACGCTCGGCGAGGAAGGTTCCGACCGTCGCGGTCAGCATGAGGGGCAGGATCAGCTGGTAGTCCCTGGCCCCGGTCACTTCGAAGACGATGAGGATCGAGGTCAGCGGGGCGCGTGCCACCACGGCGAACAGGCCCGCCATGCCCACCACCGCAAATGCCCCCGGCTCGATCTCCGTCGGCCAGAACTCAGCTGCGAGCCTGGCGAAGCCGCTGCCCACCGCAGCACCGATGAAGAGTGAGGGCATGAATGCCCCGCCCGAGGCCCCGGAAGTGATCGTGAGGCTGGTCGCGACCACCTTGCCCACCGCGAGCAGTATCAGAACCCACCACATTTCCCTGACGTCGCCGGTGATCGAGGAGACTCGCTCGCCGAGAAGGAGGGCGTTGGTGGTTGCCTGCCCGGTCCCGAACAGCCTCGGCTCGACGAAGATGAGGGCCGCCACCAGCAGCCCGGAGATCAGAGGGCGAAGAAACTGGAGAGGGCGGCTCTTGATCGGGGGCAGGGTCACCAGGCGCTCGAGAACCTTGAGGAACAACACTCCGACTCCGACCACTGCCAGGGCGAGCAAGAAATAGAGCACCAGCTCGGAAGGGTCGCCTAGGCCGTATGTGCCCGCCCGAATCGCCAGCTGGGACCCGATGATCGAGCGGGTGGTGACGGCCGCAGTGATCGAGGCGATCACGATTGCCGACATGTGGCGGACGGCGAACGAGGCGAGGATCACTTCGAGGGCGAACAACATCCCGGCGATCGGAGCGTTGAAGGTGGCGCCGATCCCGGCGCCGGCACCAGCCGCGACCAGAGACCGCACCTGATCCTCACCGAGCCTGAACCGCCGTGATATAACCGATCCGACCGCAGCACCGACCTGGACGATCGGCCCCTCCCGTCCCGCCGAGCCACCGGTCCCCACGGTCGCTGCCGTGGCCATGATCTTGAGCGGGATGGTCCGCCAGTGCATCCTCCCACCGTGGACCTCGAGCGCGGCGACCGCCTCGGGAACACCGTCTCCTGCCACCTCCGGGGCGAAGCGCTTGGCGATGAACCAGGCTACGAGGAGGCCGGTCGGGACTGTCAGGAAGATCCACGGGTGGCCCTCGTCGATGGCGAGAGGGAGGAAGAAGTCCTCCAACCAGCCGACCAGGTAGATCAATGCTGCGGCCCCGAGCCCGACACCCACGCCGACCAGAGCGGATATGGCGAGGAATCCACCCATCTGCCTTTCGGCGAGCATGCCCACGGCGGGGAGACGGCGGATGCTCTCCAGTGGCTTGGTCACGTGGTGTCAGAGTATTCCGAACCCGTCCTTTCCCCGATTCGGGTCGCAAAATGGCGCCGTGCGATTCAGGTCTCATGTCCTACGGCCGTTAGATGCGACCGATCCATGGAATCGGGCAGTGCTCGGGGTGTCGGTGGTCGCCGCTGTCGCCGGGGCCTACCTGACGCTGTCCCACGATCGTGAGCCGCTCCTCGCCGTCGAGGCCGGCGGCTACGCCTTCCTGGCATGGGCCCTGGCCCGGGAGCTCGACCCGGACCGTCAGGTGCCCGCGGTGGTGCTCGCTCTCCTGGCCGGTGCCTGGGCCCTGCTCGGCTACGGGACGGTCCTGCTGCCTTTCGCCGGCCTCTTGATGGTCGCTCGACTTGTGGTCGAGACCACGGGCAGACGCCCCCTTCCCACCGATCTGGCAGTGCTCGCCCTCGTCGCCACCGCCATCTCCTTCACCCCGCTTGGTTGGGTCGCCGGATTCGGGCTGGCGGTGGCCATGTACGTCGACGACCGCATGTCAGCAGAGCCAGCCCGCGCCGCCCTCTATGCCGCCATCGGGGCGGCGGTGGGCTCCACCCTGGTGGCCAGTCTCAGCGGCGCCTTGCCCCGCTCGGCGCCAATAGTGCGCCCCCTCCTCATCGCCGCCCTGGGCCTGCTCGCCCTCATCGCAGTGACCAGGGAGCCGTTGGACCCGGTCTCGTTCGTGGACAGCCGATCGAAGAGGTTCCTCCGCAAGGATCGGCTCCAGGCCGGCCGGGCCCTTTGCGCCATCATCCTGTTCCTTGGAGCCCTGATCTCAGGTGAATCCGCCCCCGATGTTCTACCCATGGCCCTGGTGGTTGCCTTCTCACTGGCGTCGAGCGAAATCGAGCGGACGAGACGGCCGCCCCCCACCGAGCTCCCCCCGTAATTGGGACCGAGTGATGCGATATGCGACGCCCATGCTCCCAATTACGCGGGTCCAATTACGCGGGTCGCAATCACGTGACGCCGGTAGCGTGAGTCCCATGTGTAGATCGATCAAGGTCCTGAGGGAGGGCGCCACCCCGGCCCCGACCGAGGAGATCGAGGCGGCGGCCCTTCAGTTCGTGCGCAAGATCTCTGGGTTCAGCCGGCCCGCCTCCCACAACGAGGACGTCTTCCACAAGGCCGTCCACGAGATCAGCGAAGCCTCCATGCGCCTGCTCGACGGGCTGGAGATCCGGGGAGCCAAGGCCTCCTAGCCCTGCTCCAATCCGGCCGGCACCCGGCTAGGCGCCATGATCGAGTCGACGAGGCCGTACTCCACGGATTGCTCGGCGGTGAGCCATCGGTCCCGATCGGTGTCGCGGGCGATGGTCTCGACGCTCTGGCCGGTGTGACGGGCGAAGATGGCGTTCATCTCCTCCTTCTGCCGGACGATCTCACGTGCATGGATCTCGATGTCAGAAGCCTGGCCCTCCAGCCCACCACCCATCAGATGCGGCTGGTGGATCAGGACCCTGGCGTGGGGGAGCACGTATCGCTTGCCCGGCGCTCCCGAGGCGAGGACGAGGGCGGCCGCCGAAGCGGCCATGCCGATGCACGCGGTCATCACTTCGGGCCTGATGTGCTGCATCGTGTCGTAGATCGCCATCATCGATGACATCTCCCCGCCCGGTGAGTTGATGTACAGCGAAACGTCCTTCTCCGGGTCCTCGCTCTCCAGGTGTATCAGCTGGGCGACTATCAGATTGGCCGTGTCGGCGTCGACCGGGCGGCCGAGGAACACCACACGATGACCGAGTAGACGCGAGTAGATGTCGTAGGCACGCTCGCCCCTGCTCGTCTGTTCGATGACTGTCGGTATCAGCATGTCGCTCCCTCCTTCGCGCAACCAACTGGTTGCACAACAACCATACACGACGCGCAACTGCTAAGTTGCAGGTATGCGTGAAGAGCTATTCGAGGAGTCAGCGGGGGACATCTCCGTCGCGCGGAAAGTGACCCTGCCCGCCGACCCGGGGCTGGTCTGGCATCACCTGACCGAAGGAGATCTCGTGGCCGACTGGATGGGCGATGATGTCGAGATCGACATGCGACCCGGCGGCTCCATCATCATGACTCCCGAGGAGGGTCCCCGGGTGTGGGGCACCATCGAGGAGATCGTGCCGGGTCGTCGTCTCCAATGGAGCTGGCGAACCGACGACGGTCTGCCCACCCAGGTCGAGATCGACCTCGAACCCGCCGAAGACGGCACCGTCCTGACCGTGCGCGAGACACTGCTCCCCTGGACGATCAGCGGGCTCCCCCCGCAGTGGGGTGGTTCCCCTTTTCCCCGAATGTTCCTGTCCGCCGCAGCCTGATGATCCCCCACGAGGTATTCGCCGCGCTGGCCGACCCGACCAGGCTCGAGGTGCTGAATCGGCTTGCCCGTGGAGGCCCGGCCACAGCCACCGAGCTATCCGCGGCCATGCCGATCTCACGTCAGGCGGTGGCCAAACATCTGGCCGCGCTCGACGCCGCCGGGCTGGTGGAGAGACAGGCCTCGGGCCGTGAGGTGCGGTACACGTTCGACCCAGAGCCGCTCGGCGACGTCGTGCGGTGGGCCGAGGATGTCGGGGATAAGTGGGACGGCCGTCTCGGACGGCTCAGCCAGAGTCTCGAATAGTCAGCCCGGGAGCAGGGTCCCGATTCCGAGACGGTCTGCGTTGACCAGGGCGGTGTGGGCGGCAGCGACGTCCTGGGCGGCGACACCCACGCTCTTGAAGACCGTGACGTCCTCGCCGATCTCCGGGTGGGTACCGGCCAGGAGCTCCCTAAGCGAAGTGTTGGGAAGCCTGCCCGCCTGGATGAGGTCGCCTGCCTCCTCGGAAGCAGCGGCGTAATCGTCGACTACGACATAGGCGCGCTCGAGTAGATCGGCAGGAAGCTCGACCATCTCCGGGGTGAAGGCGCCAACGGCATTGACGTGTGCACCCTCACCCACACTCCTTTCCGAGAAGATCGGCTCGGTGGCCGGCGTGGCACAGGAGATGACATCCGCCTGTGCAACGGCCTCGTCGGCGTTATCGACGTGCTCGGCCCCCACCATCTCCGCAACCATCCGGGCGTTGAGGGGGTTCCGGGACCAGACCAGGATCCTCGTGATGGGCCGGACGGCGCGTACTGCCTCGATCTGGTCGTAGGCCATTGCCCCCGCCCCCAGCATGGCCAGGGTGGAAGCCTCGGCACGGGCCAACAAGGCTGTGGCGAGCCCGCAGACCGCCCCTGTCCTTATCGCGGTGAGAGTCGGCCCGCTGACCAAACCGACCGGGCTGCCCTCGGGGCCAAACACCACGACCACGCCGGCGGGGTTCCCCGGCGCGGTCGAGACGACCTTGACGGCCATGATCTCGTCCAATCTCCCCGCCATCACAAGGGAGCTACCGACCTGGGTGCGCTGGGGTGTCTCCCCCTCCGCAGTGAAAGCGTGTTCCATGGCCCGGATCGCCTCGGGCATGGGAAGGGCTTCCCTGGTCTCAGCCGAGTTCAGGTAGCGCATCAGGCCAGCACGTTCTTGACGGCGACGTCGATCGGCTGACGGTCGACAGCCAGGAAACCCATCGGGACGTCGGTATCGAACTCGATCGAGGTCCCGGTGACTGCCTGGGCCATCATCGAGCCGATCGAAGGCGCCAGCTTGAAACCGTGCCCGGAGAACCCGTTGGCCACCCAGAGACCGTCCACCCCCGACGGGCCGACCACCGGATGGACGTCCTCCCGGTTGATGGTGTAGAGACCGGCGACGCCGGATACCCCTCCCCTGGCTTCGAGACCGGGGACACGATGATGAAACGCGGCAAGCTTGATCTCGGTGAAGCCGGCGTCGGGCACCCGCTTGAAGTCGTCCGGATCGTCGACGATCTCCTCCTCGTCCTCGGCCAACACCGAGCCGATCAACACCTGCTGGCCGCCGGTCTCGGGCCGGAAGTAGATGCCGGTCGTGGCATCGGCACCGACCGGGATCGGGCCCAGATCAGAGGGCCAGGACCGATATACGGTCTGGATCCGGGTCGGGGTCAATGTCCAGCGCAACTCGGCGCCGGCCATCGCGTTGAGCTGATTGCACCATGGCCCGGCGGCGTTGACCACCAGGCCTGCCGAGATCTCCGACTCATCCGAGAGGGTGACCCCGGTCACGCGCCCGTTCTCACGCATCACGCCCGTCACCCGCGAGTCGAACTCGACGCTTCCACCTCCCCGTCTGGTGGCCTCGATCAGGTCCTGGTTCGCTCCGACCGGATCGACGTATCCCCCCAGACTCTCGTAGAGAAAGGCTTCGCCGGGAGCACACTCGTGCTCCACCTCCCCGGTGAGGTCGAACGGCACCGCACAGGTGGAGAGCGAGGGGAACAGGTCGATGACTTGCTCTGCTCCCACCGACTCCGCCTTTACACCTTCCCCGGCCAGCTTTCGGGCGTCGGCGTCGACGGTCTGCTCGCTCTCCCCCATCATCCAGAGCACACCGACCCGATGCAGCCCGGACCTGGGCTGGTCGAGACCGGTGAACTCGGCCCAGTTGCCGTAGGCCTCCTGGCCGTGGAAGGCGAGCCTCACCACCTCGGGATGGGTGTAGCGACACCTGCATATCGACGATGAGGCCCCGGTCGAACCCTCCGCAGGGCCCAATCCTTTGTCGAGTGCCACCACCGAGCCTGCCCCGTGACGGGTGAGCTGGAATGCGATCGAGGCACCGATGATCCCCGACCCGACCACCACCACATCGGCGGTTCGCTTCACGTGGCGTCGACCCGGTAGTCGCCCCCCTGGTCATCCCAGGTCAGCTCGATCTGGCCCCTGGTCGCCGCCGCTTTGCAGAATTGGAGAAAGCCCGAATAGCCGAACTTCTTCTCCGAGAAATTGGGGTCCTTCTTGCGAAGTTGGTTCTTGAGCCCGGAGAGATAGACCGCTGAGCCCTTCTTGGAGTTCTCCTTCACCACATCGACCAGCAGGTCGAAAGCGGCTCCCTCTCCCGAACCGCCGGAGGGAAACTCGACGATGGGGTCACCCCGGCCCGGCCCCTCGGAGGTTTGGACAACGCCCTGAGATTCGAGATGGCTGAGCAGCTCACCGAATGCCCGGAAGCCGTAGTCCGCCTCGCTGAACGTCGAGTCCTTGCGTAACAGCGCCCTCTTCAGGGAGGAGGCGAGAACCTCACCGCCCCCGCTGCGGAGCAATCCGGACAGCGTCGTGGTGATGAGCGACTCGAGCTCGGGGGTCGCATCGTCGAGCCGCTCGTCCTCTTCGGCGGGCTCACTCACCCGGGTCGGCTCCACTCCGTCGAGGTTCTCGTAGAAGAGAAACTCGTCACAGGCAGGTGGCAACAAGGCCGAGGTGGATGCCTTGACCCCGACCCCGATCACCTTCTTGTTCAGCTCGCGCAGCTTGTGGACCAGAGGGGTGAAGTCGGAGTCCCCGGTGCATACGACGAAGGTGGTTATGTAGTCCCGTTCGAAGGCGACTTCTATGGCGTCGACGGCCATCTTGATGTCGGCCGCGTTCTTGCGGCTCGCCCCCATCCGTTGTGGGATCTCGATCAGCTCGATGTGGCTGCGGGTCAGCTTCTGCCGGGCATCGGAGAACATGGACCAGTCGGCGTAGGCCTTTCGGGCGACGACCCTTCCCCGCTCGGCCAGGGCATTGCCGATCGGTTCGAAGTCGAATTGCATCCCACCGAGTGCCTCACGCACTCCAATCGCCAGGTTCTCGAAGTCGATGAACAGGGCGATGCGTTCTTCTTCCATGCGAGCAAGGGTAGGCGAGGGTGGTGGGGAGGATTCCCCACCTATCGGCCCTTTTCGGCGCGTAGGTTCGTGGATGTTCGAGTCGAGGGAGACGTCTTGGCCTACTCGGAGCTGCGAGTCCACGGCATGTCCGGGACGCCACCGCGCGATCTCCTCTACTCGGACCCGGTGAGCTACGACCGCTCTGATCCCTTCGCTCGCATCTACGAATCGAACCGCGACGGCAAGGAGGTGAAGGCCTTCCACTGGGGCAGCCTGACGTCCGGGAGCAGGATCACCGCCTTCTGGCTTCTGCTGATGCCATTCATGTTGGCCAATCTGGCCGGCTGGATGGCATCGACAAAGTCCCGCGTCCAAGCGTTCATACGGCTCACGGGACTCTTCATCACTTGTCTACTCGTCGCCCAGCTCGCCTTGGTGACGATCAGCATGGTCAATGAGATCTTCGACGAGCAGACATACCATGCCGCGGCCGTGGCCGGCGGGGCAGCCGTTCTGGCGCTGGTCTTTCTCTCCGTCCTCTGGCGGCTCTCGGCTCAGTCCCTGCTCGAACCGATGACCACACGTGACAAGTTCAGGCTCTTGTTTGGTCTGGGCCGCCACGGATTGGAACCTCCCGGACCCGACGACGCCGCTCGGCGGCTACAGGTGCGAGACCCTGCACCAGGGGCAACCCTCGACCATCCGTCCCTGTGGATTAGACAGCCCATCCTGGACAGGCTGCGACGCCAGCATCTCGCTGCGGGCATCCTGGTCATAGTGGTCGTCCTCGAGCTTCGGCCCGGGGAGTCGTGGTTACTGCTGGCCGCCCTCTTCCTGGGCGCACTCATTGTGCTCGACACCGTGCTGATCGCGGTGCCCCATGCCTTCGCAGAAGCAGTGCGAACCCTGTCCGGTGCGAATGTTCTCATCGCCTTCGGACTGCTGGCCTTCGCGATCTCTCGCCTCTTCGGCAGTGACCTTCCATTGGGGATCTGGCCGCACATCCACGAGCTGATCCTCTACATCGCCATCCTGGCCGGCGCCGCGTCAGCGGTCACACTGGTAACCCAGCTGGTACTCAGACCTGGGAAGTGGCAGCAGAGCTTCTTGCCACTCAGTGCGTTGGCGCTGTCGGCCTCGTTCGGTGGTGCCCTCGGAGTAGCAGCGGCCCTCCTGGCCGAACTCGCCTCGTACCGGTTCTTGGGGGCTCTCAATCCCTATCAGACAGGAGCAACGACGTTCGACATCGCCAAGACGGGGGTCATGGTCAATGGAGGAGCGTGGACCGTCGAGTCGATGCTCGCCTTCTTTCTGGCTCTGATCGGGTTCGCCGCGCTGGCCGGATGGAGTGGTGACCTGCCTCCACGCAAGCAGGGCCGTGAATGGGCCTTGCTGAGATGCGTCACGATGAGAAGTGCATTCGTTTTCGGCGGAACCGGCATCATTGCTGCGGTCCTGGCTCTTCCCGCGGTCTACATCGCCTGCGCGAGCACTTTGGGTGACGGCTGCAATCCCCAACTGCTCCGACCCAATGCGATCGACGATGTGCTGCCCCGCATAGCGGGTGTAATCGCCCTCTTCACGATCGTCACGCTCTCCTATGCGGTGTTCCGGGTCAGCAAACCCCTGTCGTTCCTTGTCCCGACTGTGGGTCTGCTGATCGTCTGGCTCGTCTATGACAAAGATTTCAACAACGCGGTCGTGTGGAACGTCCCGATAATCGATCTGCCGGTGCGACCGTTTCAATTCCTAGATCTGTCAGTGGTGCTGATCGTCTTCGGCATAACGTTCTTCATCGTTCGCAGCATCGTCGGCGGCTTCGGAGACCCGGAGAAACGACGCAAGGTGGGCATGCTCTGGGACACGGGGTCCTTCTGGCCACGGTGGTTCCATCCCCTGGCGCCGCCTTCGTACTCACCACACGCCGTCAAGATGTTGAATCGAGCCCTTGACGGCGAGCAAACGGAGATCCTCACCGCCCATTCGCAGGGCTCGGTGATCTCATGTGTCGCCCTCTCCCAACCAGACGCCCCGCTTCCCCGGGCCTTTGTCACATACGGGTCGCCCTTGGGCATTCTGTATGACCAACTGTTCCCCTTCGCCGGCGTCAGGAGCCTGATCTCCAAGGTGGAAGGACGATGGGGTCAGAACACCCACTGGGTGAACTTGTGGAGGAAGACGGATCCACTGGGCGGAGCGCCGGTTCCCTGCATCACGAGGAACAAGTTGATCGAGTCCGGCGTCGGCCACTCCAATTATGAGCTGAGCGATGAGTTCATCGAATGCAGAGAAGATGCGATCGCCGGGCACGTCCGAACCCGGATCCCGGGATGCCCCCCGTAACGGAGCCGGTGACCCTGCTCCACAGATGCCCCGATTTCATCCCCCGAATCGATCTTGGAGCAACCCGTGACGGAGGCCACGGTCGCTGACGATGAGGGCATCGCGGCCCAATTTCTGGAGCACTGTCCACACGATGCACGCCCCCGCCAGAATGACCTCGGCCCGTTTCGGCTGGAGACCGATGATGACACGACGCTCCTCCAACGGGGTCGAGGCGTAGAGCTCGATCTGCCGCTCCACTTCGTCTCTGGTCAGGGCCGATCCCTGGATCCGATCCGGGTCGTACCTGGCCATGGCCAGGCTGACAGCGGTGAGATTGGTGACGGTCCCGCCCATCCCCACCACTGCGTCTGGCCGGTCGCGGCCGTCGATTGCTCCTAGATCCTCCTCCACCGCCGCCATTGCCTGGTCGAGCACGCCGGAGGACACGATTCCGTCCAGATGGAAGGCCTCGGCATACCGAACTGCGCCGACGGGCAGGCTGAATCGATCGATAACGACCTCTCCGTGCCCGAACGTGAACTGGGTGCTGCCGCCTCCGCTGTCGAAGACGACCAGTGGCCCCGGCTCCAGCCTCAGGCCCGACTGCACTGCGAGATAGGCAAGACGCCCCTCCTCCTCGCCCGGAATCGTCTCGATCCGGATGCCCGTCGCTTCCTCGACACGGGCGATCGCCTCCTCCGAGTTGGTGGCCGCCCGCAGACCGGCGGTCCCGACCGATGCAATTGCGACCACACCGTGGGCCGTCGCCTCCTCGACCATGGCTGCGATCGCTTCCGTGGTCCGTACAAGGGCTTCCTGCCCGATCTCACCGTGTTCCTCCAGCCCTTCACCGAGACGGGTGACTTCGGCCCGGTCGAGGACCGTGTTCCAGCCGTGATCGGCACGCTCGGCGACGTGGAACTTGACAGAGTTGGTCCCGACGTCGATCACCGCATAGCGCATCGGGCGGCGGGCGAGGACTTGCTCCAGGCCACGTGTGTAGTTGGTGTTGACATACCCGGTGATGCCAAACGACCCGATCGCCGAGACCACGGCCTCCGCATCCTCGGATTCGATGGCCATCGTCTTGCCGGGAAGTCCGTCGACGACCAACTCGGTCAGCTCGACCATGCAGTCGTGGGCCTTGTACCGAGCCCGCCGCTTGTGCACATCGACCGGCACTACTTCGACACCGGCCTTCGTCAGTTCGGCGATTGTCCCCTCGAGGGTGTAGGTCTCCGCCTCGAAAGGCCGGGTGGGGGCTCCCAGGGCTGCGAAGACGGATGCAAGCTCCCCACGGGACACCGGCAGCTCTGCCTTGACCACCGGCTCCCACAGCTCCAGACCATGGCCTTCCGTGCTCCGCAGTGACTTGAGGTCGAGGAGCCCGTCCCTCACCTTGAGATTGGCATCACCGCCGGCGACCAGATAGATCTCGTCACTCTCCTGCACCACCTCCGGGTCGATCCGGGCCAACGCGGAGACGACCTCCCCCGGAGGCGAGAAGGTGCGCCATTCCCATCTCGGGATGATCGTGCCGGCCACCCTGCTCCTCGTCTCGACGTCTGGTGACCCCCGGACGCTACCCAGCCTGTTGAAACCGCCCCACCTCTCTACCCTTGTGCCTGACGGGCGCCTCCCTTTGTGCCGCCATCCCGCCCTCGTAGCTCAGGGGATAGAGCACCGGTTTCCTAAACCGGGTGTCGCAGGTTCGAATCCTGCCGAGGGCGCTCACTTCAGGCGCGCCAATTCCAAGCGCGCCATCGTTCCTCGCCCTCGGAAACGCTGGCGGCGGCTGTCCATCCAGCGTCCCGACGAGCAAATGGGTCAGATCCGCCTCAAGCGGCCCGTAGACCGGGACCCAGAGCCGTCGGTCGCAAGGCCACCCTGTTCGTCCGCTTCGCCGTGGGACAGTTTTTTTGACCGGGACGCGGTGCCGTCTGCCTCGGCCCTGCGGCGGCCGCCCTCCGATCGTCTGGCAAAACTGGAACGATCGACCTCGCTCAGCGTGATTGCGGCAGGTCGTATCGCCACGTGGCCGCAGTACTCACAAACCAACCGCGTCAACCCGTTCGTTGTCAGATCGAGGGTCGATGAGTGCAGACACTTCACCCCGCCCCTAAACCGTCCAAAGCCCAACGCCATTTCGCCACCCCACCAGTCGCCAGAAAGGACCTCTCGATACTCGTAAACGACGGGGGCCATGACAGAGATACGAGATGTGGACTAGTCAGGACGTGTCTTTCGCACTGCCCCAAAACGAATCCATCACCCCCTCGTTTTCGACTCACCCACAGCAGGGCTTCATCGATGCTCACGAGTCGTGCGTGTAGTCGGTTCCCACATTGGGTGAGACCGAAACTGAGCACCGGATCGCGTCAACCCTGGAGAGCGCGAAAACCCCATGTTCATTGGGATTTCGGGTGTCTATGACACCGAATACAGAGCAGGTTTCCTAAATCGGGTGTCGCAGGTTCGAATCCTACCGAGGGCGCGGACTGACTCTTCGGCCGAGGGCGCGGGCTCTCGACTCTTCTTCAATCGCTGGCGGCTTCCACAGGTTGACAGATGACATCGCCATCAACCACCGTTGAACTCGATGGAATCCAGGATTGGCTCGGCTTCCTCCAAGACGGCATCGAAGCGCTCCTCAGGCGCGATGACCGCCAACGCCAGAATCTGCGCCGAGAACCCCTCGGGCAGGTCGAGCAGGTACAGGCGCATCCGGTTCCCCGGTTCGATGTGGATCCACGCCCTGTCTTCGTCAGTGCGGTTCCCCAACACCTCGTAGTCACAGACACTTGCTCCGGCTGCGGCCTCCACGTCCATCCAGAGGGCTTCGGCACCCCCGAGGGTCACCGCCACAGGTGCGGTCGTCTCGAGGTCGGGGTCGGACCGGATGCTCTCGGCCAGCGCCTCGGCGTCGGCTCGCGCCGGGCCCGCCGCCTCACAGCTGGGTCCGACCGGCACCGGGTTCCTCAACATTTGGATGCGGTCATACGTGGTTTCATGGGCGATCATCAGGCCCCAGTCATTGGCCCAAGGAAGGCGCCACGGGTGGGGGGCATGCATCGTCACTTCGCCGTCGAGGAATATGTCGAAGGGGACGGGTAGCGGCCGTCCGTTCTCGCTCGTTCCCGCATAAGCAAACCGTCTTCCCCAATACTCGAGTCCCACGCCACCGCCGGCGGGCGTGGAGAAGCGCTGCTCGACCACGGTGTCCCCAGCGAACAAGCGGACCTGAAACCCCATTTCGCCATAGGGCCACTCGGGGCCACTGATTCGCTCGAACTCGAATCGCTCGTAGGGAGCTCCGGCGGTCGTGGCGTAAAGCAGCGGCGGCGATCCATCGCCCCCGCGGAGGTACTGCTCAGCCCCCTCACCGTCGATCCGGGCCTGGAGGAAGTCCTC
>JAICNB010000036.1 GCA_025928935.1 Acidimicrobiia bacterium
ATGCCGAGCTCCCGATGTTCGACATCATGCGGGAGAACGGCTTCATGGAGGAGGATGAGGAGAACCCTCGCTTCGAGATACTGACCCCTTGAGAGGATGACCGACACCGTCGCCGAATCGATCCAGGGAGACCTGGGACAGGCGAACGTGTTGCGTACCGCCGCCGGCGCACGCCGGCGGCGGTACGTGCTGGTCGTGCTGGGCTGGCTCGTCTTCATCGGGCTCTGGTGGCTTCTCGCGCTCTGGGTCGGCTCCGAGGCACGGCTGCCGTCCCCTGGTCGGGTGTTCCAGGAGATCGTGGCCATCCTCCAGGAGGACTTCTGGGCCCAGTTCTGGGCCAGCATCGTGAGGGTGGTGGCCGGGTTCTTTGCTGCGGTCCTCATCGGGACCCCGGTGGGGCTGCTCATGGGCCGATCGAAGTACTGGAGCAACTTCCTCCAGTCCCCGGTGGTTGTGGCGGGGTCGATCCCCGGTCTGACCTATGCGGTGATGGCATTCGTCGTCTTCGGAATCTCGTTCTGGGGCCCCGTCCTGGCCGTGGGCCTGATCGCGATGCCCTATGTCGCGATCAACGTGGCCGAGGGGGTCCGCGGTGTCGACCGCCGTCTCGTCGACATGAGCACCGCCTACGGCCGAAATGAGCGGCAGGTGTTCCGCCACGTCGTGATCCCGTCGGTGCTCCCGTTCGTCTTCGCCGGGGTGAGGCTCTCGTTCTCACTGGCCTGGAAGGTGGGGACTCTCACCGAGGTCTTCGGATCGTCGAAGGGGATCGGGTTCCAGATAAGACGCAACTATCAGCTGTTCAACATGCCGGGTGTCATCGCCTGGGTTCTTCTCTTCGTCTTGTTCATGTTGCTCATCGAGCGGTTCATCCTGGTGCGGCTGGAGCGACGCCTCTTCAGATGGCGTCAGTGGGAGCGCGAGACATGACCGCGGCACCGGTCGCCCTGCCCGAGGCCCCCGCCCCGCAAGGCGGGCTCCGACGCTGGCTGTCTTCACCTATCGGCGCCCAGGTCACGGCCGCCGTGGTTTTCATCGGCGCCTGGCAACTGCTCACCGTCATCGCCCCCCGGGTCCCCGGGCCGGCCGATGTGGCCAACTTCCTGTTTGTCGAGATCACCGGTGGGTCCCATGGCGGAATCGTGCGGGGCCAGTTCTTCGAGCACTTCGCGGTGACCCTGCAGCGCTTCTTGCTCGGGCTCTTCTTCGGTTTCGTCAGCGGCCTGCTGGTAGGGATCCTGATCGGGTCCTCCACCCTTGCCCGAGCCTTGCTCAACGACACGGTCCTGGTCCTGCTCACCATGCCTGCCTTCGTCTGGGCGTTCCTGACCACGATGTGGTTTGGCATCACCTGGCAGGCTCCGGTTCTGACCGTTGCCTTCAGCGCTTTCCCCTTCGTCGCCATCAACGTGGCGCAGGGCGTGCGCGCCATCGCCCCCGAGCTACGAAACATGTCGACCGCGTTCGAGGTGGGGAGGTGGAAGCAGTTCCGTCATCTCACCGTGCCCGCGGTCGCCGGCTACATCTTCGCCGGCCTGCGCTTCGCCATCATCATCGGATGGAACGGGATCCTCCTCTCCGAGTGGTTCAGCGGTCAGGCAGGGGTGGGATTCCGCACCCGTTACTGGTTCGACGCCAACCGGTACCGCGGCTTCGTCGGCTGGGTGATCGTGTTCATCGTCTTCATCGTGCTCGTCGACCGTGTGCTCCTGAATCGGCTCCAGGCCCGCGCCTTCAGGTGGAGGGATCAGAAGGAGGTCGACTTCATCGAGATCCAAGAGGAACAGGTAGGTCTATGACATGGCACAGGTAATCATCAATCGTCTGAAGAAGACGTTCCCACCCCCGACCAAGGACGGGGACCCGGTCGTCGCCATCGGGGACATCTCGCTCGAGGTCGAGGGCAATGTCTTCGTCTCGATCGTGGGCCCCTCCGGGTGTGGCAAGAGCACCCTTCTCAACATCCTCTCCGGTGTCGAGACACCGACCAGCGGCACGGTCTCGGTCACAGAGGGCGGGCGCGCCGCCCATCTCGGATATGTGTTCCAGGATGCACGTCTCCTCCCGTGGCGGACGGTCATGGACAACATGCTCTACGTGCGGGACGACGGCGACGCCGGGGAGACCAAGGCCACCCGATATCTCGACATGGTCGGGCTCAGCCACACCCATGACATGTTCCCCGGTCAGCTGTCCGGTGGCATGCAGCAACGGGTCGGCATCGCCCGGGCCTTCTCGGTGGAACCAGACCTGCTGCTGATGGACGAGCCGTTCAGCCATCTGGACGCGATCACCGCCCGATCGCTGCGCGACCACCTGCAGGAGCTGTGGTCGGCAACCCGAAAGACAGTCCTCTTCGTCACGCACGATGTGGTCGAGGCGGTCCAGCTCTCCGACCGGATCATCGTCCTCGCCCCCGGCGGCCGGATCTTCGATGACATCTCCATCGACCTCCCCCACCCCCGGCGAGCCACCGATCCCAAAGTAGCCACGCTCCAGGCCGAGATCCTGGGCCGGTTCGAGGAGATGCACCCGGCTCCAGCCACGGCCTGATCACTCTTGGCGCGGTTCAGCCGTCGATGATGGCGACGGCTCGGGTCGGGCCACCGTGGGCCCCGACCACCTTGAGAGGGAAACCGACGAAGGTGAATCGCCTGCCCACCACCTCGGTGAGGACGAGGTTCTCGTAGTGGGTCTTCCTCTCGTGGCGGCACATGAGATGGACCGGGTACTCGGTCGACACCGGGTTGTCCGGCGTCGGCGAGTCGACCCCGAATGTGGTGATCCCCTTCGCCAGGATCCAGTCACAGGCGGACTCGCCGAGCCCAGCGAAATCGGTGAGATATTCGGGCTGGTCGTGATAGCGGTCGAAGGTGGCGGTGTAGAAGAAGCAATGGTTCCCGGGCTCGATCTCGAGCCCGGATGCGTCGAGAGCAGCGTCGAGGTCCTCAGCCGTGATGTCGGTGTGGGGTGGTACCCCGGAGACGTCGAGACAGACCGCCGGCCCGTAGAACAAGCCCAGGTCCATCTGGTCGATCGTCGGCGCCGACGGGTCGGGGTCGAGATGGCTGAACGAGTCGACATGGGTGGGCCCGTTGTCGTTGAGCATGAACCCCCATGTCTGGAAGGAGAAGTCGGACGTGAATCGAGGGCTGGTCTCCTCGTGGGTCACGTGCTGGAAGGTCACCGTCTTGAGGTGGCCCGGGTACACCTTCATCCCCTCATAGATCGGTTGGGACAGGTCGACCAATCGGCTCATGGCTCTCCTTTGCTCAATACATCACCACCCCGGAGTTGACGTTTATGTCGGCGCCGGTGATCCCGGCGGCGGCCTCCGATGTGAGGAAGGCGACCGTCCTGGCCACATCGCCGGGATCGGTGAGCCGCCCCATCGGAGACTCATTCTCGAACTCTCGCCGAACCTCCTCGACGTCGATGCCCCGCGCCTCGGACTGGGCCCGCATCACCCATTCGATGCGTGGCCCCGAGACGAAGCCGGGCGAGATCAGGTTGACCCGGATCCCGTGCTCGCCGGCTTCGATGGCGAGGGTCCTGGTCAGGCCGATCAGCGCCGTCTTGGTCGTGGTGTAGGCAGAGCGCCCGTAGAGGGGGCGCTTCCCACTGATCGACCCGATGATCACGATCGAGCCGGCGCCCTGCTGGATCATCACCGGCACGACCGCACTGGTGACGTCGAAGACACCGAACACGTTGACCGAGAAGGTCGACCGCCACTGGTCTGGGTCGACTTCCCAGAGACTTCCACTCGGCCCACCGACCCCGCTGTTGTTGACCAGGTTGTCGATCCGCCCCAGGTCACCGGTCACGGCGGACACCATGTCGGCGATGGACGCCCTATCCGTCACGTCCGTCTCCACCACCACATGCCGCCCACCCGCCTCCTCGATCGCTGCGGCGGTCTCTTTCAGACCCTCGATGTTGCGGGCGGCCAGCACGACGATGTCCCCGCGGCGTCCGAGCTCGAGTGCGATCTCCCTTCCGATGCCCTGGCTGGCCCCAGTCACGATGCTCACCGGCACGATGTCTGCCGGCAGCTCAGGCATCGGTGACATCCAGGATGTCGGGGAAGAACTCGGGATTGAGCCGAAGCCTGGCGCTTACGGCGTGGCCGGCCATCAGCTCGGCGTCGGCGACCACGGCCGCCGGCTCCGCGACCTGCTTCGACCCCTCCGGCGCACACCGTTGCGTGGTCACCGTCTTGAGGAACTTGCCCACCCACAGCCCCCCGGTGTATCGAGCAGCACGCCTGGTCGGAAGGGTGTGATTGGTCCCGATCGCCTTGTCCGAGTAGGCCACGGTGGCATGGGTCCCGATGAACAGGCTCCCGTAGTTGGAGAGCCGGCCGACGAACCATTCGGGGTCCCGGGTCTGGACCTCCAGATGCTCGGGTGCGATCTCGTCGGCGACCCGGACCAGGTCCTCGTCGTCGTCACACAGGATGACTGTCCCGAAGTCACGCCAGGCGGCCCCGGCCACCTCGGCGGTGGGCCAGCGCTCCAGCCACCAACCCACCTGCTCGATCGTGGCCCGCCCCATGTCCTCACTGGTGGTGGCGAGGATCGCCGGCGACGTCGGCCCGTGCTCGGCCTGACCGAGCAGGTCGCAAGCGACGACCGATGGGTCGGCGCTCTCGTCGGCGATGATCATTATCTCGGTGGGCCCGGCAAGCAGGTCTATCCCCACCCTGCCGAACAGCTGTCTCTTCGCCTCGGCGACATAGGCGTTTCCCGGCCCGACGATCATGTCCACCGGGTCGGATCCCTCCAGCCCGAAGGCCATGCCGGCGAGGGCCTGGACCCCGCCCACACAGAAGATCTCGTCGGCGCCACATTCGGCCATGGCCCACAACTGAGGGCGGTGCATGCCACGCTCGTCTCGGGGCGGGGCGGCGGCGATCACCCTGGGCACCCGGGCGACCCTGGCCGTGGCCACCGTCATCACCGCCGAGGCGATCAAGGGGTACATGCCACCAGGCGAATAGGCGCCGACCGATCCGACCGGGATATGACGCTGGCCCAGGATCACCCCGGGGAGGGTCTCGGCCTCGAAGTCGACAAGGGTCTCCCGCTGCAGGCTGGCGAAGTTGGTCACCTGATCGATGAGGAACCTGGCCGACTCCTCGACCTCCGGCTCCATCTCCTCATAGGCCGCCTCGATCTCGGCCGAACCGACCCGAAAGGAGGGGGGGTCCCATCCGTCGAGTCGCTTCGAGTGACGGCGCACGGCCTCGGTACCCTCGCGTTCGACTTCGGAGATGATCAAAGAGACGGTCTCCGCCACCTCCCTGGTGACGTCCTCGGGTGTCGGGATCGGTTCCTTGAGGTAATGAAGGGTGGCGGTCACGGGGGCAAGATTCTATATGTTGCAGGATGCGCCGAAGCGGGGGCACGATAGGCTCGGATCGAGGCGACGAAAGGACGACGATGCTGGGCTGGGTGGATGACATCGAGCGGGCGACCCTGGACAACTCGACGTTTCGCACCGTTCTCTTCACCGGGCAACACACCCAACTGACGGTGATGACCATTCATCCCGGTGAGGAGATCGGCTGGGAGACCCATGAGGACCGGGACCAGTTCCTCAGACTCGAGCAGGGCAGGGCCCGGGTCGAGTTCGGCCAGACCGGCGACTCGGCCGATGAGACCCACGAGGTGGAAGACGACTGGGCGGTGATCGTCCCCGCCGGCGTGTGGCACAACCTGGTCAACATCGGCGATCAGGACGTAAAGCTCTACTCGCTGTACTCACCACCGGAGCATCCGGGAGGGACGGTGCACGAGACCAAGGCGGAGGCCGACGCCGCCGAGCACTGACCGACCCGTCAGGGGACGACCGCAGACACGGCCAGGTACTCGGTTCGAGCAGCCTTCATCGTGTCGACCTCGACGGAGCCGTAGCCGTGGGTCTCGAGCGACCGGGCCAGCGATTCGCCGCCCTCGACGTCCAAGCCGTGGCCGGTGCCACGTTTCAGCTTCTTCTCCACGATGAGCAACCGTCCCCCGGGTGCAAGCACTCGTCGTATCTCTCCCAAGCCGGTGGCGACGTCGGCCCAGTGGTGATAGGTCGAAATCGAGATCGCGACCGTGAACGCGTCATCTTCGAATGGGATGGACTCCGCTGATCCCACCCGCACCTCGGCCCCCGCTACCCGCTCGGCGGCACGCGCCACCATCGACGGGCTCGGGTCGACCCCAGCCAAGGCGGCCCCCGTCTTGGCTGCATGCTCGAGAGCCGCTCCCAGCCCGCACCCGAGGTCGAGGAACCGATCCCCTGAGTCGAGTGCCAGGCGATCAACTGCGGCGAGATTGCTCTCCGGGCTCTTGTTGAACAGAGAGAAGAGCCACACTCTCAACGCGGACCAGCGTTCGACTTCGTTGGCTGGCGAGGCCATCACACCCACATCAGAAGAGGCCCTTGGTGCCCCCGCCGTCGACCGAGATCGAGGTTCCCTGGATGTGACGGGCCCGGGGGAGACAGAGGAACACAGCCAGCTCGGCCACGTCGGCGGTGGTGCCCAGCCTCCTGATCCCCTGACGCTGGATCGTCTCGGCCAGCATCTCCTCCGAGGTCTTGCCCTGGGCCGCGGCCTGGTCGGCCATCATCTCGGTGAGCCTCTCGGTCTGCACCTGCCCGGGGTGGATGGTGTTGACGTTCACGTCGTCGACCAGTCCCTGACCCGCCAATGCCTTGCTGAAGTTGGCCAGGGCGGAGTTGACCGACCCACCGATGGCGAAGTTGGGGTTGGGAGTCCGGGCCATGCCGCCAACGATGTTGATCACCGTGCCGTGCGAAGCGACGAGATGGGGCCAGAAGAGTCGGGAGAGCCGCACCGCCCCGAAGAACTTGAGGTCGAACCCCTCCTGCCACAACTGGTCGGGTAGCTCGACGAACGGCCCACTCTTGGTGGCACCGGCGCAGTTGACCAGGATGTCGATGTTGTCGAAAGCGCCCGTCGCCTGCCGATGCAGCTCCTCGCATCCCTCGAGAGTCGAGAGGTCGGCCGGGACCGGCTCGACTCTCCGACCTGTTGCCTCCGCGATCTCCTTCGCAGCCGTCTCCAGGGTGTCGGCCGTCCTGGCCGAGATCACCACGTCGGCGCCTTCGTCTGCGAGCCGCCCGGCGATAGCCTTCCCGATGCCCCGGCTCCCGCCGGTCACCACCGCCACCTTGCCTTCCAGTTCCAACCGTGCCTCCGTGTCTTGCGGGATGGCAGGCTACCGGGGCCTTCGAGTCGACATCGTCGATGCGTGCCAGAGCCCCCACAACGGTGCGCCATTGCACACGAGAGGGCCGACACGACCGCATATCATCCCTCGGTGGCTGCCACCATCATCGAGGCGGTGGAGACGACGGCTCTCCGCTTCCCACTTTCGACTCCGATAACCACCGCCCTCTCTACGTATACCCATGTCGATGCGACAGTGGTCACACTTCGCACCGAAGGCGGCCTGACCGGTTACGGCATGACGGCCGGGCTGGGCGGGATGGCCAGTCTCGCCATCAAGCCCTACATCGACGCCGAGCTCGCCCCCCTCGTGGTCGGACAGGACGCCCTGGCCCCGGCCCAGATATGGGAGCGGATGTGGAGCCCGAACAAGCCCAGGATGCGGGCCGGTATCGGGGTCTGGGCCCTGTCTGCGTTGGACATCGCATGCTGGGATGTGGTGGGCAAGGCCGCGGGGCTCCCTCTACACCGTCTCCTCGGCGGGTTCACAGAAGACGTCCCTGTCTACGGGTCCGGGGGATGGCACAGCCTGGACGACGATGGACTGTTGGACGAGTGCCAGGCTTTCGCCAAGCAGGGAATCACCGCCTACAAGTACAAGATCGGCAGCAAGCGGGACCGGGAGCGGACCGAGCTCCTCCGCAGGGAGATGGGGCACGACTTCACCCTCTTCGCCGATGCCAACCAGCGGTACACGGTGACCGAGGCGTTGGAGATGGCGCACATGTTGGCGGAGTACGGAATCTCCTGGATCGAGGAGCCGGTGCTGGCCGACAGCACCGATGACCTCGCCGAGGTCTCTGCCGCTTCACCCGTCCCGGTCGCCACCGGCGAGAACGTCTATTTCGGCTGGGGATTCCGGGAGATCTGCGACCGGCGCGCAGCCAGCTATCTGCAACCGGACGTGGGACGGTGCGGCGGGATCAGCGAGTTCACCAAGGTCGCCCGGCTCGCCGAGTCATACAACCTCGCCCTGAGCAGCCATCTGTGGCACGAGCTCTCCATCAGCCTGGTCGGCGCCAGTCGGGCCGGCTTCATGGTCGAATACGCCGAGCTCATCCCGCCGGATGCCCTCACCCGCCCCTTCGAGGTGGTCGAGGGGAGGATCAGGGTGCCGGACGCCCCTGGACACGGCGTGGAGCTGACCTCCGAGGCCATGACCCGCTTCGCGGTGTAGGGGGGACCATGCGCATCGAGAGGATCGAGATCCACCCGATCACGATGAGGCTCCGCACCCCGATCCCGATGTCGAACGGGGTGATCGAGAGCACCGGGAACGTGCTGGTGAAGCTGGTGACCGATGACGGGCTCACCGGATGGGGTGAGGGAGTGGAGGCACCGGCGCTCACCCGTCAGGACCAGGCCGCCATCGTCGCCGACCTCGAGGCACTGGCACCGCTGGTCATCGGGGCAGACCCGATGCGGCGCACGGATCTGTGGATTCGCCTCATCGGTTCGATGCCGGAGGCCGGCACGGCCATCGGCGCCATCGACATCGCCGTTCACGATCTGGCCGGTAAGGCCCTCGGGGTGCCGGCCCATCAACTGCTGGGCGGATCGGTGAGACAGGAAGTGCCGGCCCTCACCCTGGTTGGCAGTGGCGACCCATCCGAGGACGCGGACAAGCTGGCGGCCCGTCACGACCAGGGCTACCGCTGGTTCAAGATGAAGCTCGGCATGGCCGACCGGGAGTCCGAGCTGGCCACCCTGGGCAAGGCATCGGAGATGGTCGGAGACGATGGCGTCGTCTGTGGCGACGTCAACGAGGCCTGGGACGAGGAGACCGCCCGCCACTTCCTCCAGCGCGTCGACGGGGAGCGGATCCGATTCATCGAACAGCCCGTGCCCCGCTCCAACCGCGATGCCCTGCTGCGTCTCGCCGCCGACTCGCCGGTGGCCTTGTGTGCCGACGAGAGCGCCGGCAGCCTGGCCGCGGTGGCCGGGTTCGCAGGGAGCGGGGTGGGAGGCGTGAGCCTCAAGCTGATCAAACATGGCGGAATGACTGGGGTGATGAGGGGTGCGGCGATCTGCGCCGTCACCGGCCTGGGGATAAACCTGGCGGGAAAGGTGATCGAGTCGAGCGTCTCGGCTGCCGCCAACCTGCATTGCGCCGCCGCGATGGATCGGGTCGACTACGGGTGCAGCCCGGCCAACCAGGGTGTCGTCCAGGACATCGCCGAATCCCCGATCACTGTGACCCGTGGCACGTTCGAAGTCCCCACGGGGCCCGGGCTCGGTGTCGAGGTCGACGAGGACATGATTCGGTCACTCCTCACCTGAAGCTCTGCGACTCACACCATTCGACCTCAGCGGGGCGCCGGTCGACCCACGACACATGGATGAGACCAAGGCCGCCGCATCGGTCGCCTCGGCGGAGTCGGCGAAGAAGCCGAAGCAACCCGAGCCCGAACCGGTCATGGCCACCGGCACTCCCCATTGAGCGCGGAGGTCGGCCATGAAGTCGGCCAGCGTCGGCTCGATGTCGATGGCGGCGGGCGTGAGATCGTTGCGAATCGGCATGCCATCACGAAGGCCGGGCGGAAGACTACGACCATCGATCACCTCTCCCACCGGGCCGTCCATCAGGTCCCACCGCCGGTAGACCTCGACCGTCGACACCTCGAACGGCGGGACGGCTACCGCCACAGCGAAGCCCGACAGCGGCGGCTGGAGAGACTCCACCCCCTCGCCGATGCCGCTCACCATCATTGTCCCCCCCACCAGGAAGAGAGGGACATCGGCCCCGATCGTTGGAGCAGCCACGCTGGCGGAGGATGCGGGGAGACTCCCTGCTTCGGTCGCCGCCAGCAGCGTTGCCGCGGCGTTGGAGCTGCCCCCGCCCAGTCCGGCGCCGGTGGGGATCCTCTTGGCGAGACGGATGTCGAGTCGGGGCACCGAGCCCAAACCCCGGATGGCCCGCAGGGCGCGCACCACCAGATTGTCGTCGGGATCGATGTCGGCACCCTCGATGACCACCGATTCCTCCTCCGCCTCCTCGACCACGAGCTCGTCCGCCCACTCGATGGTCTGCACCAGGGACTCGATGGGGTGATACCCGTCGGGTCGTGGGGGTTGGACCAGCAAGGCGAGATTCACCTTCGCCGGCGACTCGTAGATGGTCACACCCGGGCCAGGGCCAGATAGTCGTCCGGTGCCAGATTCTCCGCTCTCGCAGTGGGATCGATCGCGACACCCTGCAAGACAGCCGTCGGGTCGTCCAGCACCGCGGCCAGCGACCCTCGCAGCATCTTGCGTCTCTGGTTGAAGGCGGCCGCCGCTATTTGGATGGCGCGCTCGGACTCGTGCGATGCGGGGATGCGGTCGAGGACCACTACCGCAGACTCGACTCTCGGAGCCGGGTAGAAGACCTGCGCCGGGACCCGGAACGCGAGAAACGCCTGGGCGTGGATCGCCACGATCACCGAAGGGAGGCCGTACTGCCTGCTCCCCGGACCCGCCACCAGGCGCTCCGCCACCTCCCTCTGGACCATCACGACGAATCGCTCGATCTGCGGCACCCGACGCAAGGCGTCCATGAGAAGCGGCGTTCCCACGTTGTAGGGGAGGTTTGCCACCATCACCCACTGGCCGGCTGCCAACTCGTTTGCCAGGTCCACATCGGTGACGTCGAGGGATCGGAGCTCGACCGGGAGCCCGCTGGTGACCTCCTCCAGGACGGGGAGGAGGCCCGCGTCAATCTCGTACGCGACCACCCGTGCCCCGGTTGCAGCGAGGGCGCGAGTGAGAGTTCCTGTGCCGGCGCCGACCTCCACGACCTGGTCTCCCGTCCCGACCCCGGAGAGGTCGACGATCTTGCGGGTGATGTTGGCGTCGGCCAGGAAGTGCTGACCCAACCGCCTCGACGGGGAGAGACCGTGACGGGAGAGCAGCCCGGCGATCTCGGAGCGGGTCTGTGCAGTCACCGCTTGAACACCCGCGCCGCGTTTGCGCTGGTCACGGCCGCTACGTCGGCCGCCTCCATCCCCCAGACCCGGCCCAGTGCCGCCCCGACCAGCGCCACCCACGCCGGCTCGTTGGGTTGTCCACGATGCGGTGGCGGGGCCAGGTAGGGAGTGTCGGTCTCGACGAGCGCACGCTCGGGAGGCACCTCGGCCGCCCCCAACCTCACCGTGTCACCGGTCTCGAAAGCAACCGGGCCCGCAAACGAGAATGTCACGCCGACATCGAGGTACCGCCGGGTCCATCTCGGCCCACCCGTCCAGCAATGCATGACCGTTTGGGGGCCAACCCCGGACTCCTCGATGAGCTCGATGACTTCGGCAAATGCATCCCGACAGTGGACGATGATCGGCTTCCCCAGATCCATGGCGAGCTTGATCTGTCGGCGAAATGATCGGATTTGGTCTGCACGTGGGGAGAGGGTGCGATAGAAGTCGAGGCCGGTCTCACCGATGGCGACCGCCTCGGTGGCGATCTCGGCGATGGCATCTCCCTGGGCGGGCCAGCTCTCCGCCTCGTGTGGGTGGAGGCCGGCAGATGCGAGCACCTTGCCCGGGTAGGCGGCTGCGAGCAACGCCGCCTCGCGCGAGCTGTCGAGATCGACTCCGGGAACGACCACCCACTCGACCTCGGCGGCCCTCTCCAGCAGGACCTCTGGCTGGCGCTCGTCGAGCTGGAGATGACAGTGCGTGTCGACCCAGCGCATGGCCGGGACGGTACCCGGCGCACCCTCCTGCGCCGCGTGGGTAGGCTCGCCCCAGGGAGGCTGAACATCCATGGACTCTGGTATCGCTCGAAAGATCGACGATCTGGGAAGAATCGTCATTCCGGCCGAGACCAGGAGGCTGTTCAACATCCATGAGGGCGATCATCTGTTCATCGCGGTTGAAGGTGGGTCGATCGTCCTCCGCAAGCTGACCGACACGTGCACCTTCTGCGGGTCCGAGACCAACGTGACCCAGTTCAAGGGCAAGGGGATCTGCAACGTCTGCCGAACTCAGCTGGGATCCTGACCTTTGATAAGGGACTCATAGATCTCACGACGTGAGACCCCGGTCGAAGTCGCAACCCTTCGGGCCGCCTCGGATGGAGTCGCCCCCTCCGCAACCAGACTCCGAGCCTCGTCCACGGCAGCCCCGGCCGAGATCGGCTCGATCCTCCCGGGGCCGACCACCACGGTCAGCTCGCCTTTGACGTCGCGACCGGCCCAGTGCTCGATCGCCTCTCCGATGGCCCCGGTCCAGACCTCTTCATGGACCTTGGTCAGCTCGCGGGTGACGGCGATCGATCGATCCGGCCCGGTGACCAGGCCGATCGATTCGAGGTCGCCGATCAGACGATGCGGGCTCACGAAGAGCACGACGGGGCGATCTTCTCCGGCCAGCCGGGACAGGCGCTCGGCACGCTCCTTTCCCTTGCGGGGCAGGAACCCCTCGAAGACGAAGCGGTCGCCACCGAAGCCGGCCAGGGCCACCGCGGCCACGACGGCCGAAGGGCCGGGCACGACCGTAACCCGATGGCCTTTCTCACGAGCCCGGCTCACGGCTCCCCCACCGGGGTCGGAGATAGTGGGCGTGCCGGCGTCGCTCACCAGCGCGACGGTGAGACCCCGATCGAGGTCCGACATGACGTCGGCGGTGCGGGCACCCTCGTTTCCGGCGAACAGAGAGCGCATCGGTGGCGACGCCCCGATATGCCGGAGCAGGATGGCGGTGCGTCGCGTGTCCTCGGCGTAGACGACGTCGGCAGTGCTCAGCGTCTCTCTCAATCGGTCGGAGACGTCGGCCAGGTTCCCGATGGGGGTGGCGCAGAGCACGAGCATTCCTTCAGGCATGGGTCAGCTCGATCCGGTCCCCCAGGGCCGGTAGCGGCCCACCCGCCGGCGTCTCGATGATCATCCGGGCGCCAGGTATCACGATCATGCGGTTCGGCCTCAGAGTCCTCATCGCTATGACCCGCATCGCCCCATCGAGGCCAACGACGTCGAGGGCATGACGCCGCCCAAAGCCATGCACGCTCGACACTGGTAGGACCATCGTGGAGTCCTTCGGGGCACGCCACACCCCGAGCAGCCGGTCGGTGAAGGTGCCGGCCAGGTACGCCGTCGCCTCCCATTCGCCGGCCGAGAGCGCGACACGCTGCATGAGAGCGAAACTAGGTGATCGCCTTGCGAGGGGGAAGGTTCAGCCGCCCACCGAGGCCAGGATCGACTCGCCGACGGGAGGCTGGTCGGCGGCGATGAAGGCGAGCCGCCCGTCGAGGACCTCGACCCACACGTAGTCCTCCTCGGCCACGGCTGCGAGCGCATAGTCGAGCAGGGCGGATCGGAGCTCCTCGGTGTCACGCTCGGTGTCACCCTCGAACAGGATCAGGAGCGCTGCGTTCTGGCCATCGAACCACTGCGCGTAGTAGTCACCCCCCCATCCATCGGCCGCGTCCACCCCGATGTCCTCACCGAGCACCTGGTCGAGCATGATCCTGAAGCCGAACTCACCCCACACCGACTCACGTTCTAGCTCATAGCCGGGAACGGTCGGAGCGCTGGCCTCGAAGGGGAGGGGCAGATCCCGCTCATAGTCACTCGGGGTGATGATCTGCTCGGTGGACCCGGGCAACACAGGCATCTCGGCGTAGGCGTCGTTGATCGTCGTCCACTGGTCACGCAGATAGTGCTGCTGGACCCAGGCGAGCCCGGAGTCGTAGGGGAAGATGAGTGAGTCCTGTATGAAAGCGGGCGAAGAGTCGAGGGCCGTGGTGTCGATGTCCAGGGCCTCGGCGAAGAACTCGCCGATCTCGGCTTGGCCCAGAGTCTGCAGAAAGAGCAGCTCGGACATGCTGGCGTCCCCCTCGATCAAGGCCTGATAGGCCGTCGCCTCGTCGAGACGGTCCTCGTCGAGCATCGCGGTGTAATCGGCGTGGAAATGCAGCTGCTCATCGGTCAGGGCGTGGGTCAACTCATGCACCATGGTCGCCCGCTGCACCACGCTGAACCCCTCCTCGCGCATCGGGACCACCAGCTCGCCGGTGTCCCCGTCGTAGTAGCCGGCGACCTGCTCCCCATAGAGCTCGGTCAACAGCGCCTGGAGGTTCACTTCGGCGTCGAGCAGGCCCAGCAGCTTGTATAGGGCCTCATCGGCGGGGAAGTCCTCGGCCTCCTCCTCGATCTGCTGTCTGACTCGCTCTTCGAGCTCCTGGTCGCTGACTATGACGATGGTTGGCGGCTCCTGGAAGCGCAGTCCCCGGATCTCCTCAGTGGTGCGAACCAGCGACAGCAGCTCTTCCTGCACGGGTGCAGGAAGAGCCTCGACCCCGGGTAGGTCCTCCCAGGTGGGCTCCGGAAGCGTGGTGGTCGTACCGGCCGTCGTGGTGCTGGTCGTGCCATCGGGAGGGGTGGTGGTGACCGTGGCCCCGGTGGTCGACGTCGGGTCGGCGGAATCGGGCGTGCAAGCCCCCAGGACCAGGGCGCACGCGACAACAAGGGCGAGACGGCGGGTCACGTCGGTCAGATTATCGGCGCCCGGTGCCTAGGACGTGAGTGCACTTGCGCCAGACGGGCGTTAGGTACCCTCGCCTTAGATGGTGGAAAGGAGGTGATCATGAAGCGGAGCTACGCACGGCTGACCCAGCCACTGGTGCGCGAAAACGGCGCCCTTCGCCCGGCGACGATGACCGAGGCGGTCGAGCGGGTGGCCATCGGTCTCGACCCACACCGTGGGGATGCCTTCGGGCTGTTCAGCTGCTCGAAGGGGACCAACGAGATGAACTACATGGCCCAGAAGTTCTCCCGTGCAGTGATGGCGAGCAACAACATCGACAGCTGCAACCGCACTTGACACGCTCCCTCTGTCGCCGGTCTGGCGACTGTGTTCGGAGCAGGCGGCGGCACTAGCTCCTATCGAGAGATGGAAGACACAGACCTGGTGGTCTTGTGGGGCTCGAACGCGCGCGAAGCCCACCCGATCTTCTTCCACCACGTCTTGAAGGCGATCAACAACGGGGCCCGCATGTTCGCCGTCGATCCACGGCGCACATCCTCCGCCGAATGGGCGGATGTCTGGCTCGGGATCGACGTTGGCTCCGACATAGCCCTGTCCAACACCGTGGCCCGGGAGATCATCCATGCCGGGCTCCAGCACCACGAGTTCATCACTCATGCCACCGCTGGCTTCGATGAGTACGCCGAGTCCGTCGAGCCGTGGACCCTCCAACGGGGCCAGGAGGTCACCGGGGTCCCGGCTGCGGCGATCAGTCAGCTGGCCCATGAATATGCGAGTGCATCAACGGCTCAGCTGTGCTGGACCCTGGGAATCACCGAGCACCACAACGCGACCGACAACGTCCTCGCCCTGATCAACCTCGCACTCCTCACCGGGCATGTCGGCCGCTACGGCTCGGGGCTGGTCCCGATACGGGGTCAGAACAACGTCCAGGGCGGCGGCGACATGGGCGCGCTCCCCAATCGGCTGTGCGGATTCCAGGCGGTGGCCGACCCCGAGCTCAGGGGCAGGTTCGAGGAGGTGTGGGGCTGCTCGATCCCGGGAGAGCCGGGCAAGCACATCAGCCTGATGCACGAGGCGATGGACGCGGGCGAGTTGCGCGCCCTGTACGTGATCGGCGAGAACCCTCTCCAGTCAGAGGCCGACGCCCAGACCATGCAACGGCGCCTGAGCGGGCTCGACTTCATGGTGGTGCAGGATTTGTTCCTCACCGCCACCGCCGAGCTGGCCGACGTCGTCCTCCCCGCCGCCGGCTGGGGCGAGGTCGACGGCACTTTCACCTCGAGCGAGCGCAGGGTGCAGCGTGTCCGCAAAGCGATCGATCCGCCGGGTGATGCGCGGGATGACATCGAATTGATATCCCTCGTCGCACAGGCGCTGGGCCATCACTGGCCTACCCCCAGTGCAGAGGAGGTATGGGACGAGGTGCGGAGCCTTTCGTGGATGCACGAAGGTATGAGCTATCAGCGGCTCGAGGACCTCGGCGGCCTGCAGTGGCCCTGTCCTTCCGAAGACCATCCCGGCACTCTCTACCTCCATGGGCGGCTCTGGGAGGAAGAGACTGGCCCCAAGGCACCCTTCTCCGTGGTCCAATGGGTTCCCCCGGTCGACACCCTGAGCGAGGAGTACCCGCTGCGTCTCACCACCGGACGTCGTCTCGACTCGTACAACACCGGTGTGCAGAGCGGGCGCTATCCGTCGCCGCGGCGTATCCATGGAGTGCTCGACCTCTCTCCGGAGGATGCAGTGGGTCTGGGTGTCCTCGAAGGTGACCTGGTCAGGGTGGTATCGCGTCGTGGGAGTCTCGAGGCGCCGGTCCGGCTCGATCGCTCGTTGCGACCGGGACTCGCCTTCATGGCCGTTCACTTCCCCGACGACACCGACGTCAACCAGCTCACCATCGATGCCTGGGACCCCAAGTCGGGCACCGCCGAGTTCAAGGCCACGGCAGTGCGCGTTGAGACTCTGGTCCCCAGCTGATGGATCTCCGGGACCTGCTCGACCAGCCGACATCGACCGAGCGCGCCGCCGTCGACGACCTACTCGGGTCGGCTCCATCCGGATGGGATGGGGGCGAGATCACACCTCTCGACGGCCACGTCGCCTACGGCGGCCATGAGGCCCGGGCCCGGCGCCATCTCCTTCTCCCCGCCCTGCACGCCGTGCAAGACGCAGTCGGGTCTGTGAGCAAAGGGGCCCTTGGCTACATATCCACGCGGCTCACCGTCCCTCCCGCCGAGGCCTACGGCGTCGCCACCTTCTATGCACTCATCGACACCCGGCCCCGACCGGCGACACTCATCCACGTCTGTGACGACATCGTGTGCTCACGGTATGGGGCGGAGGCGCTGAAACAGTCGATCGAGGCCGAGATCGGGACACCCGGGGCGACCACATCCGTTGGAGGATCGAATGTGGGCTGGGTGCCCAGCCCCTGTCTGGGGCAATGTGACCGGGCGCCGGCCGCGATGGTCCATCGGGCGGGGACCGGCTATCAGAACGTCGCCCCGGCTCAACTCGCCACCCTCACCGGCCTCCAGTTCGACGAGCTCCCACCCGGGCTCATCCACCAGGACCGTTCCACCCTCACCCTTCTGCGCCGAATCGGGGTGGTCGACGCGGGAAGCCTCGATGCCTATCGGTCCAGCGGCGGTTATGAGACCCTGGCGCGGGCGATCACGATGGGCCGGCAGGACGTGGTCACAGCCCTCGAGACGTCAGGTCTGAGGGGCCGCGGCGGCGCAGCGTTCCCCATCGGCCTGAAATGGCGTGGAGTCGCCGAGGCGGCCGGCGAGGAGAAATACATCATCGCCAATGGCGACGAGTCGGAGCCGGGCACGTTCAAGGACCGCATCCTCATGGAGGGCGACCCCTTCGCTGTCGTCGAGGCGATGACAATCGCCGGTTTCGCCACCGGCGCCACCAAGGGCTTTGCCTATGTCAGAGGCGAGTACCCGGTGGCCGAGCGGCGTCTCAGTGGGGCCGTGGACCAAGCCAGGGAGGCCGGATTGCTCGGCGCCGACGTCGCGGGTGCCGGATTCGCGTTCGACATCGAAATCCGGCGCGGAGCGGGCGCTTACATCTGTGGTGAGGAGACCGCCCTCTTCGCCTCGATCGAAGGTCTTCGTGGGGAGCCCAGGCAGAAGCCACCCTTCCCCACCGAACACGGGGTTTTCGGCAAGCCGACATCGGTCAACAACATCGAGACCATGGTCGCGGCGCTGGCCGTGCTCGACATGGGTGCCGAGCAGTTCGCCGCAATCGGCACCGAGCGCTCGACCGGTCCAAAGCTGTTCTGCATCTCGGGTGATGTGGCACGGCCCGGCCTGTACGAGGTCCCGTTCGGTACCACGCTGCGCGATCTGATAGTGCTCGCCGGCGGGTTGCGTGAGGGAAATGAGGTCGGCGCCGTGCTCGTCGGCGGGGCCGCGGGCAGCTTCGTCGACGGCGACACGCTCGACATGGAGCTCACCTTCGAGGGCGCAGCCGAGGCTCGAACCGGTCTCGGCTCGGGGGCCGTGATCGTGTTCGACGAGACAACCGACTTCGGGCCGGTATTGAGACGAATTGCCCAGTTCTTCCGGGACGAGTCCTGCGGTCAATGCGTGCCCTGCCGGATCGGCACCGTGCGCCAGGAGGAGGCACTGGCCCGTCTCGCCGCCGACCGACCGCTCGGGACTCTCACCGATGAGCTGGGGCGACTCGACGACCTGGCCAAGGTGATGACCGACGCCTCGATATGCGGGCTGGGCCAGACCGCGGCATCGGCGATCCAGTCGGCCTTCAGGCTCGGGCTGGTAGGAGCGGCGCGGTGACGATGGTCGAGGAGCCGATCACGATCATCCCCGCCCGGGTCGGCGGGGTCGAGGTCGAGCTTCCCCTCGGCTCGACAGTGCTCGACGCGTGCCGTCGGGCCGGGGCCGACCTGCCCACTCTCTGTTACGGCCCCACGATGACCGCGGCCAACGCCTGTCGGGTCTGCGTGGTCGAAGTCGAGGGATCGCGCACCCTGGTCCCCTCCTGCTCGCGCAAGCTGGAAGAGGGAATGGAGATACGGACCGACTCCGAGCGCGCCATGCACAGCCGTCGTCTCGTCATGGAGCTGCTCGGGTCGGCATCGGAGCTGGATCGGGCAGGCCCCGACCTGGAGCGATGGATGCGCCAGGCCAGGGCCATGTCCGGGAGGTTCGGGCCGGCCGAGCCCGAGACCCCCCGTGTCCCTCCGGAGCCGGGTCATCACCGTCCACCCGACACCGCCTCCGCCGCCAGCGTGGCGGAGCCGGCCAGGGTCGAAGACGAGCTCTATGTCCGCGACTACGGCCGCTGCATCCTCTGCTACCGGTGTGTCGATGCGTGCGGCGTAGAGCACCAGAACACCTTCGCCATCGCAGTGGCGGGTCGGGGCTTCGACGCACGGATCTCGACCGAGTTCGACGTGACACTTCCCGACTCGGCTTGTGTCTACTGCGGGAATTGCATCGCGGTCTGCCCAACGGGTGCCCTGGCCGGGAAGATCGAGTGGGACATGAGGGAGCAAGGCACCTGGGACGAGTCGCGTCAGGAGGTGACTCGCACGGTCTGCTCGTATTGCGGGGTCGGCTGCAACCTCGATCTCCATGTCCAGGACGGGCGGATCGTGAGCGTCACATCGCCCCACGACCACGACGTCACCCTGGGCAATCTGTGCATCAAGGGTCGATTCGGCTGGATGTACGTCGACAGTGGGCGCGGTGTCTGAGGCGGTCAGCAGCCGGCCGGTTATCCGGGTCCGCGGCGGTCCGGAGCAACTGGAGGACGATCTGGTGGTAGAGGAGCCGGTCGAGATCAGGCTCGACGGCACCGCCCTCGCCGTGGTCATGCGCACTCCGGGCAACGACGCCGAGCTCGCCCGCGGCTTCGTCATAACCGAGGGGATCGTCTCCGGGCCGGATCAGGTGCAATCCGTCGTGGACCTCGGCGAAGGACGGTGGGAGGTGCGTCTGGCTCAGGGGCTCTCGGTCGACCCCGCCCGGTTCCAGCGCAACTTCTATGCCACCTCGTCGTGCGGGGTCTGTGGCAAGGCGTCGATCGACGCCATCAGGGTCGCCGGGGCGGTGCCACCTCATGGCCCCGTGGTCGGCGCGGATGTCCTGCTTGGCCTGCCCGGCCGTCTTCTCGCCCAACAGCACGCCTTCCACTCCACCGGCGGGATCCACGCCGCCGGTGCGTTCGAGCCAGACGGCAGACTGGTCGCAGTGAGGGAGGACGTCGGGCGTCACAACGCTGTCGACAAACTGGTCGGGCATCTCGCCACCACGCGCTGGCCGATTCGTGACCTTGGCTTGGTGGTCTCGGGTCGGGTCTCCTTCGAGATCGTGCAGAAGGCGGCTGTGGCGGGTCTCTCCCTGGTCTGTGGCGTCTCCGCCGCCTCGAGCCTCGCGGTCGACCTCGCCGAGGAGTTCCACATGACCGTGGTCGGCTTCCTCCGCGAGAACGGCTTCACCATCTACACGGGCGATGAGCGGGTGGTCGTTTCCTCCCCCGGGAGCGAAGCGAGCATCGGGGGGGTGTCGCCGGAAGCAACGGAGGGTGCCGGCTAGCGCCGGCTACGAGAGCCCGACCACCTCGCCGTCCTCGTTGACGTCCACTTTCATGAACCCTGGGGTGGCCCCCAGGCCGGGCATGGTGCTCATCTCCCCCAGCAGCGGGTATATGAAGCCGGCCCCCACCGACGCGCGCACCTCGCGCACGGTCACCTCGAAGCCCTGTGGGGCACCCTTCAGCAACGGGTCGTCGCTGATCGACAGATGTGTCTTGGCCATGCAGATGGGGAGATAACCGAACCCCGACCGCTCGAAGTCGGCGATCTGGGCATCGGCCTGCGGGGTGTATGCCACCGAGCCGGCTCGATAGATCTGCTTGGCGATCGTCTCGATCTTCTCCTTGATCGATCGGTCGAGCGGATAGAGGAACTCGAACTGGCTCGGCTCCTTGCTGGCCTCGACCACTGCCTGGGCGAGGTCGCGTGCACCGTCGCCGCCACGGGCGTGGTGCTCGGTGGTGACCGCGGCGAGTGCGCCGGCTTCGACCGCCGAGTGCCGGACCAGCTCCAGCTCGTGCTCGCTGTCCGTTGGGAATCGGTTGATGGCAACCACAACCGGGACACCGAACTTTCGGACGATCTCGAGATGCGCCGCCAGGTTGGCCATCCCCGCCCGCAGCAAGGGAAGGTTCTCCTCGGTGTACGCAGGGTCGAGCGGCCGACCCGCCACCACCTTGGGCCCGCCACCGTGGGTCTTGAGGGCCCGGACCGTGGCCACCATCACGACACAGTCCGGCTTGAGCCCCGAAACGCGACATTTGATGTCGAAGAACTTCTCCATCCCCATGTCGGCGGCGAATCCGGACTCGGTGATCACGTAGTCGCCCAGATGCAACGCCATCCTGTCGGCCAGGATCGAAGAGTTGCCGTGGGCGATGTTGCCGAATGGCCCGGCATGGACCAAGGCGGGCTGACCCTCGAGGGTCTGCATCAGATTGGGATGCAGGGTGTCCTTCATCAGGACCGTGACCGCACCGGCCACCCCGAGGTCCTCCAGCGTTATCGGGGCTCCATCCTTGGTGAGGCCCATCACCACCCGGCCGACGCGCTCCCGCAGGTTGCGCAACGCCGATGCGTAATCGGCCCCGTCGGCCAGGGCAAGGATGGCCATCAGCTCACTCGCCACCGTGATGTCGTACCCGCTCTCTCGGGGCCGCCCGTCCAGGGCGCCGCCGAGCCCGATGACGACATTTCGCAGTGCCCGGTCGTTGACGTCGACGACACGACGCCAGCTGATCCGATTCGGGTCGATGTTGAGACGCTTCAACCCGAGGGCATCGAGAGCCTTGGTGGTCAGACGCCCTTCGTGATACCACCGGGCGTCGATAGCGGCGGCCACCAGGTTGTGGGCCACCGAGATCGCATGCATGTCACCGGTGAGGTGGAGGTTGAACTCGTCCATCGGCACCACCTGGCTGTATCCGCCGCCGGCGGCGCCGCCCTTGATCCCGAAGGTCGGGCCCATGCTCGGCTGACGTATGCATGCGATGGCTCTGTGACCGAGAGCGCCGAGCCCCTGCACCAATCCGATGCTGGTCGTCGTCTTTCCCTCTCCGAGCGGTGTCGGGGTGATGGCGGTTACGTCGATGTACCTGCCCATCGGGTTCGACGAGATGCGACGCAGGGCATCGAGATGGATCTTGGCCTTGGTCGAGCCGTAGGGGATGACTTCTTCGTCTTCCAGACCGAGGTCCCTGGCCACCTGGGCGATCGGCTTCAGTTTGGCGGTGCGGGCGATCTCCAGGTCACTCGACATCGGCGAAATGGGGCTTGGCATGGGCTAGTTCTAGCGCGCGAGGGGTTGGCGGCGCCGGCTGCGGACGTCTCGACATATTGCGACCGGCAGTGGACGTGCTGAGATGACGTCGATGCCAGCAACCCTTCCCGCCGCCATCCTGTTCGACGCCGGGGGCACGCTGATCCTCCAGGACCCGGTCGAACTGGGTGTCAGACTCGGGCTCCACATCGATCCCGAGAAGGCACATCGAGCCCACTATCAGGCCATGGCCGAATACTCCGATCTTCGTCTCGCCGGAGAGGAGGCGGATTGGGATTGGTGGCTCGAACGCTATTTCACCTTGCTCGACGTTGCCGACCCCCATTTGGCCGGTGAGCGGATGAAACGTGGCTTCGCCCTGTGGAACCACCCGCTCGACGGAGTCGTCGATGCGATCGGCCGTCTCACCGGACAAGGTGTGCGGGTGGCGGTGGTCTCCAACTCAGATGGCTCGGTGCGTGATTCCCTCGGTCGGGCGGGTCTGCTCGACCTGTTCGAATTCGTCATCGACTCCCACGAGGTGGGAGTGTCCAAACCCAACCCGGGGATATTCAAGGCTGCGCTGGAACGGATGAGCCTGGCCCCAGAAGAGGCCTGGTATGTGGGAGATTCGGTGTTCCACGATGTCCGGGGTGCCCGCGCCGCCGGCATGGCCGCTGCGATACTGATCGATCCCTATTCGTTGGGACCGAGCGACGTCATCCGCGTGGCATCGGTAGCCGAATTGTGACGGCCCGGGATTTCACCCTCGCTGGTCAGCCTCGCCCTCGGGTGGCCGCCGGTGCCAGTGCCCGCAGAACCCGCATTTGTGCAGATCTCCAGACCGGGGCTGGTCCAAGTTCTCTCCGTTACAGCCCCGCGACAATTGGAGTGTGATGAGCCACGACTCCCGGCCGATGCGATCGCACGCCGAATTACGCCACATCGCGGCCTGTCAATTACGTTGTGGACGATGCATCCGGAGCACAACCTCGTTCTCACGGGTTTCATGGCCACGGGAAAGACAACCGTCGGCGACCAGCTCGCGCAAAAGCTGGGGATGGAGTTTGTCGACACCGACGATCTGATCGAATCACGACACGGGCCTATCTCCCGAATATTCGCTGAGCAGGGTGAATCCGAGTTCCGCGCCATCGAAAGAGAAGTGGCCCGGGAGCTGGGCGAGAGGACGGGGCTGGTGATCGCCACCGGCGGCCGGATGATCCTCGATCCCGAGAACTTCAAAGCACTCAGCAGGAACGGTCGCATTTTCTGTCTTGTCGCCACGCCCGAGGAGATCCATCACCGGGTCATCAATGACGACACCCGTCGGGACCGTCCGCTGCTCCAGGTAGAAGACCCTCAGCAGCGCATCATCGAGTTGATGTCCGAGAGACAGGACGAATACGGCAGATTCCCTCAGCTCGTCACCGATCACGCCGGTCCCAATGTCATCGCCGACGAAGTTGCCCAGTTGTGGTCGAGTCACGCCACCTACGACATCACGAGCCCTGCGGGAGGCTATGCGTACACGGTCGGCGCCGGCATCCTCCCCTTCGTCCGCCAACTCGCTTCGATCCAGGGTCCGATCGTCGTCATCACCGACGAGACCATCAGGGACCTGTACGTGCCCAGCCTGGGCGAGGTCGACCTGACCATCACTTTGCCGGCAGGTCGATCCCAGAAGAATCTCGATGCGGTGGCAACCGTCTACCGGCATCTGTTCGAGGCCGGCATCGACAAGTCGGCAACCGCCGTGTCACTTGGCACCAGCATCATTGGAGACGTGGCCGGCTTTGCCGCAGCTACCTATCTCCGCGGATTGGATCTCGTCCATTGCCCGACGAATCTCATCGCCATGGTCGATACCAGCGTGGGTGGCAAGGTCGGCTTGGACGTGCCCCAAGGCAGAAACCTCATCGGGCTCTACAAACAGCCTAAGGCGGTTCTTGCCGACGTGGGAACTCTGCAGACCCTTCCCGCAAGAGACTTCAGGTCAGGCTTGGCCGAGGTCGTCAAACACGGGCTGATTGCGAGCAGCTCCCTGTTGGATCGGATCGAGTCCACGTCTTGGGCGCCGACCGCCAGCCTGTTGCCTGGCATGCTCGCCGATCTCCAATCACTCGTTGCTCAAGCAATCCAGATCAAGATCGCCATCGTCCAAGCTGACCCGTTCGAGGAGAAGGGGCAGAGGACCTTCCTCAATTTGGGGCACACGTTTGGATATGGCATCGAGTACGCGTCCGAAGGAGCCATGAACCACGGCGAGGCCGTAGCCATTGGTTTGGTGGCCGCATCCCGACTGTCGCACGCGAAGGGAATCGCGGCCGCAGACCTGGCCGATCGGGTGGAGGCGATCGTCGGCCACATCGGTCTGAGTGCGAAGCTACCGGCATCCATTTCGGCACGGAAAGTGCTCGATGGGATGAGACACGACAAGAAGCGACGCCGCTCTCGTCCCCGATTCGTCCTGCTGAGGGAGGTAGGCGATCCCTTCATCTCCGACGATGTGAACGACGACGAAATCCTCGACGTACTCGAGGGCATGCGTGCGCCCAACAGCCAAGCCGAGATTGCGGCTCTCGGATCGCCTTGAGCAGTCCCTGACTACGGCCCTGTCGGATTTCGGGACCGCAGTCCAGTTCTCCGAGTATCTGAGCCAGGATCTTGGAGACGTGGACGTCGCCGATGTCACCAATGCCGATAACGGCCAGACCTACCGACTTCGAGTCAGCCGGCTTCATGGCCGAGGTGCCGCAATAAGGCCTCCAGGGCAACGAAATAGCTGTGGCGCCCGAAACCAGCGACCACGCCCAGGCATACCGGCGCCAGCACCGTCTCATGCCGGAACGCTTCGCGGGAATGGACATTCGAAAGGTGGGTTTCGACCACCGGGAGCGCGACGCCCGAGATCGCGTCCCTGAGAGCGATGCTGTAATGGGTATAGGCCCCTGCGTTGAGAATGATTCCGTCGACCGTCTCCCGGGAGGCGTGGATAGCGCTGACCAACTCGCCTTCGGAGTTGGACTGGAAGTCGCTCAGTTCCACTCCTCGATCGGCGGCGTATGAGCGGAGGTCATTCACGATGTCCGCGAGGGTTTCGTGCCCATAGACCTGCGGCTCGCGAAGACCGAGGAGATTGAGGTTGGGTCCGTTGATGACCAAGATCCTGGTCACTTCATCGTCCCTGGACCCGTTCGCGCTCGATCGCGTTGAGAAAGGTCTCGGCCGATTCGCGAACCACCCTGGCGAACCCTTCCGGGCCTAGCTCCTCCCGGCTCCCGTCGTTTGGCACTTCCAGAGCATACGGCACCGATGGCATGGCCCCCACTATGGCTCGAAGATCGATATCGGCCTGTCCAGGGGGCTCGCGGTCCGACCGGGCGATTCTTATGAACTCCTCGTCACTGACAGACCACGGGTCGAATGCGTCACACAACTGGACGAAGTTCACGAGTGTCGCGGGAAGGTCGGCCAGCTGTGCGAGCGATGATCTCGAACGGGCGAAATGGAGCGTGTCCACAAGGATGGCCCCATTCGGGGAGTCCGCAGTCGTCACGATGTCGATGGCCCGAGCCAGGTCGTTGGTGGCGGTCCACGGGATGAACTCGAGGTCGATCGTCATCGCTCCCTGAGCGGCGAGATCACAGAGCTCCCCGAACTCTTCCACGGCCTTCCCCTTGTCGGGCTCGGGGATCTGGGTGATTATGTGGCGGGCGCCGAGCTCTCCGGCAACGTCGACAAAGCCTCGCCAGTCGGCGATCTCGGTTCCTGGATCGGTCCGGATCAGCTCCACGTCCAGGACCGAGACACTGTGCTCGTCGAGCGCCCTGATCACGTCGCGGACGAACGACGGATCTGTCGTGTAAGGAAACGTCGGCTCGTCATCGGTCACCGGAGAGAGACGCAAGCTGACAAAGTCGTAGCCAGTGTCGGCCGCGATCTGGATCATGCGTTGGGGTGGGGTGCCGAAGACGGTCAGATAGGCGAGGGAGAATCGGTGGGACCCGTCACCCGTCACGGTGTGGCGGTTCCGTAGAACTCTCCGAACAGCTCCTCTTCTGAGGGGCGGTCCTCGGGGATCGGCCTGCTGACCCATGTGACATTCAGATAGTGCTTGAGGCTGATGTTCTCGTTGGTGATGTTTCCGCCCCAAATGCCACATCCCAGGCTTGAAGTCATCGGCATCCCATTCGTGAACGAGCCCGCATTGGCTTTCGACTGGGGCTGTCGGACCATCATCCGGCTGACCGGAGCGACCCGTGCCAGGGCGTCGATGTGCTCGTCGTCGAACGAGTAGATGCCACACGAGTGTCCGGCACCTCCCACCGCGTAGATCTTCTTTACCTTCTCGAGCGCATCTTCGAATCCGTGGTACCGGTAGACGGCCAGGACGGTGGTCAGTTTTTCGCCCGAGAATCGGTGCTCAGGTCCAATCTCCTGCTGTTCGACGATCAAGAACTTGGCCTCTGAAGGAACCTCGAATCCGGCTAGCTCGGCAAGTCTTCGGGCGGGCTGGGCGATCGTCGCCATGGTGCGTGCGCCTTTGTCGTCCCAGAGGACGGCTTCGAGGAGCTTCTTCTCCTCATCGTTTGCAAGGTATCCCCCTTCGACCTGCAGCCGGCGCACGACGTCGTCGTAGAGGCGATCGTCGATCAACGCGTTCCCATCCGACGAACAGCCCGAGCCGAAGTCGGATGTCTTGGAGATCCTCGTGTTGCGCGCTGCCTCTTCGATGTCGGCCGTCTCGTCGATGACGATCGTTGAGTTTCCGGCCCCCACCCCGAACGCCGGCTTTCCCGACCTGTAGGCGGCCTTGACCATGGCGGTCCCGCCTGTGGCAATGGTCACATCGCAGATGGCCATCAGCTCCTGGGCCAGGGGGATGGAAGGCTCCTGCACACACTGCAGCAGGTCGGCAGGGGCGCCTTCACGCTCGAGCACGTCGCGCATGATCTGGACCGCCTCATAAGAGGTCTTCTTGGTCCGAGGATGCGGTGAGAAGATGACCGCATCCCGTGCCTTCACCGCATTGATGGCAGTGCCCGGTGGTGTCAGCACCGGGTTGGTCATGGGCACTATCGACGCGATCACCCCGGCTGGCTTGGCGTACTTGACGATTCCCAGCTCCAGGTCCTCTTCGATGATGCCGACGCTGGGCTGACGCAAGACATCGCGCAGGATCCCGTGGATCTTGAATCTCTTGTTGGGACGTCCTTCGCGATCGCCGACGCCACTTTCATCCACTCCCATCTCGGCCAGGCGGGTGAAGGTGGACTCGTTGCCAAGGGCCCAGCCGAGAGCCTGCGCCAGCCTGTCCACCCGCTCCTGGTCGTAATCGGCGACCTCGGCCATGGCGGCTCGGGCGCGCTCCAGCATCTCCCGGGCCAAATCCCTCTCTTCGTTGGTTATCTCACGGACCATTTTGCGGCTCTCTCAATCGGTGGCTTCGTGGGAAACGTCGGTTTCAGGCGAATAGATGTCGAGGATGTTCCAGTGGCCGGTCGTCGGAGTGGGGTTGTTCTTCATCGGCACATCGATCACGACCGGGCCTTTGATCTCCAGAGCCTTTTGCAGCACCGGCAGGAATTGATCCGCCGACTCAACGTGGAAGCCGTCGGCGCCGTAGGCCCGGGCGATGGCGGCATAGTCAGGTAGTGCGTCCCCGGGTTGGCCCGGGAACGTGGTGCCGTAGACGGTCCCGAAGTGAGCCTTCTCCAGGCCGGCGATCGTGCCGTAGGCGTTGTTGTTCATCACGACCCAGACGATGTCGAGGTCGAGCTCGACCGCGGTCGCGAGCATCGCCGGGTTCTGCCCGAACCCGCCATCGCCGACCAGACAGATCACTGTCCGATCGGGAGCGGCCAGCTTTGCGCCGATAGCGCCCGGCGGGCCGAACCCCATGGTGGCGAACCCTCCCGGGGTGAGGAAGGTGCCGGGCTCTCGTATCGGGAACTGCTGGCCGACGCCGTTCTTGTTCCAGCCGACATCGGTGACGAGATACGCATCGTCGGGAAGAGCCGTTCGGCAGTCGGCGAGGATGCGCTCAGGCATCATCGGCCAGGCGTCGCTAGTGGCCATCGCCTCATTCGACTCCACGAACGAGGCCCTGAAATCAGCGATCTCCTCGGCGAGCTGCGATGAATCAGATCCGTTCGGGTAGAGCTCGCGGGCGACGTCCACGAGAACCCGAAGCGCTGCTTTGGCGTCGGCAACGGCTCCGATCTCAGTGGGAAAGTTGCGCCCGATCTCACTCGGATCGATGTCGATGTGGAGCAGCCGCGTTGGCGGTATGTCGAAGGTGTACCCGCGGTACCACGAACTGCTGTCGGCTTCCTTGAATCGCGTGCCGACAGCGAGAATCAAGTCGGCAGCAAGGGTCTTCTGGTTCACCAACGAGGTACCCCAGAACCCGGTCATGCCGAGGACGAGTGGGTGGTCGTCGGACAGGGCGCCCTTGCCCATCAGACTGTGCGCCACCGGTATCCCCATGTGGTCGACGAGCTCTTTCAGCTCGGCGCTCGCTCGGGACAGAAGGATCCCGCCACCCACGTAGAGCACCGGTCGTTCGGCTTCGGCGAGAGCTTCGACGATCTCGACCGCGCTGTCTCGGTCGAGGGTTGGGCGCCTGAGGTCTCGGTCATTGCCCTTCAATCTCTCGAAGCGCTCGGCCTCCACCCTCTCGGAAAAGACGTTCATCGGGACATCGACCAGGACCGGCCCTTGCTGACCCGACTCGGCGAGGTTGAAGGCCTTCTCGATCGTCTCGGGGAACAAGTCGGGTGTCTCCACACGCCATGCCCTTTTCACGAAGGGGCGGTAGATCTCGTACTGCGACCCATCGGAATGGACGTTGACCTCCTGGTGAGGGTGTTTGCCGAAGTAGAACGACGGGACGTCTCCGGATATCACCACCATCGGTATGCAATCCAGCGCGGCATTCGCCACGCCGGTGGCTGCGTTGGTGAGCCCCGGGCTGAGATGGCTGAGCACGACGCTGGCCCTGCCCGTGACACGTGCGTAGGCGTCTGCCGCGTGACTGGCAACCTGTTCGTGCCGCACATTCACGAACGCGATCGAACTGCTCTCCAGAGCCGCCAGGACAGCGATATTGGTGTGACCGCATAGGCCGAAGATGTGTTTGACCCCGCGGTGCTCCAGATATTCGACCAGTTCCTCGGCGACTGTCCTCATCACTGCACTGTCTCCGGTGGGCCGAAGCCTGGCACGGCGATACCGTCGTATTGCGCGGCGGTGGGGTCGATTGTCCGCATCGGCCGCTGGCGCTCCATTTCCTCGACATAGTGAGCGGCCAACCCAAAGCTCCTTCCTATCGCGAAGAGAAAGTCGCCATAGGCCGGATCGAGACGTAGCGCTGTCAGCGCCACCGCCAACGCTCCATCGATGTTCACCGGCGCCGGGTTTTCAGAGTGCTCCCTTACCCTGGCGGCTAGGGCTCGAACAGCGCCTTCGGACCTGCCGTCTGAAAGCTGTGCGGTGAGCTCTAGGAGGCGCTCGGCTCGGAGGTCGCGGCGATGCCAGCGGTGCCCAATCCCCGGAATACGCAGGCCGGCTTCGCGTTCGGCCAAGAACACGCCATCCGCCCATCCGTCGAGATCGCCCTCGGTCGGGGCAGTCGCCAGGACCCGCATGGCACGGCTCACCACCGCACCGTGGTACTCGCCAAAGGTCAGGATCCCGCCTGCCAGCCCGCTCATCGGGGCAGCTCGGGTCGATGCGAGTGTGCGCACGACGATCGCCGATGGAGATAGCGGACCATGATCTATCGATGCGACGAGGCAGGCACCGAGAAGGTCCGCCTCCTCCTCTGTCGCCGGCTCCCCACGCCACAGCCGGAGCAGCATCGCGGGAAACGACTCGCGGCCTATCGCTTCGTCGAGCGCCACACCCCGCACGAATACATGCTCGTCGGTCGTAGCGGTGATCGCCGTCCACCATGCATCGGCCTTATGTGACTGCCCGGTGGGCGAACCCTGGTGAGCTCCCGTGCCTGGGCTCTGGGTCATTGGACCTCGTTCCACATATTGGACTCATAGTCCGGTATTTGGGAAAACGCTACCCCTCGTTCGTCATTGGTGTCAAGCCGTTGCAGGTCGTCAAAGCATGCCCCCATGATCACCCTCGCTGGAGCAGAGCATGGATCTCGGCGGCGCAGGATTCGAGAGGCTCACGCAGTCTTGCCAACTCACCCTCACCCAGACGCGTGGTGGGAGCCGAGACGGATAGCGCGGCCACCACTCGACTCCGTGCATCGAGGATGGCCGTCGCAGCGGCTGAAACGCCCTCTTCTCGCTCCCCCACCGACGTCGCCCATCCCTCCTCACGGATCTGCTCCAGTTGAGCGCCCAGCTTGATGCCGGGGGCATTGGGCGACCTCGAGGTTTCCTCGCGAGCGCGACCCATCTCGACATCCATGGTCTCGGGGTCGGCAAAGGCGAGCAGCAACTTGCCTGCGGCGCCCACGCGCAGGGGCAGCGGGCGGCCCAGCTGGATGAACGGTCGAAGCATCTGCCGTCCTTCGACCGCGGCGATGCAGATTCGGGTGTCGTGGTCACGGATATACAGGTGCACGCTCTCGTCGAGCTCATCACGCAATCGACGCATCGGCTGTTCTGCCAGCTGGCGAAGGTCGAAGGTGTCGGCAGCTGCCTCACCCCAATAGAGAAGTCGCGGGCCTAATGAATAGCGTCCGTCATCGGTCCGACGAACAATTCCCAGCACCGCCAGTTCATTGAGGAGCCGATGGGTCGACGACTTCGGCATGCC
>JAICNB010000097.1 GCA_025928935.1 Acidimicrobiia bacterium
GAGCCGGGGACGATCCCCGGTGCCGTGCACACGCTTGCGCACCCGGGTGTGACGCCGGTCCCGCGCACTCTGTCGTGAGCCACGCATCACTTACCTGCCTTCCCGGCCTTGCGCCGGACGTATTCACCTGAGTACCTGATCCCCTTGCCCTTGTAGGGCTCGGGTGGGCGCACCTTGCGGATGTCTGCTGCCACCTGGCCCACCTGCTCCTTGTCGATCCCGGAGACGACGATGCGGGTCGGCTCGGGAACCTCGAAGGTGATTCCTTTGGGTGCCTTCACGTTCACCGGATGGCTGAACCCCACCAGGAGCTCGATGTCGGAGCCTTGGAGGCTGGTGCGGTAACCGACACCCTGGATCTCGAGGACCTTGCTGAACCCCTCCGAGACCCCTTCCACCATGTTGGCGAGCAGGGCCCGGCTGAGGCCGTGCAATGCCCGTGACTCACGGGTGTCGTCTCCGCGCCCGACGTTGATCACACCGTCGTCCAGGGTGAAGCTGACCCTGTCGGTGAACTCGCGAGACAACTCGCCCTTGCTCCCCTTGACGGTCACGTGAGTCCCGTCGACCTCCACGTCGACTCCGGACGGAACCGTCACCGGCATCTTCCCGATACGGCTCATCTCACCAGACCTCGCACACGACCTCGCCGCCGAGACGACGGCGACGGGCCTCACGGTCGGGAAGGAGGCCCTGGCTGGTGGAGACCACGGCGACACCCAGGCCGCCCTGGACCCTCGGCAGCTCGGAGGCACCGCGGTAGACGCGGTGACCCGGCTTGGAGATGCGCTTGATCCCCTCGATGGCAGGCTGGCGTCGGGTGCCGTATCGCAGCACGAGCTCGAGCTCGCTGAGTGCCCCTTCGCTCTTCACGTCGAAGCGGTCGATGAACCCTTCGTCGACGAGGATGCGGGCGATGCCGACCTTCAACTTCGAAGAAGGCATCACGACACGCTCGTGACCGACGGCGAGCGCATTCCGGATGCGGGTGAGCATGTCGGCGATCGGATCCGTGACCATTACCAAGACGCCTTTCTCACACCGGGGAGCTCACCACGTGATGCCAGCTCGCGAACGCAGATGCGGCACATGCCGAAGTCGCGCAGATAGGCGCGGGCGCGACCACAACGCTGGCATCGGGTGTACCCGCGGACCTTGTACTTCGGCTTGCGACTGGCCTTGATGACCAGCGATTTCTTTGCCATTCAGAATCCTCCTTCAGACCCCGGTGGTTGCCTTGCGGAACGGGAAACCGAAGGCATCGAGCAACGCCTTGGCTTGCTCGTCGTTGGTCGCAGTCGTGCAGATCGTTATGTCCATGCCCCGGGTCGACGACACCTGGTCGAAGTCGACTTCGGGGAAGATGAGCTGTTCGGTGACGCCGAAGGTGTAGTTGCCCCGCCCGTCGAACGACCTCGGGTTGAGACCGCGGAAGTCACGGATCCGGGGGATGGCGATGGCGAGCAGCCGGTCGAAGAACTCCCACATGCGGATCCCGCGGAGTGTCACCGAGGTGCCGACCGGCATTCCCTCGCGCACCTTGAAATTGGCGATCGACTTTCGGGAACGGTTCAGCTTCGGCTTCTGCCCGGTGATGAGGGTGAGCTCGTCCATGGCGGAGTCGATCGACTTCTTGTCCTGGACCGCGTCACCCACACCCATGTTCACCACGATCTTCTCGAGACGCGGGATCTCCATGACATTGGCCAGCCCGAGATCGTCCTTGAGCTGGGGGGCGATCTGCTCGGCGTACAGGGTCTTGAGCCGGGGTGGACTCGTTTGGGGCTCGCTCACAGGTCACCTCCGCATTTCACGCAGGTCCGATGCTTCTTACCCTTGTCGTCGAAGCGGTGGCCGATGCGGGTCGGGCCACACTTCTCACAGACGATCATCACGTTCGAGACGTCGATCGGCATGTCTTTGTCGATGATCCCGCCCTGCATGGTCTGGCCGGTGGGCCGACGGTGCCGCTTGGCGGTGTTGACTCCCTCGACGAGGATCTTGCCCTTGGCCGTGATGACGCGGGTGATACGCGACTCCTTTCCGGCATCCTTGCCGGCGATCACCATCACCTTGTCTCCTTGCTTCAGTTTCATCACAAGACCTCCGGGGCGAGCGAGACGATTCGCATGAACTTGCGATCGCGCAATTCCCTGGCGACGGGGCCGAAGATGCGGGTGCCCCTGGGCTGGGAGTTGTTGTCGATGATCACGCATGCGTTGTCGTCGAATCGGATATAGGTGCCGTCCGGACGCCGCGACTCCTTCTTGGTGCGCACGACCACGGCCTTCACCACCTCACCCTTCTTCACCGACCCACCCGGGTTGGCGTCCTTGACCGTTCCCACGATCACGTCGCCGACCCCGGCGTAGCGGCGGGAAGATCCACCGAGCACGCGTATGCAGAGCAACTCGCGGGCACCGGTGTTGTCCGCCACCTTGAGCCGGGACTCCTGTTGGATCATCGAGCACGCTCCACGATCTCCACGACGCGCCATCGCTTCTGCTTGGACAGCGGGCGGGTCTCCATGATCCGGACCGTGTCGCCGAGCTTGGCATCGTTGGCCTCGTCATGGGCATGGAACTTGGTGCTGCGACGGACCACCTTGTCGTAACGGGGGTGGCTCATCTGGTTGGGGACCTCGACGGTCACGGTCTTGTCTCGGGCGTCGGATACGACGACACCGACCCGGACCTTGCGACGCCCCCTCGTATTGCTGTCTGTCATGTTGTTTTCTGGCATCAGGCACGCTCCTCGGTGCCGCTCCTGGCGTCGACAGCGTTGAGCTCGCGCTCACGGATCACGGTGAGGATCCGGGCGATGTCCTGCTTGACGGCCTTGATGCGGGCGTGGTTGTCGAGCTGGTTGGTGGCCAGTTGGAAGCGGAGGTTGAACCTCTCCTCCTTGGCCTCCGCCAGCGCCTCGACCAACTCTGCGTCGGTCATTTCACGGACCTCGGAAGGGGTCATGAGTCCTCCCGGGTGACGAATCGGGTTCGGATGGGAAGCTTGTGGCCTGCCTTGCGCATTGCCTCGCGGGCCAGGTCCTCGGGCACGCCGGCCAGCTCGAACATGACCCGTCCCGGCTTGACCACGGAAACCCAGAACTCAGGGTTTCCCTTGCCCGAGCCCATTCGGGTCTCGGCGGGCTTCTGAGTCACCGGCTTGTCGGGGAAGATGGTGATCCACACCTTCCCGCCACGCTTGACGGCACGGGTGATGGCGACACGGGCAGACTCGATCTGGCGAGCCGTGATCCAGCCCGACTCGAGGGCCTGCAACCCGTACTCACCGAAGACCACGTGGGTCCCTCCCTTGGCCACCCCGGAGCGGCGGCCGCGATGCACCTTGCGGTGTTTCGTCCTCTTGGGCATCAACATGGCCTACTCCTCCTCCGAGCTGGCGTCGGGGCCAGGGGCCGCATCGGTTGGCTCGACCATCTCATCGGCGATCGTCTCGGAAGCAGACGTCTCGGATGTCTCGGTCGTCTCGGAAGCAGGCGTCTCGGTCGTCTCGGTCGTCTCGGAAACAGGTGTCTCGGTCGTCTCGATGGGCTCGAGCGACACGTCCGGCTCGACAGGGGCCGCCTCGGTGGCGACACCCTCGGTGCTCGACGCTTCCACGTCTTCCACGGCCGATTCGTACTCGACCTTGGCCTCGGCAGCGGTGGGCCTGCGCCCTCCCCCGGCCTCGATCAGACGCCGGCCACCCTCTTTGGGGGCACCGCCGGCCTCGACCAGACGCTTACCGCCACCGGCCTCGATGAGACGAGGCTTGCGCTCGCCGGCACCGGCGGCCTCTTCGGCCCTGGACTTGATGCTCTTCTGGGTGCGGCGAGCCGGCCCGCCGGTGGCGAGATCGGCCTCGGCCGCGATGCGGTCACCGGAGATCTGGCCGCTGCTGACCACCTCACCTCGGTAGACCCACACCTTGACCCCGATGGTTCCGACTGTGGTGTGCGCCGTGGCGGTCCCGTAGTCGATGTCGGCCCTCAGCGTGTGGAGGGGGACACGTCCCTCTCGATACCACTCACGACGACCCATGTCGGCGCCACCGAGACGGCCCTTGCACTCGACCCGCACGCCCTCGGCGCCCGCCTTGAGGGCCGAAGCGATGGCCCGCTTCATGGCGCGCCTGAACGCGATCCGGTTCTCGATCTGATCTGCGACGCCTCTGGCCAGCAGGGCGGCGTCGAGGTCGGGATCCTTCACCTCGTTGATGTTCAGCTTGACCGGACGGTCGGCCATCTTCTCCAGAGCACCACGAAGACGCTCCGCCTCGGCGCCCTTGCGCCCGATGACCACGCCGGGTCGAGCCGTGTGGATGTCGACGATGAGCCGGTCACGGGTCCGCTCGATGTCGACCCTGGAGACGGCACCGCGGATCAACTCCTTCTTCAGGTAATCGCGGATCCTCCAGTCTTCGTTGACGAAGTCGACGTACTCCTTGTCGGAGAACCACTTCGACTTCCAGTCAGTGGAAACACCTAGGCGGAATGAATAGGGGTGAACCTTCTGACCCATCAGTTCACCTCCTCGTTCATGTCCGACACCACGATCGTGATGTGGCTTGTGCGCTTGCGGATTCGGGTGGCCCGGCCACGCGCCCGGGGCCGGTAACGCTTCAGAGTCGGGCCCTCGTCGGCAAAGGCCTCGGCGACGACGAGATCGTCGGCGTCGAGAGCATGATTGTGCTCGGCATTGGCAACAGCCGACTTCAATACCTTGCTGATCGGCTCGGTTGCGCCGCGCGGGGAGAGCCGGAGCATGTCCTCTGCCTCCTGCACGGGCAGGCCGCGCACCAGGTCCAGCACGCGCCGGACCTTGTACGGCGAGTGACGCACATACTTGGCTTGAGCTCTGACCTTCATCGCTTCCTCGCGGACTTGTCGGCGTGCCCGCGGAAAGTGCGGGTGGGGGCGAACTCGCCCAACTTGTGCCCGACCATGGACTCGGTGATGTAGACGGGCACGTGCTTGCGACCGTCGTGGACCGCGATCGTGTGCCCGATCATCTCGGGGATGATCGTGGAGCGACGCGACCATGTCCTGATCACACGCTTGCTTCCCGAACGGTTCAACTCGTCGACCTTGTTGGCGAGGTGGTCGTCCACGAACGGGCCCTTCTTCAGACTTCTGCTCATTTGTTACCTGCGGCCCTTCTTGGCCCGACGACGGACGATGTACTGGTTGGAGGCCTTTTTCTTGCTGCGGGTGCGACCCTCTGGCTTGCCCCACGGGCTCACCGGGTGACGGCCACCCGATGACTTGCCCTCACCACCGCCGAGCGGGTGGTCGACGGGGTTCATGGCCACGCCCCTGGTCTGGGGGCGGACACCCTTCCAACGATTGCGCCCTGCCTTGCCCAGCTTGACCAGCTCGGCCTCGGTGTTGCCCACCTGACCGACCGTCGCGCGGCAGTCGAGTGGCACCTGGCGCATCTCACCGGAGGGGAGACGGAGCAGCGCGAGATCGTTCTCTTTCGACATCAGCTGCACCGATGTCCCGGCGGAACGAGCCAGCTTGGCTCCCCCACCCGGGCGCATCTCGATGGCATGAACGTTCGTCCCGGCCGGGATGTTCCGCAGTGGGAGAGCATTCCCCGGCCGGATCTCGGCGCCGGACCCGGACTCCAGGCGGTCGTCGACCTTCACCCCGACGGGGGCGAGGATGTACCGCTTCTCGCCGTCCGCGTAGTTGAGCAGGGCGATGCGAGCGTTGCGGTTGGGGTCGTACTCGACCGAGGCGACGCGGGCGGGCACACCGTCCTTGTCACGGCGGAAATCGATGACCCGGTAGCGCTGCTTGTGGCCCCCACCGCGGTGCCGGGAGGTGACCCGACCTTGGGTGTTGCGGCCGCCGGTCTTCGCCTTCTTCGATATGAGCGACTTCTCGGGCTTGTCGGTGGTGATCTCGGCGAAGTCCGACACGGTCTGGAACCGGCGGCCGGCTGAAGTGGGCTTGCGCTTCTTGACTGCCATTCTCAGACTCCGAACAGATCGATCGAGTTGCCGGCGGCAAGCGTGACCAGGGCTCGCTTGGTGTCCTTGCGACGACCACGTGTCCACCCCTGGCGCTTCATCTTGCCCTTGCGATTCACGGTGTTCACCCGCACGACCCGGACGTCGAAGATCGACTCGACTGCGTCCCTGATCTCCTCTTTGTTGGTGCGGGGATCGACCACGAAGGTGTAGGTGTTGTTGCGCTCGATGAGGTCGTAGGACTTCTCCGATACGACGGGGGCGAGGATCACCTCACGTGGGTCCTTCATCAGGACTCACCCCCTTCTTTCACGAAGTCCTCTTTGCTCATCTCGTAAGAGCTGGAGCGGCCCACCGAGCCGACGGTGTGAGACGTGAAGATCACCTGGTCGGCCCAGAGCACGTCGTAGGGGGTGAGGTGGCCCGGGTCGCAGAGGACCACGTCGGGCAGGTTGCGGAAGGACTTGCCGGCCGCCCCGTCGAGTTTGCCGAGGACCACGAGGGACTTGCCCCCCGCCCCGATGGCCTCGAGCAGCGTGACTGCCTGCTTTGTCTTCGGTGCATTCCAGCCGAAATCTTCGATCACCATCACCGCCTCCTCGGAGGCGCGGGCGGAGAGAGCGCTGCGCAGGGCGAGGCGCTTCATCTTCTTGGGGGTGCGCTGGGTGTAGTCCCGGGGCTTGGGACCGTGGGCGACGCCCCCGCCGACCCAGTGCGGAGCGCGGATCGAGCCCTGACGGGCACGACCCAGCCCCTTCTGACGCCAGGGCTTGCGCCCACCGCCACGCACCTCGCCTCGGGTCTTGGTCGAGGATGTCCCCGACCTCTTGGCGGCGAGCTGGGCGGTGATGACTTGATGCAGGACGGGGAGGTTGGGCTCGATGCCGAAGACCTCGGCGTCGAGCTTGATGTCGCCGTTGGCCTTGCCGTCGGCCTTGAAGAGGGGAGCCTTGATATCAGCCACGTGCCTTCACCGCCTCACGTACGAAAACCACTGAGCCCTTTGGCCCGGGTACTGAGCCGTTGAGCATCA
>JAICNB010000029.1 GCA_025928935.1 Acidimicrobiia bacterium
CACCTCCGGGTCACCGCCGAGGATGCCGAGGACGTCCATGTCGCCCTCGATGGTCGCCTTCACCGAGTTGAGCTGGATGCCGCGGTTCTGGGCCACAGCAGCGACCCCGGCGGTGAGACAGCTCGCCAGACCGACCAGCACGAACTCGACCGGGGTGGCCCCGTGGTCCTCCGAGGCGAACACCTCGGGATGGTCGGCGTCAAAGCCGAACGTGGTGCGATGGGCTTGGTCGCCACCGAGGCCGAAGAACTCGGTCACCTCGGAGTAGCTGTGGGTCCCACCCTTCCATTCGGTAGAGGCTTTCCAGGTGAACTGGGCCGCCTCCGGTGCATCTACCAGAGCCGTGCGCGCATCGAGCAGCGCCTGGACATTCACTCCGTTGTTGACCGGTACATCGGTCGTAGTCATCTCTTCCTCCTGATCGTGATCGGATTCGGTCTGCGGGACATCCATCGCGCCTGGCTCTCGGGAGCCGGATGTCCTATGAGCGGTTGAGATCTGCCGCCCGGGGCACCCGAGAGCCGGGACAGACGCACATGAGCTCGGCGGTCTTCGTGAGATGGACCGCAGGGCGTGCCTGAAGGCTGTGCGTTGCTGTCACCATTTGACTTTCGGCTGCCACGACCTGAACCGAGAAGTTCAGCAGATGGCCCGGACCGCGTCAACGCTACGAGGTGGGGATCCTCCCCCATGGGTGCGGTATCTCATCCTCGCGTGCCGCCACGCAGCTCACGAAGCACGACCGGGTCGACCCGCCCGTCGCCGACCCACCTCTCCTCGAGGTTGTGCCAGCCCAGCCAGGCCTGGAGGTTGTCTTCGATTGTCTGCTCGGCGTCCCACCAGCCAATCGAGTCGAGAAGGCCACGCATCTCTGACCGTAGCTCATCGTCGAGTAACAAGAGGTCTGCCTCCGCGCTCTTGTCGAAGTAGAGAGTGTGCAGGTCGAGCAGCCTCGAGAGCTCTTCGATGGGGCTCTCCGAGTGATCGACCCGGAGATCGAGCCACCGGTCATTGTTCCCGCCATAACCACCACCTGGTCGGACCACGAGGAGCGCCGCAGACTCCATCCCCCGCTTCTCACCGCCTGCCTCCTGTCCGGCACCCAGTGCGGCGAGCAATCGGGCGGCCAGGTTCCCCTCCATCTCGGTGAAAGTCGCGGCCATCGCCGCCGGCACATCGGGAGAGGTCAGGATGTTGCCCTGGGCAGCGAAACCCGCACCTGAGACCCCGACGGCATGCTCGAAGCAGTCCTCCCCGGTGAACGTGGCGCTTTCGCCGTCGGCCGAGACGATCCCCACCTGACGGTGCTCACGCAACTCGTCGCCACCTACCAGCGTGTCGATCACGGCCTGCGGCGTGAGACCCGATTCGAGCAGGTCGAGACCTCTCCGACCGTAGGTGATCTCTGCGAAGGCCTGAGTGGCCACGGCACCCACTGCTCCCCGAGCCCAGGGGACGAAGGCGCCTACGGCGAGGAACTTCGACTGCACCGCCACCCCGCACTCCCCCGCCTCGGGGTCAACGCCGACGATCGAGTAGGTCGACGGCCCACTCGGATGCGATCGCATTCCGGGACGCTACCGGACGACGTGTCTCCCGAGAGCGGGAACACCAACGCCGGTCTGGGGTTGAACCGGATGTGAAGAAGATCGGATTTCTCTCTTTCGGCCACTGGTCCCCCTCGCCCATGTCCCAGACTCGCTCCGGGTCCGACGCGCTCCTCCAGTCGATCGAGCTGGCCGTGGCTGCCGAGGAATTGGGCGCCGACGGTGCCTACTTTCGGGTCCACCACTTCGCCCGTCAGCTCGGCTCGCCATTCCCGCTGCTCGCTGCAGTCGGTGCCCGCACCAGCCGGATCGAGATCGGCACCGCTGTCATCGACATGAGATATGAGAACCCGCTCTACATGGCGGAGGACGCGGGGGCGGCCGACCTCATCGCCGGTGGGAGGTTGCAGCTGGGAATCTCCCGAGGTTCGCCCGAGCAGGTCATCGACGGATGGCGCTACTTCGGGTATGCGCCGACGGAGGGCGACACCGACGCCGACATGGCGCGGAGGAACGCAGAGGTGTTTCTCCGTGTCATCGAGGGCGGCGGCTTCGCCCAACCCAATCCGCAGCCGATGTTCCCCAACCCTCCAGGTTTGCTCCGTGTCGAGCCCTATTCGGAGGGGTTGCGGGAGCGCATCTGGTGGGGCTCCGGCTCCAATGCAACTGCCCGCTGGGCGGCCGAGCTGGGGATGAACCTGCAGAGCTCGACCCTGAAGGACGACGAGAGCGGCAAGCCGTTCCATGTGCAGCAGGCGGAGCAGATCCAGGAATACCGCCAGGCCTGGAATGAGGCGGGACACGAGCGTGAGCCACGGGTCTCGGTCAGCCGCAGCATCTTCGCACTCGTATCAGATGAGGACCGGGCGTATTTCGGGCACGAGCGCGACGACCAGGACACCATCGGCATGATCGACGCCAACACCCGAGCGATCTTCGGTCGCAGCTACTCCGCCGAGCCGGATGTCCTCGTCCCGAGACTGAAGGAGGACGAGGCAATCGCCACCGCCGACACCCTCTTGCTGACCGTGCCCAACCAGCTCGGCGTCGATTACAACGCCCACGTCATAGAGAGCATCCTCACCCACGTCGCTCCCGAGCTGGGTTGGCGCTGACTTCCCCCAGTGGTGGGAACTCACTGGCCAGTCGTGCGCCGAATGAGTCCCCCGACGGATACAGAGGTGCCCGTCGAGCACCGAAGATGCAGACACGACCATGCCGAGGACAGATTCGACCAGGTCACTACCTCGTTCCCGACGATGGGTGTGGCTCACCGCTCTGGCTGGCTGTCTCGTCCTTCTCGCCGCTTTGCCTGTCCCCTGGCTGGTGGCCCGGACCCCCAACCCGCCGGGCATGGCCTGGCGGCTCGACGGGCGTCTCCAGTTGGACGGAGAAACCATCGATCCTCCTGGTGTGTGGATCGGTCTGACCGCCGGGCGACCACCACTGGTGGCCGAGGTGGTCTGGAGTTGGCTCGACCCTGACATCGATAGCCCGAGGGACATGAGGGACGGCTCGATGTTCGACACCCCAGCCCTCGCCGAGCCGGCCGCCATGGCCGTCGGTCTGGCTCTTGCGGGTCGGGTCGTCGACGTCTCGACCATCGTCGAGGCGCGTCAGCCACTGGTAGCGGGTCTCCCAGCCCGAGTCGCCGTTTCGAAAGTGAATGGACGCGCCATCGTCAACGACGACGACTGGGCACACTCCCTGGCCGGCCTGGGCGATCTCAACGAGTTCGTATCCGTTGACGGCGACGTATTTGGCTTCACCGGGACCACGTTCCCCTATGAGGTGGTGGACCTGATGCACGCACCCACCGACCTCGAGGTGTCCCTGACCGGATGGGGAAGGCTCGTTCCGATTGGCTGGTATCGAAAGCTGGCACTGGGCAACTCCAACGGACTGCTCCTCGGCCTGGCCGCCTATTCACAGGCCTCTGGTGAGAATCTCGCCCTTGGCCGTGTCATTGGCGGAACCGGTGTCCTCAGAGAGGACGGGTCTGTTGGGCCGGTCGGTGGCCTTGCGGCCAAGACCCGGGCGGCACACAGAGCCGGCGCCGATGTGATGATCTACCCGGCGGGCCAGAGTTGTTTGGTCGCGGCGTCACTCGACCCGTCCAGCGGTATGGCGGCAGTTCCCGTGGCGAGTCTTTCCGAGGCCATCACGGTCCTACGCGGTGACACACCGGCTCGGCTACCCGACCTGTCTCTTTGTGCCGACTGACGGCTCGAGCAACGAGACTCCAGGTAATACCTGGGGTTATCGTGGGTGGGGCTGAGCGGATTTGAACCCCTGACCTTTGGCTGCCAGAGGCTCTAGAACGATGCCGCCAGAATGGTCATGATGAGCAGCGATGCCCCGGTAGGGGTCATGGCCGGGGACCGCTTGTTGACTGGCGTCCGCATCACCGGGTTCCGGACCTTGAGAGAGGCCAGCTTCCGCCCCGGACACGTTTCCGCGCTCGTCGGGGAACCAGGAACCGGGAAGTCGAACCTCCTCGCCGCGATCCGGACAGCCCTCGACCCAGAAGCGGCCCCGCCGGCACCCCGAGACGTCGCTAGAGCCACCGCCCCACCAATCAAGATCGAGGTCGAGACTGTAGGAGGTGCCTCGTGCACCCTGGAAGCCGATCCGCCGACGATGTCCCGGGGCGCACACGGCGATCTGCCCCCTGTCCTTTACCTCCCTGCCCACCTTCGCTCTACACGGATCGTCGAGAGCCACGCCTCGGCCGCCCCGGAGGCCGAGGCTGCGAGCCGGCTGTTCCGCGAGGCCGTCCGCCGGGATGGCGCCCCGGACCAAGATCTGGAGTACCCGCCGGGTACGGCCGAAGCGGCCCACGGGCTGATCGCCGCCCTGGAAGCATGGCAACGAGTCGAGTTGGCCGGGCTGGTCGTCCTCATCGAAGAGCCCGAGCTCTACCTGCCCCCACAGTCCCAGAGGTACCTGTACCGGTTGGTGCGCGGATTGGGGGAGGCGGGCAACCAGATCCTCTACTCCACCCACTCCCCCAGCTTCCTCAACGTGGCCCGTCTTCACGAGCTGGTCCTCACCGAACATGACCCGACGGTGGGCACACGACTCTTCCAACCCGAGCCCCTCCCCACCGACAGCGAGTTCCGGGCCTACTCCGAGTTCGACGCCACCCGCAGCGAGCTGTTCATGGGCCGGGCCGCCATCCTCGTCGAAGGCCAGACCGAGCGACTCGCTCTCCCCTTCGTCTTCCGGACCCTGGGATACGACCCCGACCGGGAGCGGATCTCCATCATCGAATGCGGCGGAAAGCCCAACATCCCACTCATCGCCCAAGTGGCGAAGGCGGTCGGGGTTCCGTTCGTCGCCGTCCACGACCGCGATGCCCCCAGTGGCGGGAGACCCATTCAGGCAGAACAGCGGCTCAACCGTCTGATCGGCGAGATCGCCGGTCCCAACCGGGTCGAGCTCACGCCCGATTTCGAAGGGGTCGCCGGGCTCCGGGGGCGCAAGAACAAGCCGGCCCGGGCGTGGAACAGCTTCTCTAGCCTCCGACCCGAAGAGGTACCCGCACCGCTGGCCCGGATCGTCCACATGGCAGTGGCCCAAGCCCGAACCTGAGCCCGTCGTGCCTGGCGGAGGGAGACCTTGTGGTTCTTCTCGTCCGCCCGGCCGAGAGCGCAGATGGTGTGAGCCCCAGGTCGACCGAGGCTCGCTCGGTCAAAGCCTGAGAACCGGGTGCCGCAGCACCATGATCCTCAGCCGCCCAAAGATGAAGATAGGCGGCTCCCAAATCGTCAAGAGCAGCCGAATACCGCTTGGTTGCCTGCCTAATCCTCTTGCGGAGTTCCTGACGTCTCTCCCCATGCTTCCCGATGATGGCACCGAGCCCTTGCGATGCGTGGAGTTGAGAGAGAACCCCCTACTCGCCGGTCATTGCAGTGATTCGACGGACGGGGGTTTCTCAGGTGCGGTTTCTGACGGACACTTCGAGGAGTGCCACCGCACGTCAGGCACCCAAGCCGGGAGGTAGCTCGGTACTCCGGACAGGGTGAGGCGTCTTTCTGCAAATTCTCTCCTGGTGGCTGCGTTCAGCGGGTCATCTGCGGCGACGACTAGTGGGGGCACCTGCGACCAGTAGATCAACACACTGAGGAGGGAGATAGGCCGGCAGCGAGTAACAGCGGGTCATTGATCCGGCAAGGATGCTGTCGCCTCGGACCGATGCGAGTTCTACGTCAGTTTTCGACGGCCGTGACCCGGGTTGCGGCTACTCGTCGGCCTGGTGTGTTTGCCACGTTGGATGTTTTCGGGTGGCTCTGGGTCGGCATAGGTTCCGCATGATTCGGACATCGTGCCAACGTGCACCCACGGCGTTTTAGTGTTCGCTCTGACTATCCACTCGCCGCAATGCCGACACAGGGCGTCGGGTTTACTAGACATCGATGCCATATCGGTATCGAGTTGAAATTTCTGTACCACCGCGGCCCTGCCCGTCGCCCCGGTCCTGGGCTGAAGTCACCGTGGCAATGGCCGCCATGCTCGAGGCCCTCGCCAACGACGAGCCACCCGATCAGCTCCGAGGCTCGCCTGAGTGGAAGGACGCGAGGGCGTGGGCGTGGGTCATGCGAACTGGCGAGCTGACCGGCACCGGATCACGTCATGCCTGGCGGCCACGACCATGCGAAAGGAATACCCCCGAATCCTCACCTGTGCAGGTTCCCCGGTGCGAGGCGGGACTCTTGGCCCTTAACTCACTCGCAAAAGAAGAACACCAGAAGACACCTCGGACTTGCCCACCCGGCCAGCTGGCTGCGAGGTCCGAGGCAGCGAAGGAGCAGACATGGCGGGCACATCCAGAAGGCTCCGATTGGGGGTCACGGCAAGGGGCCACGGCTGTCCATTTCAGGAGACAGTGAGGGTGGAGCTGAGGGGATTTGAACCCCTGACCCCTTGACTGCCAGTCAAGTGCTCTGCCAGGCTGAGCTACAGCCCCATGATGGGAACGGCCATTTTATTCGGCCGAAGGGACCAACACTGAATCGTCAACCATCGGCGACGACTGGCTCGACCCAGTCCACGCTTTCCGCGTCCGCCCAGAGACGCTCCAGCCCGTAGAACTCGCGGGCGGGGGCCTGGAACAGATGCACGATCACGTCGCCGAAGTCGAGCAACACCCATTCCGCTTCGACCCGACCCTCGCTCCGCAACGGCTTGAGAGCTAGCTCCTCGAACATCCGCTCCTCAACGTGTTCGGCGAGGGATTGGACATGAGGACGGGACGTCCCGGTGGCGATCACGAAGACGTCGGAGAGAACGAACAACCCTTCTACGTCGAGCAACACGATGTCCATGCCCTTTTTGCTGAAGATGGCGTCAGCCGCCACCCGGGCCTGTTCTCTTCCGCTGCCTACTGGGCTTCCTCCTGGTCCTTTGCGTCCACCACCCTATCGCCTATGGAAGATTGCGTGTAGATGCCGTGTGTCTCGATGAAATCGTGGACACCCGGCGTCACCAGGAAGCGATACGGGGCCCCCTCGGCCGCCATGCGACGGATCGACGTCGCACTGATGTCGAGCGCCGCCATCTCGAGGATGACCGCAGACGGGACGACCTCGATCACCTCGGAGAGGTCGTAGCCCGGTCGGGGGACCACCAGGATCCCGGCCCGTGCCACGACCTCCTCCCATCGATGCCAAGTTGGCAGTCCGACGGCCGCATCGAAACCGAGGACCAAGAAAAGCTCCTCCTCCGCCGGAAACGAGAGCAGCGTGTCGATGGTGTAGGTAGGGCCGTCACGCTCGACCTCACGAAGATCGAGCTCGAACCCGAGTGTCCCGGCGATGGCCAGCGTCGTCATCTCCACCCGAATGCCCGCCGGCGTGATGGAGCGATCGTCGGTCTTCTGCCAGGGGTCGCCCGCCGGGATGAAGAGGACCCGGTCGAGACCGGCGGCGTGAAGAGCGGTCTCCCCGGCGTGGAGATGAGCGATGTGTATCGGGTCGAATGTCCCCCCGAGGATCCCGGTGCGCACGCGAGCGAGCATACGGCCCCGGTGGTGCCACGAGCCGGAGAGCACGTGTGATGTCGGTCTCCCGGCATCCAAGCTGAGACTCGGGATCGACATACTCCCCGTCGATGCGTGTGGACAGATGCACTCCTTCAGCGCCATGCGGGGATCCGGACCTCGCCACCACGTCGCCACGTTGCACCGTTGCGCCCGATGACACCGATATCGACGACAGGTACGAGAGCGACACCTTGAACCCGGGGACTGGTTCGATGGTCACGGTCTTCATCCCGGCCACGGTGCCGGCGAAGGTAACACGTCCGGATGCGGGCGCCCGCACCGGGCTCCGGGAGGGTGCGGCGTAGTCGATCCCCCAGTGACCCGCGTACGAACCGATCGGTGCATACTCGGCCACCACCGGCCCGTCGACCGGGGCAACCAGACAGACGGCTCCCACCAACAGCGCCAGAAGCATCTCGATCCCTCCCCTTTTCCCAACCTATCGGTGTTCGTTTGGGGAGCCAAGGGGTATCAGCACTAGTTTCCGGGTCGCAGAAAGGACTCGAATGATGACAACACGTGTCGGGCTGATGGGGTTTGGCCGCATCGGGCGCAACGTCATGCGTCTCCTCCACAACCGGGCCGACCTCGACGTCGTGGCGATCAGCGACATCGCCGACCCGGAGGCACTCACCTACCTGCTCAAGTACGACTCGATCTACGGCCGCTTCCCGGCGCCGGTCTCCTACGCCAGCGGAACGCTTTCCTACGGTGACCGCAACGTCGCCTGGCTGGAAGCCAGGGAGCCGGGTGAGGCCGACTGGGGTGAGCTCGGGGTCGACGTAGTGCTGGAGACGACCAGCCGCTACCGCACCAAGGAGTCCCTCGACCAGCATCTCAAGGCGGGGGCGAAGAAGGTGATCCTGACCTCGAGCCCCGAGATCCCCGGTGAGATCCCGTTGCTGCTGAGGGGCATCAACGACGATGTACTGGGGCCGGACGTGGACCAGGTGGCGCTCGGCTCCAACACGTCCAACGCCGCCGCCCCCATCCTCGAGACCCTCGACGAGAGCGTCGGGATCAAGCGTGCCTACATGACCGTGGTCAAGGCGATGTCCAATGCAGGGCGTCTGGCCGACGTTCCGACCGACTCCTACCGGACCAGCCGGGCCGCCGGGGAGAACATCATCCCTGCGGAGACCAACTCGGCGGAGATCATCACCCAGGCGCTCCCCCGGCTCGAGGGAAAGCTCTCGGTGGTGGCGCTCAACGTGCCCGTGGTCGACGGCTCCACCGTCGACATGGTGCTCGACGTCGATCGGGAGACCAGCAAGGAAGAGGTCAACTCGCTGGTCAAGACCGCCTGTGAGACGGAGTACCAGGGAATCATCGAATATGTGGCCGACCCGATTGTTTCATCAGATGTGAGGTCTGTAGCCCACTCCGGCGTCTACGACAGCCTGGCCACGATGGTGACGGGCGGGACCCTGGTGAAGACGATCACCTGGTTCAACAACGGCTGGGGCTACTCCAACCGGGTCGTCGAGGTCACCAGCATGGTCGCCGCCTACCTCAACGGAGAGTGAACATGACAAACGTCGCAATCAATGGGTTCGGGCGAATCGGGCGGGCTGTGTTCCGCATCATTTCCTCCCGTCCGGATTCAGGTCTCAAGGTCGTGGCCATCAACGATCTGTCCGACGACGACATCCTGGCCTACCTCCTCGAGTACGACTCGGTCATGGGCCGCTTCGACGAAGAGGTCACGGTCGACGACGGCATCATGAAGGTCGGGGGCAACGAGATCCGAATGCTCATGGAGCGGGACCCGTCCAAGCTCCCCTGGAAGGACCTCGACGTCGACATCGTCATCGAGTCGACCGGGGTGTTCCGGGACAGGGCGGCCAACCAGAAGCACATCGACGCCGGGGCGAAGCGGGTGATCCTCACGGTTCCGGCCAAGGACAAGGTGGACGAGACAGTGGTCCTTGGCGTGAACGACGATCAGCTGGATGCCGGGGACATCATCGTGTCCAACGCCTCCTGCACTACCAACTCACTCGCCCCGCTGGCCAAGGTGCTCGACGACAGCTTCGGGATCCGGAAGGGCGTCATGACGACGGTGCACGCATACACCAATGACCAGGTGCTGGCCGACGTGCCACACAAGGACCTGCGCCGGAGCCGGGCTGCCACCGAGAACATCATTCCCACGACGACCGGGGCTGCCGCCGCCATCGGTGAGGTGGTCCCAAACCTGGCCGGGAAGCTGGACGGGATGGCGATGCGGGTGCCGGTGCCCGATGGCTCGACGGTCGACCTGGTCGTGGAACTGGATCGGGACGTCACCGTGGAGGAAGTCAACGCGGCGGTCAGGGCCGCGGCCGAGGGACCGATGGCCGGGATCATGGAGTACGTCGAGGATCCCATCGTGTCGACCGACATCATCGGCAACCCTCATTCGTCCATCTTCGACGCCGGAGGGACCCAGGTCCTCGGCGGCAACCTGGTCAAAGTGATGTCCTGGTACGACAACGAGTGGGGCTACTCGAACCGTGTCGTCGACCTGGCCCAGCGTCTATCCGAGGTCATGGAGAAGGAGCCCGCCTGAAGGCGTCATTCTGACCGAACGGCGGGCGGCGCCGGACTTCGCTCAGCGGTGTCTCGAACCTTGGGTTCGCTGTTTTCCTACTCCAGGAGCGACAGGACTGTCGAGCGGAAGTCGTTGGGTTGGAAAGGCTTGGTGACGAAGGCGTCGGCGCCGCCTTCGTTCGCCCGACGACGGGACTCCTCCTCGGCGTGGGCAGTCAGCACCACGACCGGGATGGTCTTGGTCGAAGGGTCACGACGGATGCGGTCGAGGACCTCCCAACCGTCCATACCCGGGAGCCCGATGTCGAGGACGACCAGATCGGGCGACTCGGAACCGACCGCGGCCAGACCGGTCTTGCCGTCCTCCCGGGTGACGATCTCGAGGTCGGCTGCGCGGAGACAGACTTCGATCAGCCGTCTGATCACGGCCGAGTCCTCCACGACGAGTATCCGCGAGCCCATTTCTTTCACCTCTGGTCCTGGAGCCCATAGATGGGCCTGTGCCTCATCATCGGCAAAAGCGCCCTTTTGGTTTAGGCATTCTGGGCGGCTCGGGTCCCCGGGAGCGTCAGTTCCTCGATGAACTGCTCCAACTGACGCAATGTGCGCACCTCATGCACCGACGTGCAGTGTGTTGCGTAGTGGGACATCGCCGAGTCGCCGGTGTCCCAATAGGCCCTCGGCTCGGGGTTGAGCCAAACGAGCGCCCGCGCCGATGCGGCGATCTCACCCAGGACTTTGTCCCGGGGTGCCCGGTAGTTGTTCCGGGCGTCACCGGTGACGATCACCGTCGTCCGAGGCGTCAGCTGCCGACCATATCTCGCGTTGAAGGTCTCCAGGGAGTTCCCGTAGTCGGAGTGGCCGTCCAGCCAGACCACCTCCGCCTCAGTCGTCACCCTTAGCAGTGCGGATCCGAAGTCGACCCCGGCCCCGAAGAAATCGGTGACCTCATCGATGGTGTCGACGAAGGCGAACGAGCGCAGCTTGGAGAAATGGGTCGCCATGGCGTGGGTGAACTGCAGCGTGAATCGGGAGAAAGTGGCCATCGAGCCGCTGATGTCGCAGAGCAGCCAGACCTCGGGTCGGTGAGGCCGGGGATGGCGGAACTGAGGCTCGACGGGCACTCCACCCGTGGCCAGCGACTTTCGCATGGTACGGCGAAAGTCGAGACGGCCCGCTCGCTTGCGACGGCGCCGGGCCAGCCTGGCAGCGAGCTTCCTTGTCAGAGGCCCGATCGCCGCCTCCATCTCCTGGAGGTCCTTGGTGGTGGCGTGCATCAGGTCGATGTCCTCGATCAGCGGGCGGCGAAGGGTACGGGCCACCGCGTCACGACCCCGATCTGCGACCAAACGGCGGCGGATCTCTTCCTCGATCTCCTGGCGAAGCTGTTCGAGACGGGCCTCGACCTCCTCGCGCAGCAACCGCCGGTCGAATTCGGACAGCTCCTCATCCTGCGTGAGGGCATCGATCAACCGAGCCTCGAGATCGGCGAGGTCGAGACGTCGAAGGGTCCGGTACAGGTAATAGGTGCCACCTACCGGCCGTCCCGGCTCCATCCCGGCCAGCTCATCCACGGCCGTCCTGACGCCTCGCCGCATCGCCTCCTCGTCGAGGCCGGCAAGAGCCTGGAGCAGGTCATCGAGCAGGGCGTCGATGTCGAACGGCGCCCGATCCGATCCATCCGCCGAAGGCAGGTCGGGTCGGGTTCCTTCCTCGACCGGTGTCGAATCCGGGAGCGGGACCGTCGAGAAGTAGACGTCGAAAGCCGTGTCGAAGGCGCGCTCGTGACGCTGGTTCTTGATCAGCGTGGCACGCAGCGTCTCCCGGAGGGCCACACGGTCACCGATCTCGATGGCCTCGACCGCCCGCATCCCATCGATGGCCTCCACCATCGATACCGGCACGCCGGCCGCCCTCAGCTCGTCGATGAAGCCGGTGATGACGCCGAGCACGTCAGGCTTGAGGGCTCGAGGTCAGTTCCTTGGCCGCCTTCTCGATGTCTGTCTGGTACTTGAGGAGCACGTGAAGGGTGTCCCCCAGGATGTCCTCGTCGACATCGTCGATCGAGAGGGCGAGCAAGGTCCTGGCCCAATCGATCGTCTCCGAAACCGAGGGCGCCTTCTTCAGATCGAGGCTTCGGATCGACCGGGCCACCCGCGCCACCTGGGCAGCGAGGTGCTCGGACAAACCGGGGACACGTGCCGCCAGGATCTCCTGCTCCCGCTGGGCATCGGGATAGTCGATGTGAAGGAAGAGACAGCGCCGTTTCAAGGCCTCACTCAGCTCCCTGGTGTTGTTGGAGGTGAGCACCACCATCGGCTGGGTCCTGGCTTCCATCGTGCCCAGCTCGGGGATGGAGACCTGGAAATCGGAGAGGATCTCCAGCAACAGCGCCTCGGTCTCGACCTCGACGCGATCCACCTCGTCGATGAGGAGGACCACGGGATTCTCCGACCTGATTGCCTCGAGGAGGGGCCTGGTGAGGAGGAAATCCTCGGAGAAGATGTCCTGCTCGATCTCCTCCCAGTCATGGTCGACATCAGCCTGGATTCGCAGGAGTTGCTTCTTGTAGTTCCACTCATACAGGGCCTTGGCCTCGTCCAACCCCTCGTAACACTGGAGACGGATCAGGTCCTTCCCGGTGACCCGTGACAGCGCTTTGGCCAACTCGGTCTTCCCCACCCCGGCGGGACCCTCGACCAGGATCGGTTTGTCGAGACGGTTGGCGAGGAAGACGACCTGTGAGATGCGGTCATCGGGGAGGTAGTCGACCGACCTCAAGGCTGCGGCTACCGCCTGTGGCGATTCGAGATTCATCTGGCTCCTGAATTGAAGGTGAACATTGTACGGGCGGAGGCAGAACCGCCGCCGTGGCGCGGATCCCGTGACCCGGGTCTAGCCTGACCGCTCGTGCCCAGGGCAGCACAACTGCGATGCGGATAATCATCATCGGTGCCGGGGCGGTCGGCTCCTACCTCGCCGAGCGCCTCTCGGCCGAGGGCCAAGACGTCGTGGTCGTCGATGACAACGAGACTCGGGCGACGGAGTTGCAGGACCGAATCGACGCGCTGGTGCTGGTGGGGAATGGTGCCAGCATCCACACCCTGGAGGAGGCCGGAGCGGCCAAGGCGGACCTCTTTATCGCCGTCTCTAATTCCGACGGGGCAAACGTCCTCGCATGCCATGCTGCCAAGGACCTGGGTGCACGCACCACCATCGCCCGCATCGAAGACCCTGAGATCAGGGAGGGCACTGACACCCTGGGGGTCGACGTTGTCATCGACCCATCGGCCACCGCTGCCGAGGAGCTGGTCGAGATCGTGGGCTTTGGCGGGGCCTCGGAGATGATCCAGTTCGCCGACGGCAAATTGGTGATGGTCGGGGGGCGGGTGGCGCCAAACGCGCCCATCACCAAGGGCCCGCTCAGCCTACTTCGATTGCGCACCGCTGACTGGGGATGGGTGGTAGCGGCCCTGGTTCGAGAGGGGCTGACCATCGTCGCGCACGGCGACACCGAGGTTCAGGCCGGTGACCACGCCCTCGTTATGACAACCGACGACAAGGTCGACGCAGCCCTGCGCATGATCGGAGTCGAGCGTCGGCAGTTGGAGCGAGCATTGATCCTCGGGAGCACCCGATTCGCCGAGCTCGTCGTCACGGCAATGCTCGAGAAGGGTCTCCCAGTCGTCCTGATCGACGAGGACGCGGCACGTTGCGCCAAGCTGGCGACCAGGCATCCGAAGGCACTCGTCATCAAAGGCGACCCGACCGACCCCGAAGTCCTCGGCGACCTGGACATCGGCAAGAGAGACGTGGCCCTTGGGCTCAGCGGGTGGGACGAGGTCAATCTGATGGGCTGCTTGGTGGCCAAGGCTCTGGGAGCCGGCATGGTGATCTCCCGTTTCAACCGAATTCCCTATGTCAGCCTTCTCTCAGGTGTCGGGATCGACGCCGCGGTCTCGATCCGGCTCATGGCTGCCAGCGCCATTCTCCGCTTCGTACGGCAGGGTCAGGTGGAACAAGTCGCGACGTTCACCGACACGGATGCAGAGGCGATCGAGATCGAGGTGGCCAACGGCGCTGAGGCGGTTGGCAAGAGCCTTCTCGAGCTGAGGCTCCCGGTGGGTGTCATCATCGGCGGCATCTCCCGGAACGGCACCACGTTCGTCCCGGACGGGTCGACCGTGATAAGGGCGGGAGATCACATCATCTTCTTCGCAATCCCTATCGAGATCGGGGAATCATCCGCTTTGTTCACCCGATGACACTGGCCCGGAAGCGCCGCGTCGGCGAGCCTCTGGCCAGGCTCCTCAACACCGTCGGTTTCGTCATGGGATCGGTCCTGACGTCGCTCGGTGTGGTCATGGTCGCAGCCGTGATGGTCTCGATCATCGCCGGGGAGGCGCGGATCGCATCCGGAATTGGAGCAGCGGCGGCCGTGACTGCGGCAGTGGGCCTCGGGCTTCGCTTCTCCTGCCAGAGACCGAGAGCGGTCGGCCTGAAGGAAGGTTTCGCAACCGTAGGGATGTCGTGGTTCATCGTGTCGCTGTTCGGGGCCCTGCCCTACCTGATGTCCGGGGCCATCCCGTCGCCGACCGATGCTGTGTTCGAGTCGACCTCGGGCTTCACTACGACTGGCTTCTCGGTTCTGATCGACCCGGCGGCCCACCCTCGAGGGATCCTCTTCTGGCGAGGGCTGACCCAATGGTTGGGCGGGATGGGAGTCATCGTCCTCGGGGTGATCGTCCTGCCCTTCCTGGGCACCGGAGGGATTCAGCTGGCACAGGCTGAATCGTCGGGACACTCGGTCGATCGGCTGGCGCCAAGGTTTCAGGACACGGCTCGTCGTCTCCTGATGGTGTATCTGGTGATCACATCCCTCGAGATGGTGTTGCTCTCGGCCGGCGAAATGAGCGGCTTCCAGGCCATCCTCCATTCCTTCTCCACTGTCGCAACTGGTGGTTTCAGCACCGAGGCATCGTCCCTCGCCGGCTTCAGCGCCTACACACAGTGGGTGGTGACCATCTTCATGGTCGCATCGGGCGTTTCGTTCGCCCTTCACTTTCGCGCTTTCTCACGCCCAACTCTCTATGGACAGAGTTCCGAGTTCCGTCTCTACATCGCGATACTCATCTTGGCCTCCATCATCGTTACCGGTGGTCTATGGCGGGATCACTCCCCGGTCGATGCGATCAGAGTCGGAGTCTTCAACACCGTTTCGATCGCCACGGGGACCGGTTTCACCTCGACTGATATCGGATTATGGCGGCCGGCGCTCCAGATAATGCTGATCGGCTTGATGTTCCTCGGGGGCATGGCGGGCTCGACATCGGGGGCGATCAAGACGTTCCGGATCGGGGTGCTGGCCAAGGCCGCTTTCGCCGACGTGCGACGCGTGGTTCGACCCCGCGGGGTATTTGTGACGCGATTCGGTCGCTCGGCCATCCCATTGGAGATCGTTGAGGCCGTCCAGTCCTTCTTCCTCTTCTACATGCTCATCTTCATGACGTCGACCTTCCTCCTGGCGTTCATCGATGCCAACCTCGCCGAGGGTCTCGACCTGGTCACTGCAACGAGCGCGGTGGCGTCATCCATGGGCAACGTCGGTGCAGGCCTGGGTCAGGTCGGACCGTCGGGCTCGTTCGAGAGCATCCCTGCTCTCGGCAAGTGGCTGTTGTCGAGCCTCATGATCGTTGGCCGCCTCGAGCTGTTTCCCGTGCTCGTCCTGTTCACCCGGGACCTCTGGCGGCGATGAGCCGCCTGGATGCTGTGCGCAGGGCCTTGTTCGATCGACGGGCCGACCTCGCTGCCGAGTTGGGCCGGCTGGTCGAGCCTCCTGCCGAGGGGGCGGCCGTGTCGTTCGGGAAACGCATCGGCGACGGAACCACCGAGGCGGTGGAGCGGCTCAGCACGACGGCGGCTGCCCGATCCATCTCCGACTCGCTAGCCGACATCGACCGGGCCCTGGCCAAGATCGACGACGGGACCTACGGGCGATGTGACGAGTGCGGACGGGAGATAGGCGCCCAGCGTCTCGAAGCCCTCCCCGCTGCCTCGCGCTGCGTCGATTGCGCTGGGCGAGCATGACCGGGCCCGCCGGCGCTCATTCTTCTTCTCTCTCCGGTGTGAACTCGAACGAGATTTCGCCGATCCGAACCTCGTCACCCGACGCGGCACCAGCCTCGAGCAGCGCCCGATCCACCCCGAGCCGGTCGAGACGCCAGGCCGCCATGTCGGCGGCCTCGGGCAGCGTCAGGTCGGCAAAGGCAACCGCCCGCTCCGCGGCCAGTCCCTCCACCCGCCATGCCTCGCCTTCACGCCGCACCGTGAAGGTCGGTCCCAGCGGACGGTGAAGGACAAAGCCCTTCCGTGCCGGCGCCTCTCGCTCCGCCCGATCGACGAGATCGGCGATGGCGTGGAGCGCCTCGCGCAGCCCATCACCGGTGAGGGCCGACACCGGCATGGCCCCCAGGTCAGCGGCTTGCCGGTCGACTCCCCCCAGGTCCGCCTTGTTGATCAGCACGATGCTCGGCCTGGCCGCTATCTCGGGCGAGTAGGCCTCGATCTCGTGTCTGAGGACATCGAGTTGGCCGGCGGGGTCACGTTCTTGGGTAGGCGACGGGTCGAGGAGGATCACCAACACACGAGCCCGCTGGACATGACGCAGGAACTCATGCCCCAGACCCCTGCCCGAAGATGCCCCTTCGATGAGGCCGGGAATGTCGGCGAGGACGAACTCACGGCCGTCGAAAGCGACCACACCCAAGTTGGGCTCGAGGGTGGTGAAGGGATAGTCGGCGATCTTGGGCTTGGCTGCCGACACCTTCGAGATGAAGGTCGACTTGCCGGCGTTGGGGAACCCGATCAAGGCCGCATCGGCCAGCAGTCGCATCTCCAATGTCAGCCATTCCGCCCGTCCGTATTCACCCTGCTCGGCAACGCCCGGGGCTCGGTTGGAAGGGTTGACGAATGCAGCATTACCCCGCCCTCCACGTCCCCCTTTCACCGCCTCGACTTCCTGGCCCTCCTCCACCAGGTCGGCCAGCATCGTCCCGGCGTCGTCGTAGACCACGGTTCCCAGGGGCACGGGTAGGAATAGGTCCTTGCCCGACTTGCCGTGTCGGAGGTCGCCTTCTCCATGGGTCCCGCTCCCTGCCGCGTGATGCGGGTTGCGTTGATATCGGAGCAGTGTCGCCACCGAGTTGTCGGCGCGCAGGTACACCGACCCACCACTGCCTCCGTTGCCACCGGACGGCTTTCCCTTGGGCTTGCCTCTGGCCCTCACGAATGAGACAACCCCCGCGCCACCGTTCCCGGCGCGGAGGTTGACACGGACCCGGTCGACGAACACGACCGGAAGCTATCCCGATTCGATCAGTCGGGCAGCACATTCACCAGGCGTCGATTGGACCTGGTGCCGTACTTCACCGTCCCGGCTGCTGTGGCGAAGAGAGTGTCGTCACTTCCCCTGCCCACGTTCTCGCCGGGATGGATCCTCGTACCCCGCTGACGCACCAGGATCGCCCCGGCGCTCACGAACTCGCCATCGAACACCTTGGGCCCGAGGCGCTTTGCTGCTGAATCGCGGCCGTTCTTGGATGAGCCGCCGGCCTTGGTCTTGGACATCTCACTCCTCCTCGGAGGACTTGGTTTCTTTCTTGGTGGTCTTGGCCGCAGCGGTTTTGGCCGCAGCCGTCTTGGCCGCAGCCGTCTTCGACGCGGTCGGCTTCGGCGCCGACGTCTTGACTTCGGCAGCCTTCTCGTCTGACGCCTTGGCGGTCTTCGAAGCGGTCTTCGCCTTGGCGCCAGGCAGTTTGATCTCGGTGATCTCTATCTGGGTGTACTTCTGACGATGACCCTGCCGGCGTCGGTATCCGGTCTTGTTCTTGTACTTGAAGATGTCGATCTTGGGACCCTGCGACTCACCCAGGATCTTGGCGGTCACGGTGGCCTTGGCCAGCACGTCCCGGTCGGAGACGGCGTTGCCGTCGTCGTCCACGACGAGCAGGGGCGCGAACGACATCTTGTCGCTCTCGCCTTTGACACGCTCGATCTCGATCACATCACCTGATTGCACCTTGGCCTGCTTGCCGCCGGCGCGGATGATCGCGTACATGGGTAAACCTCTGCGAAGGGGGTGGGACCCGGATTCTACCGAGGAGGACTGGCAATAGCCAACGTGATCGCCTACTCCGCCAGGGAGTAGTCCTCGACGACGACGTCGGCGGCAATTGCGTGGTCGTGAACTATGACCCCGCGCCCGCCGCATTCCTCACACTTCGACGAGAACTGCTCGAGCAGCCCGGCCGAGACGTTCTTCCGGGTCATCTCGACCAGTCCAAGATGCGATACGTCGAAGACCTGAGTCCTCGTCTTGTCCTTGGCCAAAGCTTCCTTGAGACGACGCAGCACGGCTTTCTGATTCTCGGTCGTCTCCATATCGATGAAGTCGATGACGATGATCCCGCCGATATCCCTCAGACGCAGTTGGCGGCCGATCTCCTCGGCGGCCTCCAGGTTGTTCTGGAGGACCGTCTCCTCGAGATTCGAGGAGCCGACGAACTTGCCGGTGTTGACGTCGATGACGGTCAGGGCCTCGGTGCGGTCGATCACCAGATGCCCCCCCGACGGAAGGTAGACCTTGCGATCGAGAGCCTTCTTGATCTGATCGTCGACGTGATAGCGCTCGAAGACGGGCACCGAATCGGTGTAATGCTGGACTTTGGAGACCAGATCGGGCGCGGTTCCCTGCAGGTAGCCGATCACCGTCTCGTAGGCCTTGGCATCGTCGATCAGCAGCTTGCGGAAATCGGCGGTGAAATGCTCGCGGATCACCTTGATCAGCAGCTCGGGCTCCTCGTGCACCAGACGAGGGGCGCCACCCTTCCCAGATTCCTCGCCGATCCGGTCCCACACCTTGCGCAGACGTGAGATGTCGGCGGCGAGCTCCTCGGCCGATGCATGTAGGGCGGCGGTCCTCACGATCACCCCGTAGCCGTCGGGGCGGACTTTGTTGATCACGTCTCTGAGACGGGTGCGGTCATCGTCGGGCAGCCTGCGGCTGATGCCGACACTGTCCGAGTCGGGCACCAGGACGAGGTAGCGACCCGGGAGGGAGGGTATGCCGGTCAGACGTGCCCCCTTGGCCCCCATGGCGTCCTTGGTCACCTGGACCAGGACCTCGTCACCCTCTGTGAGCACGTTCTCGATCCTCTTCGCCTGACGGCCGTTCGACCGCGAGTCAGAGGCGACGTCGGAGGCGTAGAGGACCCCGTTCTTGGCGGCTCCGAAATCGAGGAAGGCGGCCTCCATTCCCGGCAGGACGTTGCGGACCTTGGCCAGATAGATGTTGCCTGCCACCGATCCGGCGTCTTCCCGGGCCACATAGTGCTCGACGAGCACCGGGCCTTCGAGGATGACCATCTGGGTCTGCCCCCGATGCACCCTCACCAGCATCTGCTTGCGCCCGGTCTCGACAGGGACGATGACCTCGTCGTCGACGGGCCGGCGGGTCCTGGTGCGTGAAGTCGACACCCCGTTCCTGGAGTGGGCTCCAGAAGCCTTGCCGGAAGGCTGGTGCCTCTTCTCCTTCTTGGGCTTGGTGGACGGGGCCGGTCTGGCCTCGACCCGGGTGACTTCTACCTTTTGTCCCTTGACGCGGACGGTCTTGCGCTCTTCGACGGTCCCTTCCGTCGAAGAGACCCGAACGATCTGGGGGCTCTTCTTTCGAAATAGAGCCATGCGTTCTCACTCCTCTGAGGATCGATGTGGATGGCACGAACACCGCTTTCCTGGCTGGGGTATTCGAGCCCGAACAACTGCGCCAGACCACGATCGAGCGACCGCACTGGAAGGTCGCGGTCGCCGAGGGTCGTCATGCCGGGTTGCCGGCGTACGAGGGTGCTCATCAACGAAACACTCCGAAGAGGGGAAGATGTCGCGTCTGGCGGACTACCGGAGTTTACCAGAAAGCGAACGCTCGGCCTATCTCAGTTCGAGGCCGAGCTCTGGTTGCTCCGGCTCGGAGGGGTCGTAACACACACGGCACCGCGCCTCGTATGCCCCCTGAGCGCCCAACACGACCAGTTCCTCGGAGCGGACGGTCCTCTGGGTATACATGCCCGGCCCACCGCAGCGGTGACAGACAGCGAGCATCTTGGTCACGTACTCCGCTCGATCGCACAAGGTCGGGATCGGCTCGAACGGCCGCCGCAGGTAATCGGTGTCGAGACCCGCCACTATCACCTGTTTCCCCGCTGCGGCCAGATGTTCCACCACATCGACGAGGCCCTGGTCAAAGAACTGGCCTTCGTCCACACCGATCACCTTCGTCCCATCCTCGACACGTCGCAGGAGCTCATCCGCGGTCTCGACCGGGATCGCCTCCACCTTCAGGCTCGAGTGAGACACGACCTCGTCGTCGGCGTACCTGACATCGAGCCGGGGCTTGAAGGTCTGAACCGGCACCCGGGCGATCTGATACCTGGTGACGCGACGGATCAACTCCTCGCTCTTGCCGGAGAACATGGGCCCGCAGATGACCTCCACCCATCCCTGATCACCACGCCGATCCATGGCGGGGCAGCGTAGACGCACCCGACTCGTCGCATCCGGTGTGAAACCGGGCACCGTGGCGGTGGATCCGTGCACACCTCATCGCACCGACCCGTACCGTGTGCAGCCGGCCACCTGTCGGGTGGACGACACGAGATCGCCGGGGTCAGGTCAGCTGGTTCTCCCCCGGCACCGGGGTCCGCATCAGCCAGATCGAGTTGGCGATGCCGAGCGAGATCGTCATCGCAAGATAGAAGGAGCCACCGGCGGACAGGAACGGGAGGGGGATGCCCGTCACCGGCATGATCCCGATGGTCATCCCGACGTTCACGAACACGTGAAAGACCATCATGGCGGCCAGACCGGCGGCGATCAGGGCGCCGAAGCGGTCACGGGCATTGGCGGCGATGACCAGGAGTCGCCACACGATCACCGCAAAGGCAGCGACGACGAGGATCCCTCCGACGAAGCCAAGTTGCTCGGCTACCGCCGTGAAGATGAAGTCTGTCTCCTGCTCCGGGACATATTCGAAGGAGGTCTGGGTCCCTTCGGCGAACAGCCCGCGGCCGAACAGCTGGCCCGAGCCCACGGCATACTTGGATTGCTGGATGTTGTAACGAATCCCGAGTGCACCTTGGTCCACGGACGGATCGAACAACACCCGGATCCGGTCCAGCTGGTAGGTGGCCAGCATCTTCTGCTGGAGCACGACCACCACCCCAATGGCCGCTGTCGCGGCAAGAGCCAGCATCTGCCGCCAGGTGGCCCCGGCCACGAACAGCATCACGAACAGGATGAAGCCGAAGACCAGGGTGGTGCCGAGGTCCGGCTCGAACAGGATCAGGGCGGCGGGCAACGTCACGATGACCAGAGCCCGGAAAACGGTCGGCCAGGTGAGCTGACGCTGGGTCAACAGCTCATCACGGTTGTTGGGGGACAGCACGGCCGCCAGCAGCAGGATGACCACGACCTTGGCGAACTCTGCCGGTTGGAGTGCGAAGAAGCCGAGGGGGATCCATCGCTGTGCCCCGTTGACCGGCTCGAAGAGGTAGACCCCGAGGAGCGCCAGGACGACCACCCCCGCCACGATCGGGATGAGGTTCTTCAACTCGCGGTAGTCGATGTTGGAGATGACGGCATAGATGGTCAGCCCGGCTGCGACGAAGATCATCTGTCGTTCCATGCCCGCGAACCCGGTGCTGGCGGTGGCGGAGTAGACCATGAGCAGGCCGAAACCGGAGAGGGCGACCATCGTCCCGAAGAGGATTCGGTCCGACCGGTTGCGGCCGCGATCCACCGCCACCTCGCGCAATCTCGAGATGACGGCCATCAGTAGTCCCCCGTACGGGTACGAGTCTTTGTGCGTGGGGGCACTTAGTCGGCCTCCTCGCCCTGCACGATGGGAGTCTGCTCGTTGCCGGCCAGGTACTGCATGATGTTCCGCGCCACCGGGGCCGCCACCTGGCCGCCAGAGCCACCCTCGTCGATCAGCACGGCCACCACGTAACTGGGGTTGTCGAGCGGGGCCACCCCGACGAACCAGGCATGGTTGTCCCGTGTGGCTGTCGACTGCGCGGTGCCGGTCTTGCCCCCGATGTTCTCCACACCCTCGCCGAAGTCTCTGAACGCTGCCGCCGCAGTGCCGCCGTTGACGACCCGCCCCAGGTCCTCCAGCAACGAGGCGCGGGTGGCAGGGGCGATGTCGACGGTCACCGGGTCGGGCCGGTCGATCGGTGTGACCTCGCCATCCGCGGCCACGATCTCCCGAACCACGCGGGGCTCGAGGATGATGCCACCGTTGACCAGGGCGGCATAGGACGATGCCACCTGGAGAGGAGTGGAGGTGAAGGCACCCTGCCCGATGGCGAAGTCCATCAGGTCGCCACCCAACCACGGTGAGGCCAGATCGAGACGTGATGGCTCGAGCCGGGGTGGCTCGTCGGGATTCTCCAATTGGTAGGTCTTCCACTCCTCGAAAAGCTGGCGGGTGGGCACGATTCCGGGAGCCTCACTGGTCAGATCGATGCCGGTCTCATGCCCGTAGCCGACACGGCTGGCCCAGTCCTGGAGGATGTTCTCGTTGGCCTTCCCGTTGTAGGCCTGATAGGTCCCCAGGGCCACGTTCCAGAAGTAGATGTTGCAGGAATTCTCCAGGGCGCCGTGGATATCGAGCCAGCCCAGGTCCCGAGGGTCGTACCAGTCGTGCTTGACCTGGACTGAGCCGTCGGCGAGCTCCGACAGGTTCAGGGTCCCATCGCAATGGATCAACTGCCCATCGATCCCCTCCACCTCTGTAGGGAACGGGAGGTTCTCCTCGAGCTTGGCGGTGTAGGTGATGGCCTTGAACGTCGAGGCCGGCGGGTACAGACCACTCACCGCCAAGTTGTTGAACGCCTTGGCCTCATTGAGCTCGTCGAATGTGGTCTCGTCGATGCCGGCGACGAAGTTGCTCGGGTCGAAGTCGGGATACGAGGCCAACGCCAGCACATCGAAGGTGTTCACATCGAGGACCACGGCCGCGGCCCGCTGTGTCTCGCTGAAGACCTCCTCTCCCTTGTCGCGCTCCTCTTCCTTCACCTCGTTGGACAGGGCCACCCCCTGCTCCAGGGCAAGCTCTACCTTTTCTTGGAGGGCCAGATCGAGATTGAGCACCAGCGAGCTTCCGGCAACGGGCTCCACCGGGGGCCGTTGCTCGATGATCTCACCCCGTCGCACCCGGTACTCGATCGTGCCCGAAGTTCCCTGCAGGGTCTCGTCGTAGACCCGCTCGACACCGAGCTTCCCTATCCGAACGTTCCTGTCCAGCTCGGGTCGCTCGGTGAGATCCGCCTCCTCGGGTAGGCCGAGGTGACCGATGACATGGGCCATGGTGGGTCCGTTCACATAGACCCGCTCCGGGACCTTCACCACCTCGACTCCGGGCAGCTCGTCGAGCGACTCGTTGATGGCGTAGGCGGTCTCGTTCGACACCGTGCTCACTTGAAAGCGGCCATTGATGCCCGCCTCGTCATACAAGGCATCGAGCTGGGCCGGGTCGATCCCGACGATCGAGGCGAGCTCTTGGACCAGCTCATCGCGCTGCTCCGGTTGAACGAAGGTCCGATCCACCATCACCGCCGGGACCATCCTGCTGGTCGCCAGGAGGGTCCCGTTTCGGTCGTAGATATCCCCCCGTGCCGCAAACGAGCTCTTGCCAAGCCAGGTCGCCTCTTCTGCGGCTCGGGCGATCTGAGGGCCTTCGGCGACCTGGATGAACCACAGCCTCAGCCCGATGACCGAGAACATCGCCATGAATGCGATGCCGAGCGTGGTGAGCCTTAGCGCGAACTTCATGGGTACCTGAGCGCGGTCCGGTCCCGGTCGACCAATCGTACGAAGGTGGGAGCGAGAAGCGCGGCAAGCGCAGTGTTGGCCAGAGGGACCAGCACCATGACGCTAACCCCTCCTTCCCCGACCAGCGCCACCTGCCCGAAGAGAGTCCCCAGCAGGAGCAGGAGAACCACACCCAGCAGCGTGAGCAGACCTGCCCAGATGGCGATGGTCACACGACCGAGCTCGGCGCGTTCTTTGGTCCTGATGGCGACATAGGCGATGGTTGTGTAGACGACCGCCCTCAGGCCAATCAACGACGCTCCGAGCAGGTCCATGATCAGACCGGACAGGAAGGCGATCGCCAGAACGGCCTCGGTCCGTACGCGGGTCAGGGCAAGCAGGATCCCGACCAGCATCACCAGATCCGGGGTAACCACCTGCAGCCTGCCGAACAGTGTCGTCTGGACAAGGACGACGATCAGAACCGTGAGGCCGATGATCAGCGCGGTGCGGCCTCTCATCAACCATCGTCCTCAGGGGTGGTAGTGCTGGTGGTCGTGGTTGCGTCTTCGGACAGAGTCGTCCCGGTCGTGTCTTCGGGGACGGTGTCGTCGGTCGCTGCGGTCACCGGGTCCGGTGGCCAGGAGAGCACGACGACAAACCGCAATGACTCGGCATCGACGAAGGGCCGCACCGTCGTGCTCAGCGACGTCGACTCGGGAGAGGCATCTTCGATCACCTCACCGACCGGCAGCCCGGCCGGGTAGTCGGTGCTGGCGGCAGAGGTGAGGACACGGTCCCCGGCGAGCACCGGTTCTCGGGCATCGAACACATCGAGGTCCATCTCCAGGGCCAGCTCGGAGGAGAAAGGCCTGGAAACCAGAGTCCCGGTCTGAGAGCCGACGAGGACGGTCAACCCCTCCCGGGTGGCGGTGATGGGAAGGATGGTGGCGCTGCCTGTGCTGGCACTCTTCACGATTCCGACCACATAGCCGTTGGTGTCGATAACGGGCTGACCCGCCACCACTCCATCACGGACGCCCTTGTCGATGATCAATGCCGCATCGACGGACCCGATGACGTTGGACACCGTTTGGCCCAGCTCTCCCCCGTCGGCCTCCAGATCGTAGATCTGCTCGAGAAGCGCCAGCTTGGCCAGATCGTCCTGAACCGAGACCAAGGCCGCCTCCGCCTCGGCCAGCTCGGCCGAGAGGGCGGCATTCTGCTCACGGAGCGATGCGACGTTGGACAGGCTGTCGAGTGCGTTGGCGACCGGTGTGACCACGAAAGCGGCCACCCGCTGCAAGGGCGAGACGATCTCCTGTGTCCCATTGCGGAGCACCCCCACCACGCCGCCTCCCGCCAGCCTCACGTCAAAGGTCATCAGCAGGACACCGATCACCAGGAGGCTGATGAAGGTGGGGAGTGCGCGGTCGGACGGCTTCGTGTTCAGCATGGATCAAGACGGGTCGGGGACGTCATGGCCGGGATGACGACACGAGCACGTTCTGCAGCGTGTCGAACTCCTCCAGACACTTCCCCGAGCCGAGCACCACCGACTGCAGCGGCTTGGCCGCTGTGACGATGGGCATCCCCGTCTCATGAGCCAGACGATGGTCCAGCCCGACCAGCAGAGCTCCACCCCCGGTGAGCACGATCCCACGCTCGACGACGTCCGCCGCCAGCTCAGGTGGCGTCTTGTCGAGGGTGAACTTCACGGCGTCGACGACGGCCTGGGTCGGCTCCTCGATCGCCTCCCTGATCTCAGGGCTGGACAGAAGAATGGTCTTGGGAAGGCCGGTGACCAGGTCACGACCGCGTACCTCAGCCGATGGCTCGTCGGCATAGGGCCAGGCGGAGCCGATGGCGAGTTTCAACTGCTCGGCGGTGCGCTCCCCGACGAGGACGTTGTACTCCTTCTTGACCCAATCGATGATCGCTGTGTCGAGCTCGTCTCCGCCCACGCGGATCGACCGTGAGACGACGATGCCACCCAAGGAGATGACCGCCACCTCGGTCGTGCCCCCGCCGATGTCGACCACCATGGAGCCGGCCGGCTCCGCGATGGGAAGACCGGACCCGATCGCAGCCGCCATCGGTTCCTCGATGGTGTAGGCCCGGCGAGCCCCAGCGTGATAGGCCGCCTCCTCGACAGCCCTCCGCTCCACCGGCGTGATCCCGGAGGGGACGCAAACGACGATGCGGGGACGCGCCCACTTCCTGCGATGCACCTTCTGGATGAAGTAACGCAGCATCTTCTCGGTGACATCGAAATCGGCGATCACACCGTCACGGAGCGGCCGGATCGCGGTGATGTGGGCCGGTGTCCGGCCGATCATTCGCTTCGCCTCCATGCCCACGGCCAGGGCTCGGCCGTTCTGGGCGTTTATCGCGACCACCGATGGCTCGTTGAGCACGATGCCGCCACCGCGCACATAGACGAGGGTGTTGGCGGTCCCGAGGTCGATGGCCATGTCCTGACCAGCGAATGAAAGAAGGGTTTCAGCCATGGCTGATGATGACTCCCGCGATGACCTGGGGAGTGTAGGTGTAGCCCGATCCTTGTGCCATAGCGCCGTTTCTCCCCACAGCACCTCGTTGGAGCGACCACTGCGGCCCCCTCCGGCCCCGCTTCTCCCCCCGCAGGGGCGAGTACCGGCGAAGCCGGGGAGCGGGGTTCCTATCCAAGCTCATCCGAAGAAGATTCCGAGCTCTCTTGCGGCACTCTCCGGACCGTCCGAGCCATGGACGATGTTGTGGGTGACCATCAAGCCGAGGTCCCCCCGAATGGTGCCGGGTGTGGCTTGTTTGGGGTCGGTTGCCCCCATCACACCGCGGCACACCGAGATGGCGGACTCCCCCGACCATGCCATCGCCACGACGGGGCCAGAGGTTATGAACTCGAGGAGCTCGGGGAAGAACGGCTTTTCCACATGCTCTTCGTAGTGACGACGCGCAAGCTCCTCGTCGATCTCCAGCATCCTCACATTCTCCAAGGTCAACCCCTTGCGCTCGAATCGGGAGATCACCTCGCCCACCAGGCCGCGGGCGACGCCATCGGGCTTGACCATGATGAAGGTACGTTCGGTTGCCATGGTGGAGGGAGGCTACATCTCCCTACGCGTCGGACGTGAGCAGCTCCCGCGCCTCACCGACCAGGTACAGCGACCCCGCCACCAGCACCGCGCCAGCAGGTCCGGCTTCGGCGCGGGCCATGTCGATGGCGAGGTCCACGCCCTCCGCCTCGAGGACGGGCACGTCGACGAGATCACGGACTCGCTTGGCGAGATCGGATGGTGACACCGCCCTCTCCGAGTGGGGTGCGGTGGTGATCACGCCGGATATCAGCGGCCGCAGGCTGTCCACCATCGCTTCGACGTTCTTGTCACCCATGACACCGAGGACGAGCTGCCACCTGGTGGTCGGGTATTCCTCCTCCAGGGACTCGGCCAGGGCGACGACCCCGTCGGCGTTGTGGGCGCCGTCCAACATGATCTGGGGATGTTTGCCCAATACTTCCATCCGGCCAGGCACGGTCGCCGCCGCCACAGCCTCCCGCACCGCGTCCTCGTCCAGCTTCCTCCCCAGCAACGCCTCGGATGCGGCCACCGCGTTGGCCAGGTTGACCAACTGGTATCTGCCGTGGAGGGGGAGGAAGAGGTCTTCGTAGGTCTCCTCGGCGCCGGCGATGCTGACCATCCACCCCCCCACCCCACGCTCGGCATCGAGCACAGAGAAGTCCTTGCCGTAGTGGCGATGATGGATGCCCAGGTCCTTCGACCGGGTGTAGGCGACTTCGAGCGCGGCGTCGGGCAACGGCCCGGTCACGAGGATCGAGTTGGGGCCGGCGATGGCGAGCTTCTCCCCGGCGATCGTGGCCACGTCTTCACCCAGGTATTCGGTGTGCTCGATCCCGATGCTGGTGAGGACGCAGACCTCGGCGTCGACAACGTTGGTCGCATCGAGTCGGCCCCCGAGACCAACCTCCAGCACTGCTGCATTCACCGCCTGGTCCGCGAAGAAGGCGAAGGCGGCTGCCGTAGTCAACTCGAAATAGGTGTTGGGGTCGGCACCGGCCCGCACGCGCAGGTCGGCGAAGGCGGCCACATCCGAGACCGCAAGGGCGAACTCTTCTTCGGTGGCGAACCTGCCGTTGATCGAAAGCCTCTCCTCGACCTTCTGCAGATGGGGCGAGATGTAAGTGCCTGCATTGAGCCCGTGGGCGACGAGGAGCAAAGTGGCGAAGCGGGACGTCGAAGTCTTTCCGTTGGTGCCGGCGACATGGATCAGCGGGTATCCCTGATCGGGCCGGCCCATGTCCTCGAGGAGAGCCTCCATGCGCTCGAGGCCGGGCTTGATCCCGTGAGCGATGTGCTGATCCAGGTAGGCGATGGCCTCGGGGTAGTCCATGAAAGCCCCGGGAGGTTAACTCCCGGGGCTTCATTCGAATCCGCAGCGTCTTCAGCTGCTCTCGGCCTCATCCTCCTTGCTGGCCACCACCAGCAAGGTGCCGAGGGAGAGGATCGCAACGGCGACCATGATCAGGGCACCGCTGTCGATACCCGTGAACGGCAGCTGCTCGACGCCCTCGACCTCGTCCGTCGGGGGCGGAGGAGGCGGGGTGATGACCACACCCAAGACTTGATCAGGATCGGCGCAGATCCCCCCGGGTCCCGGGTAGGTGACCGTCGCGGTGACTGTCGGGTTCACCTCGAAGACCACGGTGATGGTCCCTCTTGCCCACAGATAACCGTCATCGCTCGGCACCCAGGCGCCGTCCACCTGGATCCATCCCGGCCAGTCCTTCGGGTTGTCGTTGGCCCCAGGCCAGAGGACCCTGCCCGACATAGGCATGTTCTCGTGGACGACATCGGGCCCGTCGGGGTTGACAAAGGTGATCCTGGCCGACAGACCCCCCTCGAAGGTGAGGGCATAACTCAGGTAGGGGACATCAGCGACACACTGGGACTCTGACCCGGTGACCACCAGGATCGGGGCGGCGATCCCGGCAAGGGTGGTCGTCGTCGAGGTAGTGGTCGTGGTGCTGATCGTCGTGCTGCTCGTGGTAGACGTCGTGCTGCTCGTGGTAGACGTCGTGCTGCTCGTGGTGGACGTGGTGCTGGTAGTGGTTGTGCACTTGTCGTCATGACCATCGCTGCCACCCTGGACATAGGCGACGTCTTCGCACTCGTTGTCATCGTCATCGCAGTCGTCCTTGCCACCGGTCTTCCCGTCATGACCGGCGGGACACTGCCCACCGTCCTCGCCCTGGTAGTCCTTGTCCCCTCCGTCATGGCCGTCGCCGGTGGTCTCGTACCCGGTGGTCGCATTCGCTTGACCCGCCAGGACCAAGGAGAGAGACCAGAGCAACATCGAAGCCACCATGAGCGCGGCGAGGACGCGACCCCCTTTTTGCACGCTGAACCGCATCACACCCGTCCCTTCATCGCGCGTTGGAACAGGCCGGTCTCACCACTGGCTACCCCATGACCCTGGTGACCGCCTTATGGGTCCGGGGTCTTCGCCTCCCTATTCCCCTGTCGACCCTCCCGAAGGAGGGCCGAGCGCCACCATAACGGTCTCGGGTTACACGACGGTGTCGCGCGCGAGAGTTTCCCCAAATGCGCTAGTCCCCCCCCGAAAGAGGAAGGAGGGTCAGGCCCGATTCCCGGGGCCAACCACCCCAACTGAGGAGAGACCGGGCGCACCCACCCGGTCTCTCCCCCGGCAGGTCAGGCAGTCTCGTCCCTCCTCGCACCCACGATCAGCACAATCCCAAGCGACGTCAGGCCACCGGCCAGCCATGCCCAGTGGGCACCCACACCGGTGAAGGGCAAAACCTCCACGACTGGGTCGGTGACAGCGTCCGGATCGCTCACCGACGTCGGGGGGGTCGTCACGACGACAGGGAGCACCTCATCGGGCACTGTTGGCCTGGTAGGCGAAGTGGGTGTCGTCGGTGTCGTCGGTGTCGTCGGTGTCGTCGGTGTCGTCGGCGTCGTCGGTGTCGTGTCGTCCGGGCACTCGAGGCGGTTGGTCACCGTCACCTGGAAGTGGTCGTCCCCCACTTCCACCGGAACACCTACGACCGTTTCGTACTCACAGCCTTCGGGTAGCCCGGCGACATTCTCCGAGACCAACACGGGAAACTCGCCGGCGGGGTACTCGATCACCTCGCCTGAGTCGACGACAAAGGGATCGCCGTCACCAAATCGGACAGTGAACGTCACCGTGACCCCGTCGGGTAGCTCATCGCCCACCCATTGCTTGACGAAGCTGCCGTTGTAGATCTCGGGCTCAGGCTCCTCGACCGGCTCGATGATGATGTGCGAAATCGCCTTCTTCATGTCGACAGTGCGACCGTTTGGATAGGCCACTTCCTGTCCGGCCTTGGCACAGACGATGATCCATCCCTCCGGGACGGTGATCCTGTCGGCTTCTCCGTCTTCATCGAGGACAATGTCGAGCGCGATTCCGGGATCAGAAGGTTCCCATCGACCCTCATCGACGTCGTATTTGTATTGCCCCTCGGCGATCGGGCAGACCCCCGGCCCACCCGATTCCTGCCCGCTCGCTGCGGCCACCGTCGGCAGCAGGGCCGCCGCCAGGGCGAAGAGAACTGTCACAAATCCAACGCGCCGCATCAAACCTGGGCGCTGTCGGATCGGCATCTCTACCTCCTTCGATCAGGGAGAGGCCGGGCTCACTATTGGCTCCTCCCGACCCGAGTGACCGCTACAAAGGTCGGGATTCGACGCCTCCTGGCTCCGCGGGTGGCAACCCACCATTGCCGTTCTCAATATCGGACAACCGTCGACGGATGAGTAGAGGCTTGATGCCCGACACTCCCGGGGCAAATGGCAGTTCTCGGGGGGCCCCGGCTAAGGGTGGAGGAACGAGCTGTTCAGGCGGATTTCTCCGCGGGCCCATCCACTTCGCGCGCCGGGACCAGAGTCGGGTTGACCTTCTCGGCAACCACGTCGCGATCGATGACGACTCTCTCCACATCGGTGCGGGACGGGAGGTCGTACATGGTGTTGAGGAGGACTTCCTCGAGGATCGCCCTTAGGCCGCGGGCACCAGTGCCTCGCTTGATCGCCTGGGCGGCGATCGCTTCCAGCGAGTCCTCGGCGAAGACCAGTTCCACATCGTCCATCTCGAACATGCGGGCGTACTGACGGGTGAGAGCGTTCTTCGGCTCGGTCAGGATCCTGACCAGGGCGTCCATGTCCAGGTCTTCGACCGTCGCCATCACGGGGAGACGACCGATGAACTCGGGGATGAGGCCGTACTTCATCAGGTCCTCGGGCATCACCTGATTGAGCAGATCGGACGGTCTGCCGTCGGCCTTGCCCCGCACCTCCGCTCCGAAACCAACCCCGCGTCGCCCGACCCTGTTGGCGATGATGTCCTCGAGACCCCCGAATGCGCCGGCGCAGATGAAGAGGATGTTGGTGGTGTCGAGCTGGATGAACTCCTGATGGGGATGCTTGCGCCCGCCCTGGGGTGGCACCGAGGCGACCGTGCCCTCCAGGATCTTGAGAAGCGCCTGTTGGACCCCCTCCCCGGAGACGTCTCGGGTGATCGACGGGTTCTCGGCTTTGCGTGACACCTTGTCGATCTCGTCGATGTAGATGATCCCTTGCTGGGCGCGGTTCACGTCGTAGTCGGCGGCCTGGAGCAGCTTGAGGAGGATGTTCTCCACGTCCTCGCCTACATAACCGGCCTCGGTCAGGCTGGTGGCATCGGCGATGGCGAAGGGAACGTTGAGCTGCCGGGCGAGCGTCTGGGCGAGGAGGGTCTTCCCCGACCCGGTGGGCCCGATGAGCAGGATGTTCGACTTCTGTAGCTCGACGTCGCGCTGGGCTTCGCCACTGCGGATCCGCTTGTAGTGGTTGTAGACCGCCACGGAGAGCTTCTTCTTGGCGTCCTCCTGGCCGACCACGTAGTCGTCGAGATACGAGTTGATCTCGACCGGTTTGGGGAGCTCGGTGAAGGTGATCTCTTCTGTGGCGGAGAACTCCTCCTCGATGATCTCGTTGCAGAGATCTATGCACTCGTCGCAGATGTAGACGCCGGGTCCGGCAATGAGTTTCTTGACCTGCTTCTGAGACTTTCCACAGAAGCTGCACTTGAGCAGCTCCCCACCATCACCGAGTCGTGCCATCGAGTTATGGACCTCCTACTTGGAGGCTACCGCCGCAAGCTCGCGACGGGTGAGAATTCCGTCGATTACCCCGTATTCCTTCGCCTCGGCGGCCAGCATCCAGTAGTCGCGCTCCGTGTCCGTGGAGATCTTCTCGTAATCCTGCCCGGTGTGCTCGGCGAGGATCCGGTTGAGCTGCTCTCGCATCTGCACAATCAGCCGGGCCTGGATCTCGATGTCCGAGGCCTGGCCTTGGGCGCCGCCATGGGGTTGGTGCAGCATCACCCGGGCGTGGGGCAGCGCGTAGCGCTTGCCGACTGCCCCGCCGGCGAGGATCACCGCTGCAGCGGAGGCCGCCATGCCCATGCACACCGTGTTCACGTCGGGCTTGATGTACTGCATCGTGTCGTAGACGGCGAACAAGGAGGTGATCGACCCACCGGGTGAGTTGATGTAGAGGAAGATGTCCTTGTCGGGATCCTCGGACTCGAGGTGGAGGAGCTGGGCCATGATCAGGTTGGCGATGGTGTCGTCGATCGGGGTGCCGAGGAAGATGATGCGGTCCTTCAGCAACCGGCTGTAGATGTCGAAATAGCGCTCGCCCCGGCTGGTCTGCTCGAACACAGTGGGGATCACATAGTTCTGGAACTGGTCGGTCATTCTTCTTCCTCCGCCGTCGTGGCTATCACTTCGCCGATTGGCACTTCGCCGATTGGCACTTCGCCCGCTGAGGCTTCCCCGACTGGCTCCGCTTCGACGATCTCGGCTTCGACTTCTGTCACATTCAATCTCAACTCGACCGGGTTGCCCTCTTCGTCGACCGGGTTCGCTGCTGAGAGGATGGCGTCCAACGCCCTATTTCTGAGAATATCACCGGCCACTGCCAATTCCCGGCCGCTTTGCCGAAAGGCCTGCAGGTAGCCCACCGGGTCGTCCGATCGCGCGGCCAGGCTCTGGATCACCGACGAGACCTCTTCGGGGGTGATCTCGATGCCGGCATCTTCGGCCACAGCTTCCAGTACGAGCTGGTTGCGAATGGCGCGTTCGGCCTGCTGGCGCAGGTCGTCGAGGAACTGCTCCTGGGTCAGGCCCGAGGCCGCGAAGTAGTCGTCGAGGGTCAGCTCACTGTCCTCGAGTCGGTGGACGAAGCGATGGAGTTGATCGTCCATCTCCGACCTCACCAGACCTTCGGGCAGGTCGACATCGACCTCGTCGACGAGGGTGCTCAAGGCCCGCTCGGCAAATTGACGGGACACGGCCTGGAGCTTGGCTTCGCCCAGCTGCTCCTCAAGCTCGGCGGTCAACTCATCGACGGTCTCGAACTCGGTATTCTCGTCGACCCATGAGTCGTCGAGGCCGGGCAGGATCCGCTCTTTCACTTCGTTGATCGTGACCTCGAAGAGGACCTGCTCTCCGGCTCGGTCGCCGAAGCCCTCCGGCAGAGGGGCCTCGAATTCCAGGACCGTCCCGGGCCGAACGCCCTCGAGCCGCTCGTCGATGCCCTCGATGAGCAGGCCCGAGCCCACCTCGTAGAGGAGGTCGGCCGCAATTGCGCCCTCGATCGGCTCACCGTCCTTGCTCGCCTTGACATCAACCGATACGAAGTCTCCCGAGGCTGCCGGTCGGTCCACCTCCTCGACGGTGGCGAACTGCTCCAACATGCGACGCAGCTGACCCTCCCGTTCCTCAGGAGTGACCGTCGGCGAGGTGACCTCGACGTCGCGGTCCTTGTACGCGGGCAAGACGATGCTCGGCCAGAGGGTGACCATCACCTCCACTTCGACGCCGCCGTCGACGTCATTCAGACCTTCGAGCTGCGGCGTGACCGCAGGGCGAAGGTCCTCGGCGTCGAGGATTTCGGAGAGGGCAGGAGGCACCAGGTCGTCGATGACCTCACTGCGCAACCGTGCCGGGCCAACCGCTGCCTCGACCACGGGGAGCGGCGCCTTGCCGGGCCGGAAACCCTTCAGCTTCATCTCTCGTGACAGCTTGCGGGCGGTCTCCGCCTTGCCGGCGCTGATCTGGTCGTCGGTCAGATGGAACGTGACCAGACGTTCGAACGGACCGGTCTCGGTGACGGTTGTTGGCATTGTCCTCCGATGTTGTCATGAAGAAGGGCGCATCACTGCGCCCTTCCCTAAGGGTGACCGACGGGATTCGAACCCGCGACGTCCTGGACCACAACCAGGTGCTCTACCGGGCTGAGCTACGGCCACCATGTCTCGAATGAGCCCTTTCCTTGCGCCCCCGGGAGGACTCGAACCCCCAACCTGCGGATTAGAAGTCCGCCGCTCTATCCAGTTGAGCTACAGGGGCCCTCGACCGAGGCCCTTCGGAGCCCGCCAGGATCGACCCATTCGAGCGGGTGAAGGGAATCGAACCCTCACCGCCAGCTTGGAAGGCTGGAGCTCTACCATTGAGCTACACCCGCG
>JAICNB010000017.1 GCA_025928935.1 Acidimicrobiia bacterium
AGCAAGGATTCACCCCCAACCCCACCCCCACCACGGACGAATCAGATTCACCCGGACCCGCCGTCCCGACCAGACGCCTGCCATCGGGCCCGACCCTCCCTGACCCAAGACCCTGGCACCGTCCGATAATGACCCGATGAGCGACCAAATGATCCCCGACCACGCGGACTATGACCATGGCGGGCCGAAGCATCGCGGCTTCACCCTCGATGGTGAGATGCACGGGGCTTGGGAGTTCTACCGACGGGATGGCAGCCTCATGCGAAGCGGCGAGTTCGACCGGGGGCGACAGATCGGGACCTGGCGGACCTACGACCGGTCAGGAGCCCTGGTGAAGGAGACGGTGTTCCCAGGAGTCGGGGCCTGAGACATTTGTCGATGTCCTCCGGTCGCACCCGAGCTGAGAAAGTCGCCGTGACCATCGCTGCAGCAGCTCTCACCTGGGTGGTCGGTGCGACGTTGATCTACAGGTCGGGAGGGATCAATACGTCCGGCCTGTTGCCGACGGCGGGATCGCTCCTGGCGTTATTGGCCGCACTCAGATCCGACACCCCCCTGATGTGGCTTGGGACGGGTGTGGCGGTCGTATCGGCAGCAATGCTCGTCTTCAGTGTCGGGTTGGTGATTCTGCCCGCCGGTGTTGCTTTGGTGCTGGGTTCAATGTTGCTCGGATCGGCCAGCTCGTCAACGGCTCGATGAGCTGCCCCGCTAGCGCGCTCAACCGCGCTCCCACTCCGCTCGGAACGGGTTGGTCCGGCGCTCCTGTCCGATGGTCGTCTCGGGCCCATGACCGGGCAGGACCTGGGTGTCGTCGGGCAACACCATGACCTTGTCCGCCATCGATGTCATCAGGGCCTGGTGGGACCCGTAGGGGAAATCGGTTCTGCCAATGGAGCCGGCGAACAACTGGTCACCCGAGAACAGGATCTCCTGCTCCTCGAGGTAGAAACAGCAATGGCCGGGGGTGTGACCGGGGGTATGGCGCACCTCGATGTCGAGACCTGCCAGCCGAAGCCGGTCCCCATCGGACAGCGATTCGAACTTCTCGGGCACGTCGTATTCACCCGGCGGGGTCATACCGAACATCGCTCGAAGCTGCTCGACCGGATGCAGGGTGAGAAAGTCATCGTCGGGATGGACATAGACGACGGCGCCGGTGGCCCGGGACAGCTCGCCGCTTCCCCCGCTGTGGTCGATGTGCCCGTGGGTGAGCAACACACCCGCCAGGGTCAGATCGTGCTCGATGAGGGCCGCGGACAGGGTCTCAGGGTCGGGTGGGGCGTCGACGATCAGCGCCTCCCCACCGCTCTCCTTGGCCACGATGTAGGCATTGGTCGCGGCCACCCAGGCCGGCACTGCGACTACGAGCATCAGTTGGCCGGGTCGGTGGCGAGTCGGAAGGCGGAGAACACCCCGTCCACCCCACGGAGATCCGCCAGGAGCTTGGGTAGCTGGCTCGGGTCGGAGAGCTCCACCTCGTAGCGGAGTATCGCAACCCGGTCCTCACCGGTGTGGGTGGACGAGGCGGCGATGTTGCCGCCAGTGTCGCTGATCACCGCTGTGACATCACGGAGCAACCTGGTCCGGTCTAGGGCCTCCACCTGGATCCACACGACGAAGGCAGTCGTGCTCCGGGCCGGCCAGGCCACCTCGACGGTGCGCTCACGGCGCTCGGCCAATGACGACACATTGGTGCAGTCGGCGCGATGCACCGAAACCCCCCGCCCCACGGTGACATACCCCACGATGGGGTCGCCGGGAACCGGGGAACAACACCTTGCCAGGTGGATCAGCATGTCGTCCTGCCCCTCGACGACGACCTCGGCCGTGTCCAGGGGTCGTCGCCTCCGGGGATGGAAGAACTCGTCTTCTTCCGTCTCCGGGCTGAGCAGACGTGAGACGCGGGTGGCCACAGAATCGATCGAGACCGTCCCCTCGCCCACCGCGACCTGGAGTGATTCGATGTCCTTCTGACCCAGCTCGGCGGAGATGGAGGTGAGCAGGCTCTCCTTCTCGGCGGCGGCGATGCCCGGCGCCTCCCTCTTGAAAAGGGTCTGCAGCATGTCCTTCCCCTCGGAGAGAGCCTGGTCGCGCCGCTCCTTGGTGAACCACTGCCTGATCTTCGACTTGGCCCGGCCGGTACGGACGAATGCGAGCCAGTCCCGGCTGGGGCCGGCGTCGACTGCCTTGGACGTCATCACTTCGATGATGTCGCCCGACTGGAGACGGGTGGAGAGCGGGACGAGCCGTCCGTTGATCCTGGCGCCGACACATCGATGCCCGACCTCGGTGTGGACGGCATAGGCGAAGTCAACCGTCGTGGAGCCCGCCGGGAGCGGCTTCACGTCGCCACCAGGGGTCAGCACGAATACCTCGTCCTGGTAGAGGTCGAGCTTGAGGTTGGCCAGGAACTCCTCAGGGTCGTCGTCGTCGCCCCACGAGATGAAGTCCATTCGGGGCAGCTGGCCGGCCTCGCCTTCCTTGTAGCGCCAGTGGGCGGCGATGCCGGCTTCGGCACGCTGGTGCATCTCCTCGGTCCGGATCTGGACCTCGAGCGGCTTCCCGTCGGGTCCGATCACCGTGGTATGGAGCGATTGGTAGAGGTTGATCTTGGGCATCGCGATGTAGTCCTTGAACCGCCCCGTCACCGGCACCCAATGGCTGTGGATCAACCCGAGAGCGGCGTAACAATCCCTCACCGTGTCGGCGATGATCCGGATGCCGATCAAGTCGTGGATGTCCTCGAACGGCCGGTTCTGCTCCCGCATCTTCCGGTAGATCGAATACTGGTGCTTGGGACGACCGGTCACTTCGGCCTCGATTCCCGAATCACCCAGGATGCCGGAGATCTCGTCGACCATCTTCTCGATGAAGGCCTCCCGCTCCGGCGCCCGCTCGGCCAGCTTCACCTGGATCTCGGCGTTGGGCCCCGGATAGAGGATTGCGAAGCAGCGATCCTCGAACTCGTGTTTGATCTCCTGGACCCCGAGCCGGTGAGCCAGAGGGGCGTAGACGTCGAGGGTCTCCTGAGCCACCCGGCGTTGTTTCTCCTCCCGGAGGGCATGGACCGTCCGCAGGTTGTGGAGACGGTCGAACAGTTTGATGATCAGGACCCTGACGTCCTGGGCCATGGCCACCACCATCTTGCGGATCGTCGCCGCTTGGGCCTGCTCCCGATTCGAGTAGCGGACGCGGTCCAACTTCGTGACGCCGTCGATGAGCCGGGCGATCTCGTCACCGAAATCCATCGAGAGGTCGCTGAGCGTCAGGGTGGTGTCCTCGACGGTGTCGTGGAGAAGGGCCGCGGCGAGGGTCGGCTCGTCCAGCCCATATTCGGCGAGCATCAGGGCTACGGCGAGGGGGTGGGTGATGTAGGGGTCACCGGTCTTTCGCACCTGGCCGGCGTGTGCCTTGGCCGCCAACTCGTAGGCACGACGCATCAGTTCTACATCGCCGTCGGGATGATGGGCGACGAAGGCCGCGACGACATCTTCGAATGTCGCCTGGCTCTGATCAGTCGTAGGTGACGAGGGCATGAAACGGGACACCATCCAGCTTCCTTGCGCCGTCGAGGAAGGACAGCTCGATGAACACAGAGAACCCGACCACTTCGGCGCCTATCTTCCTCAACAACCGAATAGCGGCTGCCGCTGTTCCGCCAGTGGCGATGACGTCGTCGACGAGCAGGACTTTCTCGCCACTCCTTGCGGCGTCGGTGTGGATCTCGAGCGAGTCGGTCCCGTACTCGAGCGAATAATCCTCTCGAACCGTCTCATATGGCAGCTTGCCCGGCTTGCGAACGGGGATGAATCCGGCGCCGAGACGCTCGGCAACCGGTGTGGCGAGTGTGAACCCCCGCGCCTCGATGCCCGCCACCTTGTCCACGCCCAGGTCGCGGAACGGCGCGGCAAGCGCATCCACCAGGGCAGAGAACGCATCTCTGTCGGCCAGGACCGGGGTTATGTCCTTGAAGACGACTCCGGGCTCCGGGAAGTCTGGGATGTCGCGGATGAGCGAGATGAGTTTGTCCACCCGCAGAGTCTACGGCTGGATCAGGGGGTTTCCGTGTCCGGCTTGTCTTCTCCCACACGGGAGCCGATCGCCCGTCTGGAGACCCGGATCTTCCCTTCCTCCACCCGCAGCACCACGCTTTCCTCGTCCACAGAGACCACCGTGCCATGGATGCCCCCGATGGTCCGAACCTCCTCACCCGGGCTGAGCGACTTCGAGAGCGTCTGCTGGGCCTTCGCCCGATTTCGCTGGGGCCGGATGATGAACAACCAGAACACCGCAACCATCAAGCCCAGGAACAGCAACGATGGCAGCGGACTGGCCGCGGCCTCCTGGGCAAGGACGACGTGGGTCAATTGATCCTCCCGATCGTGTGCGTCAGACCAGGCGAGATTAGGCGGTGGGATACGCCTACGACGAACCGCCCGAGCGGGCCCGCGCCACCCCTTCGAGGTATTGCGTGAACCTTCCACCCTCGATGGCGTCAGCCGCGCCGGCGATCAGGTCGAGGGTGTAACGGAGGTTGTGAATCGTGAGCAGACGGTGGGCCGATAGCTCCTTGACCCGGACCAGGTGCCGCAGATAGGCCCGGCTGTGCACAGCACATGTGCGACAAGGGCATTCCTCGTCGATGGGACGGTCATCGGCCTCGAATCCCGCGTTCCGCAGGTTCATGTCGCCGTACCGGGTCAGTGCCTTGCCGTGGCGGGCGAGACGTGTCGGGATCACACAATCGAACATGTCCGCCCCCCTGGCGATCGCGTCGAGCAAGCCTTGGGTGTCTCCCAGCCCCATCACGTACCGGGGCTTGTCCCCTGGCAACTCCTGGAAACTCGCCTCCAGGGCGACCTGGCGTTCCCCGGCCGTCTCCCCCACGGAGAGACCGCCGATACCGAAGCCCGTGAACCCGAGAGCCGCGGTCTGCGCCGCGCTCTTCGACCTGAGATCGGGGTCCACGCCGCCCTGTACGATCCCCAACAGGGTCTGATCTGCCCTGCTGTGCGCTTCAAGACAACGCTCGGCCCAACGCAAGGTCCGTTCCATCTCCGATTCGACCAGTTCCCTCGGAGCGGGGAGGCCGACACAGACGTCGAGCGCCATGGCGATGTCCGACCCCAGCTCTTCCTGGATCTTCACCGCCGCCTCCGGAGTGAGCCCGACATTCGCGCCGTCGTACACCGACTTGAACCTGGCGCCGTCCTCGTCGATGGTTGGACCGAGGGAGAAGATCTGGAAGCCACCGGAGTCGGTCAGGATCGGGCCTTCCCACCCCATGAATCGGTGCAAGCCGCCCCGCTCGGCGATCATCGTCGACCCGGGCCGAAGCATGAGGTGATACGTGTTGGCCAGCACGATCCCGGCTCCGGCCTCGACGAGGTCGCGGGTGTCGACAGCCTTGACCGCCGCTCTGGTGCCCACGGGCATGAATGCAGGGGTACGCACCTGGCCATGGGGGGTATCGAGGCGACCGGTGCGAGCCGACCCGTCTCTCGCCGCCAAGGTCCACGTGACCGAGCCCATGAGGCCGATTATCGCTCGGCGTACATCGCATCCCCGAAGGAGAGGAAGCGGTAGCCCCGCTCCATTGCGACCCGATACGCCTCACGCCAGCGCAATCCCATGAAGGCCGCCACCAGCACCACCAGAGTGGATCCGGGGACGTGGAAGTTCGTGACCAGGCAGTCCACGACCCTGAACCGGTCTCCGGGCTTGAGAAAGAGCTCGGTCTGACCTTGGGCGGCACGCACGGTGCCGTCTTCATCTGCGAATGACTCCAGGGCACGTACCACAGTGGTCCCGATGGCCACCACCCGGCACCCCGACCCGCGTGCTTCCCGGATCGCTGTTGTTGTCGTCTCGGGAACCGCACACCACTCCGAGTGCATCCGGTGACCTTCGATCTCCGCGGAGGTGATCGGCCGGAAGGTGTCGATCCCGACATGCAGGTCCACGGTCGCCGTGGCTACGCCCGCCTCGTCCAACCCCTTGACGACCTCCGGCGTGAAGTGGAGTCCTGCGGTGGGCGCCGCCGCCGAACCGGCGCGACGAGCGAACATGGTCTGATAGCGGGAGCTGTCTTGGAGAGTGCCCTTGAAATAGGGCGGCAACGGCACCTCACCGGCCGCGGCGATGGCCGATTCCACGTCGGGGGCCTCCAGGTCCACGACCACGATCCCTTCGGCCGGCCCATCGACCACGGTGGCAGTCAAACCCTCGAATTCGATCACGATCCCGGAGCGGAGACGTCTGGCGGGGCGGGCCAGAGCCTCCCAGAGGCCGTCTGGGCGACCTGACAGGACCAGCAGCTCGACTGATCCCCCCGTGTCACGTCTGGTGCCCGTGAGACGGGCCGCCCTCACCCGCGTCTCATTGACGACGACCAGGTCGCCAGGCCTGAGCAGCGAGGGAAGCTCGAGAAACCGATGATCCGACATGTCGCGGGTGTCGAGCAGCCGAGAGTCGTGTCGTGGCTCGAGTGCCTCCTGAGCGATCGACGAATCCGGCAGCGCATAGGTGAACTCCTCGACCCTCATCTGGTGGTGAGGCTAGAGAAGGGTGCCCTGGGCGTCGGCCGGTGGCTCTTTGCCGAGATGGGCGTAGCCCCGGGGGGTCGCCATCCGGCCTCTCGGTGTCCGCTTGATCAGCCCGGACTGGAGGAGGAAGGGCTCGTAGGCGTCCTCGACGGTCTCGGGCTCCTCTCCGACAGCGATCGCAAGGGTGGAGAGACCCACCGGCCCCCCGCCGAAGCGCTCGATGATGGACTCGAGGATGGCTCGGTCGACCTTGTCCAGGCCCAGGTTGTCCACCTCGAAGACCCGTAGGGCCTCGTCTGCGACCTGAGGGTCGATGACGCCCGACGCCCGGGCCACTGCATAGTCACGCACCCGGGCGAGCAGCCGGTTGGCGATGCGGGGCGTGGACCGGCTGCGACCTGCGATGATCCCGGCCGCATCGGCGCTGATCTCCACCCCGATGATCCCGGAGGAGCGCTTGATGATCGTCGCCAGCTCGTCTGCCTCGTAGTAGTCGAGCTTCTCCTCGATACCGAAGCGGTCGCGAAGCGGCGCTGTCACCGTCCCTTTCCTCGTGGTAGCCCCCACCAGGGTGAATCGGGGGAGATCGAGCCGGATCGACTGCGCCGTCGGCCCCTTGCCCAGCACGATGTCGAGCTGAAAGTCCTCCATTGCGGGGTACAGCACCTCCTCCACAGCCCGTGGGAGGCGGTGGATCTCGTCGATGAAGAACACGTCACCAACGTCGAGGTTGGAGAGGATGGCGGCCAAATCGCCGGGGCGGTCCAGGGCGGGCCCAGAGGTGACGCGCATCTTCACCTCGAGCTCATGGGCGATCACCCCGGCCAGGGTCGTCTTGCCCAGCCCCGGGGGGCCGGAGAAGAGGACGTGGTCGAGAGGGCGACTTTCTTTGCGGGCAGCCTCCAGCGAGATCTGCAGGCGCTCCCTCACCCTGTCCTGTCCGATGAACTCATCGAGGCGCTTCGGCCGAAGCGTCACCTCCTCTTCGGTTTCGACGGCGGGGTTGAGCAGTGAGTCCTCCCGCATGACTAGCCCCTGCCCAAGGCGCGCAGCGCTGTCTTGATCTGTGTCTCGATGCTCGCCTCGGGGTCGAGCTCCCCGATCACGGCGTTGATCTCCTCGGTCGTGTAGCCCAGACCTTCCAATGCCTGGCGCACGGTGACGGTGTTGGTCGAATTGCCGACCTCCGCTTCGACGCCTGCCAGCTTGGGAGCGAGCTCGAGGACGATCTTCTGCGCTCCTCTCTTCCCGACCCCGGGGACGACCGTGAGCGCGTCGGAGTCCTCGGTGACGATGGCGCGGATCACTTCCTGTCGAGTCATGGCGCCGAGGATGGACATGGCCAGCTTCGGTCCCACTCCCCCGGCGCCGAGCAGTATTCGGAAGAGGTCGCGGTCGGCCTCCGTCTCGAAGCCATAGAGGCTCATCTCGTCTTCGCGGACATGGGTGTGGGTGTGCACCACCACTTCCTCACCCACGCCGGGCAGGCCGGCGAGGCTGCGGGGTGTCATCGTGACCTCGTAGCCGACCCCGCCGACTTCCACGCAGGCCATCTCTCCCCGCCTCGCCACCAAGACACCTCGTAGCCTGCCGATCATCTGGACGGATCCCCCCTCCCCGGCAACGCCGGCGATCCCCCCTGCTGAGGGAGAGACAGCTCCAGTGGGGCCGCCCGCAGGTGGCAAAGCGCGATGGCCAGAGCGTCTGCGGCGTCCGCGGGCTTCGGTGGATCGGTGAGCCTCAAGAGTCTCGCCACCATCTGCTGGATCTGGGTCTTGGTGGCGGCACCATCGCCGGTGATGGCGGACTTGACCGCGGTCGGGGCGTATTCGGAGACGGGGACGCCGGCCCGAGCGGCGGCGAGCAGTGCGACTCCGGAGGCACGGCCGACGGCGATCGCCGTCTGGAGGTTCCGGTTGGTGAACACCGTCTCCACAGCCACTGCGTCGGGGTGCGACTCCTCCATCACCTGGCTCAGACCCATGAACAGCTCATGGAGGCGCACGGCCATGGTTTTCCCGGGATCGGTCCGGATCACCCCGGCCAGCCGGGCAGTCGGCGGGTGACCGCCCTTCACCAACCCGTACCCGGTGGCGGAAAGCCCGGGGTCGATGCCCATGACGAACATATGTTTGGTGAGACTAGGCAACGTCGAGGTGGTTGCCCGCCATTTTGCATCCCCTTGACGCGGTCGGGGGCGCCGTGGCGGCGCCCCCGACCGATCTGGCCAGTGCTCCGGCTAGGTGGCCGCGCTGGACGACCTCATCGCCCGGTAGACAAGAAGGGCGATGATCGCACCGATGATCGACCCGACGATCCCGGCTGCGGTCACATCCCATTGCCCGTCGAAGAACAAGTTCCCGAGAAAGCCGCCTACAAGCGACCCGATCAACCCGAGGACGAGCGTGCCGAGCACCCCCATCGAGTCCGACCCGGGCACCAGTGCCCTAGCGATCAGACCGGCGATGAGGCCGATGAGCAGCCATATGAGGATTCCCATGTCTTTCCCTCCTGGTGGTGTGGGGCAGCCCACTTACCACTACTCCAAAGCGTCAAAACCTTCTTGCCCGCACGCGTCGGCATTTGATGCGTAGGGTGTGATCAGTCCCAGAGAAGGAGCACGTGCATGGATTGGCTCTCGACGATCATCGGAGCATTGATCGCAGGCATCATCATCGGCCCCCTCGCTCGACTTGTACTCCCAGGCAGGCAGAACATCTCGCTGGGGATGACCATCCTCATCGGGGCGGTCGGCGCCTTCCTAGGAGGTCTGGTCGCCGACTGGATGGATGTCGGAGACACCGCGGGCATCGACTGGATCAAGCTTGCGATCCAGGTCGCCGTAGCCGCGGTCTTGGTGCTGCTCTACGGCTCGATGGCCGGCAGGAGGCCCGCAACCGGAACCACTCCACCTCCGCCAGCGACCTGACACGCCGGCCCCGAATCGATCAGACTTCTTCGAGGACGCGCTCCATGACGTCGTCGTCGATGTCGTAGTTCGAGAAGACGGCCTGCACATCGTCGAGGTCATCCAGGGCGTCGATCAGACGCAGTAGTTTGCGCGCCTCCGTCTCGCCAACCGCCACGGTGGACGAGGGCAGCTGGGTCACATCGGCCGAGTCGACCTCGAGTCCCGCCTCATCTAGAGCCGCGCGCACTTTTTGCACCTCGCCCGGCGACGTGATCACCTCGAACCATCCGTCGCCGCTGTCACGCACGTCTTCGGCGCCGGCATCCAGGGCGGTAATCATGATCTCGTCTTCGAGCCCTTTGACGTCGATCAGGCCTCTCTGTGTGAACAGATAGCCGACCGATCCGGGCTCGCCGAGGTTGCCGCCGCTCCTTGTGAACGTCGACCGGACGTCGGAAGCGGCCCGGTTGCGATTGTCGGTGAGGATCTGCACAAAGAGGGCCACACCTCCCGGTCCGTAGCCTTCGTACCAGATCTCCTCGTAGTGGGCCCCTGCGACCTCACCGGTGCCTCGCTTGATGGCCCGGTCGATGTTGTCGTTTGGCATCGACGCCGACTTCGCCTTGAACACCGCCGTAGCCAGAGTCGGGTTGAAGTCGGGATTGCCCCCGCCCTCCCGGGCCGCGATCTCGATCGCCTTGGCCAGCTTCCCGAACAGCTTGCCCCGCGCCGCGTCCTGGCGGCCTTTGCGGTGCTTGATGTTGGCCCATTTGGAGTGACCCGCCATGAGCTCTCCTCAGACCATCTCGATCAACATGTCATGGATCCGGCCGTCACCTGTGAGCTCGGGGTGAAAGGATGTGGCGAGGATGTTGTCCTGACGCACCATGACCGGATGGTCGTCCACCTCGGCCAGCACCTCTATCTCGCTGCCCACCTTCTCCACCCAAGGAGCGCGGATGAACACGGCGTGGAATGGCTCGTCCAACCCGTCGATGTCCAGGTCGGCCTCGAAAGACTCGTTCTGACGGCCGAATGCGTTGCGCCGCACCACCACATCGAGGGCGCCGAGCAGCGGCTGATCGCCGTCGGTGACCGCGCCGGCGAGGAGGATCATCCCGGCGCAGGTGCCGTAGGTAGGCAGACCCGACTCGATCGACTGCCTGAGCGGCTCGATCAGACCGAACCTGGTCGCCATCTTCCCGATAGTGGTCGACTCCCCCCCGGGGATGACCAGTGCGTCGACTTCCCCGAGCTGCTCGGGTTTCTTGACCGCCACCGCGCCCACCCCCAGCGACTCGAGGATGTGCAGGTGCTCACGAAAGTCGCCCTGCAGGGCAAGGACACCGACTCGGGTCATGTCACCAGCCCCTGCCGGCGAGCCGCTCCGTGTCTCCCAGGGTGTCGAGCGAGATTCCGGGCATGGCCTCACCCAGGCCGTGTGAGACCTTGGCAACGACTTCCGGCTCGTTCCAGAACGTGGTCGCCTCGACGATGGCGCGGGCGTACGCCTCGGGGCTGGAGCTCTTGAAGATCCCCGAGCCGACGAAGACACCGTCGACACCCAGCGACATCATGAGCGCCGCGTCGGCAGGGGTGGCGATACCCCCGGCCGCGAAATTGACCACAGGAAGCTTGCCGGTCGACGCGACCTCGCGGATCAGATCGAATGGCGCACCGTGGTCACGGGCCGCCGACATCAGCTGTTCGTCGTCCATCGTGGTGAGGGCCCTCATCTCGTTGGTGACTGTCCGCATATGACGGACTGCCTCCACCACGTTGCCGGTGCCGGCCTCGCCTTTGGTGCGGACCATGGCCGCGCCCTCTCCGATGCGACGAAGAGCCTCGCCCAGATTCCGGGCCCCACAGACGAAAGGCGTGGTGAAGGCCCACTTGTCGACATGGTGCTCCTCATCGGCGGGCGTCAGGACCTCGGACTCGTCGATGTAATCGACGCCCAACGCCTGGAGCACTGCGGCCTCGGCATGGTGACCGATACGGCACTTGGCCATTACCGGGACGGTGACCGCGGCCTGGATCTCCTCGATCTTGGTCGGATCGGCCATCCGAGCGACGCCGCCGTGCTTTCTGATGTCGGCAGGGACCCGCTCCAGGGCCATGACGGCGACCGCCCCGGCCTCCTCGGCGATCCTGGCCTCGTCGGCGGTGACGACGTCCATGATCACCCCGCCCTTCAGCATTTCGGCGAGGCCCCTCTTGACGCGATCTGTACCGGTTTGCACTTCTCTCGGCTCCATATGGGCAGACTCCGATTCTACAAGGTCGACGCCGTAGCCCCTAAGAGACGGCCTCTTGGTACGCCTCGGCGTAGGCCGCGGCGATGACGCTCCAGTCGAAAAGACCGGACCTGGCTTGGCCGGCCGCGCCCAGAGCACGCGCCTCCTGCGGCCGGGTCAACAGCGAAATGACCTCGTCGGCCAGCCTGGCGTGGTCCCCGATCGGCACCAACCTGCCTGCGTCGCCGAGCACGGCGCGGAACGCTGGAAGATCGGAGCAGACCACGGCGCACCCGGAGGCCATCGCCTCCGCGATCACTATCCCGAAGCTCTCACCACCGGTGTTGGGGGCTGCATACACCAGGCTCGAAGCGAGGAGACGCTTTTTCTCGCCAACACTCACCTGCCCCAGGTATTCGACCCCCGGCTCCGGGTCGGGTCGCCTCGCCCCGAGGACCTTGAGCTCGGCCTGTGGGAAACCCTCCCTGATGAGGGGCCAGGCCCGCAAGAGGACATCGAGCCCCTTACGGGGCTCGTCACGCCCGAGAAAGCAGACACGGCGATCCACCCTGCCGACCGGGCGCGAGTACGACTCGGTGTCTATCCCGTTGGGAATGATCCTCACGTTGCCCCACTCCTCCGGTATCGCCGTCGCAGCCGTCTCGCTCACGGCGGTCAGCACCGCACGTCGCAACCGCCGGCCCACGAATGGTGCCAAGCCGTACAGACGTCTGGCCCAACTGGGGGCATCTGCGTGGAAGGTCGCCACTGTCGGCTTGTCCACACTCAGAGCTAGCCAGCCCAGGGTTGGCACCAGAGGCTCGTGGACGTGAATCACGTCGACGTCGCCCAGCGCTCGACGCACCCGAGGCCACGAGGGGGTCAGGGTGAGGGGCACAACCGAATCGTTCGCCCGAACTCGAAATGGGCGACCGGTCAAGACAGTCACCTCGTCGAGCCCTGGCCCTCCGAGGCTGGCCCGATTGCCGGCACCTAGGAGGACTACTTCGTCTCCAAGCCGTAGCAATTCCTGGGCGAGCTCGAGGGTGATCTGCTGCACCCCTCCGGGAACGGACATGTCGTACGGGCTGACCAGGCCGACCCGCAGCCGGCTCATTTGGGATCGGATGGCCAGTTGGGCTGCACCAGGTGCCATTGCTCGGGTGCAGCCCGAATCAACGACTCCATCTCGTCGGCCAGCGTCTGGGTCATCAGCCGTACCTTCTCCGAGCGTGTTCCCTCGGCCGGGATCGGGATGGCCTGCCTGATCACCACCCGATACCCATCGTCACCTTCGTAGTAGGAGGCCACCGGGAAGAGCGGCGCCCCGGTGCGAAGGGAGAGGGTTGCCGGGCCCGGAGGCAAGGTGGTCTCCTCCCCGAAGAACGTCACACCGACGCCCCGGCCCTTGAGGTCCCGATCGGAGAGCAGGGCCACAGCCTTGTTGGCGCCGAGGGCCGCTTCCAGGGACCTCATCACCTCTGTCCCACCGGTGGCGAGGACGATCTCGATCCCGAAGTCGGCGCGCATGTCGGTGAACCAATCGGTGATCCTGACATTCGGGAGCTTCTCTGCCACGGCAACGACGGGAACATCCTCAGCTACCGCCACTGGAGCGGCAACTTCCCAGTTCCCGATGTGGGGCAGGCCGTAGATCATCCCAAGTCCCCGTTCCCGCGCCTCGATGATGTGCTCCAGACCGTCGACCCGGGTCTGCCTCTGCAACTCCGGGACACGGCTCCCCCGCACCCAGAGTGTCTCCGCGTAATACCGTCCATAGGACTTCATTACGGCCCTGCCCGCGGCGCGGGCGTCGGAGCCGTTGCCGAGGACCCTCCTCATGTGGCGCTCCGCCATCCGACGACGGCCCGGGTCGGTGGCATGCCACACGCGGCCAACCAGCCTCCCCAGGGAGCGCGCCGCTGACGACGGGAGCAATCCGATCAGGCCGGCCCCGGCCCGCAGGGCGAGATACCCGAAGAGGTCGCTCACTCGAACGAACGGTATGTGTCGATGAAGCGCATCAGGGCGGTCAGCCAGACGAGAACCACGAAGATCCACAGCATCGGCTCGATGAAGCCGGTCATAAGCCCTACGGTGAACAGCAGGACTCGCTCGGCACGCCCCATCAACCCGGCCTTGCCGTTGAACCCCTCGACCTCGGCCCGACTCCGGATGTAGGGGACCAGCATCGCCCCGCCTATGGCGAGGACGATCAGGAGCAACACCGCCTCGTCACCGGTATCGCGGGCCACCGCCACTCCCAGGCCGGCGAAGGCGGCGATCTCACCGACGCGATCGAAGACCGAGTCGAGGTATGCCCCTCGGCCCGTGACGGTCCCCGCGGCGCGCGCCACCGATCCATCGAGCCCGTCCAGGATCGATCCCACCAGCACGATCACTGCGCCAGATCGCACCGCCCCCGTCGAGATCACGATCGAGCCCCCGATCACGAGGATGAGGCCGATCGAAGTCATGAAGGTGGGTGTGACCCCTGCTGACGCCAGGGTCTTGCCGATGGGCTCGAGAAAGCGGGTAACCCGAGGTCGAACCCGTGTGTCGATCACGACGCAGCAAAGTAGCAGGCCAGCCACTAATGATCCGCTCCAGGGGCAGGGTTAGGATCGGCGTCTCAACGCAGCTGGAGGTCATATTGTCAGCCGAGAAAGTCCGCAACGTCGCTCTCGTCGGCCATGGCGGGAGCGGCAAGACGACGTTGGCCGAGGCCCTTCTCTACGTCGCTGGAGCGACCACCCGGCGCGGCAGCGTCGAGCAGGGGACCACCATCCTCGACTACGAGCCAGAGGAGATCGAGCGTGGCATCTCCCTCGGGCTTTCGACCGCCACCTTCACCTGGAACGAACATCAGATCAATCTCATGGACACACCGGGGTCCAGCGACTTCTCGGGGGACGCGCGGGCCGCCCTTCGTGCTGCAGACCTGGCCCTCTTCGTGGTGTCCGGCGTCGACGGTGTCGAGGTCCAGACTGAGCAGTTGTGGAAGGTGGCGGGCGATGAGGGCATCCCCCGCGCCTTCGTCGTGACCAAGCTCGACCGCGACCGATCCTCCTTCGAGAGGGTCCTCGACCAACTGCGAGAGTCGTTCGGCAAGTCCATAGCGCCGATCCAGGTCCCCATCGGGAGTGAGGACGGCTTGCGTGGTCTGGTCAGGGTCGCCTCGGAGCGGGCCTACGAATACGCCGAGGGGGAGAAGACGGGCAAGGAGGTCGATCTGCCGACGGAGGTGGAGGAGCTTGTCCACGCCGCCCACACCGCCCTCGTCGAGACGGTGGTCGAGACCGACGACGAGATGATGGAGGCCTACTTCGAGGGCCGAGAGCCTTCCAGAGAGCAGATCGTCTCCACCGTCCACCACGGAATCATTTCCGGCGACATCCACCCTGTCCTCGTCGCCTCGGCGGAGAGGATGATCGGAATCGACCTGCTCGCCGAGTTCATCGTCGACTACGGGCCCAACCCCCTGGAGCGGACCCTGCCAGCCTCGAACGGCGGCGGTGACCTGGCACCATCTCCCGACGGGCCGACCATCGCGTATGTGTTCAAGTCTTTCTCCGACCCCTTCGTTGGCCGCGTCTCCCTCTTCCGCATCTTCTCGGGCTCGGTGAAGGCAGATCAGGAGCTCGAAGTCGCCCGAGGCGGCAAGGTCCGGTTGCACAACCTCTTCATGCTCCAGGGCAAGGAGCACAATGACGTGCCCGACCTGCCCACGGGTGGCATCGGCGCCGTCGCCAAGGTCGAGAACCTCAGGGTGGGGGACACCATGCGCAGCAGCGGCATCGATGTCGCCATCGAAGGGATCACCTATCCCAGGCCCGTGGCGGAGGTCTCGATAACCCCCCGGTCGCACCATGACGAGGAGAAGCTGTCCACCGCCCTGCACCGGATCGAGGAAGAGGACCCGACGATAAGGATCGACCGCCGGGCCGACACCGGGGAGACGATCCTCGCCGGGCTGGGCGACACCCACCTGGACGTGACGGTCGCCCGTATCCATCGCAAGTTCGGCGTGGACGTCGACACCGCACTGCCGATCATCCCTTACCGGGAGACCATCACCGCATCGGCCCAGGCCGAGGGCAAGCACAAGAAGCAGTCAGGGGGCCGCGGCCAGTTCGGAGTGGCGCTCGTCAAGTTCGCCCCTCTCCCCCGGGGCGCGGGCTACGAGTACATCGACTCGATCAAAGGAGGCTCGATCCCCCGCCAGTTCATCCCCGCCGTGGACAAGGGCATCCAGGAGGCCCTGACCAGGGGCATCCTGGCCGGATACCCCGTGATCGACATATCGGCAGAGGTGTACGACGGGAAGTACCACACGGTGGACTCGGACGAGATGTCGTTCCGTATGGCAGGCATCCAAGCGGTGAAGACTGCGACACAAGATCTGAAGCCGATCCTCCTCGAGCCGGTCATGAAGGTCACTGTGACCGTGCCTGAGGAACATCTCGGGGACGTCATGGGGGACATCAACTCCAAGCGGGGCAAGGTGCTGGGCATGGAGGGTGAAGGGACCCTTCGCTCCGTGGTCGCCGAGGTCCCGATGGCCGAGATCCAGCAGTACGCCGCAGAACTGCGATCATTGACCTCTGGAAGGGGCACCTTCGACGTGGAGTTCGATCACTACGCCGAGGTCCCCCACAACGAGGCGCAGCAAGTGATCGCCGCGGCGCGCTCGTCAGAGGACTGATCTGGCACAGGAAAGGACTGGGATGGCCGACGCTGTGATCCGTTTCGGAGACAAAGAGTCCCGGCTCGAGCTCGTCGAGAGCGTCGAGGGCCAGGTCGCGGTGGACATAAGCCGGCTCCGGGCCGAGGTTGGGCTCACCACGATCGATCGTGGCTTCGCCAACACCGCCGAGAGCGAGTCGCGGGTGTCATATGTCGGTGGCGAGGAGGGCGTGCTCCACTACCGGGGATACCTGATCGAGGACCTGGCGGAAAATGCCTCCTTCCTCGAGGTGGCCTACCTACTCCAATATGGCGAGCTGCCCACCAAGGCCGAGCTCGAGGCCTACCAGGAGTCCATATCACTCCACACCCTGCTCAGGGAGGACATGAAGCATCTCTTCGAGGCCTTCCCGCACAAGGCCCACCCGATGCAGATCCTTGCCTCGGCCACCTCGGCCCTGGCCACGTATTACCCCGACGCCCTCGACCCGCATGACGAGGAAGCGGTGGACATGAGCGCGAGACGGCTCATCGCCAAGACCCCGACCATGACCGCTTGGTCGTACAAGTACTCGGTCCACCAGCCCTACATCTATCCCCAGAACGACCTGGGCTATCTCTCCAACTTCCTTCACATGATGTTCTCGGTGCCGGCCGAGCCATACACAGCAGACCCCGTCGTCATCCGCGCACTGAACATGCTCCTCGTCCTCCATGCCGACCATGGCCAGAACTGCTCGACCTCGGCGGTTCGATTGGTCGGGTCGAGCCAGGCCAACATCTTCAGCTCCGTGGCCGCCGGGATCCACGCTCTCTCCGGCCCTCTTCACGGTGGGGCCAACCAGGAGGTGCTCGAGATGCTCGAGGAGATCGTCGCCGACGGGGGCGACGTCGCTCCATTCGTCGCCCGGGCCAAGGACAAGGAAGACCCGTTCCGTCTGATGGGCTTCGGCCACCGGGTCTACAAGAACTTCGACCCGAGGGCCAAGATCATCAAGCGGGCCGCCGACGACGTGCTCGATGCGCTGGGGATCGACGACGATCCGCTGCTCGATGTCGCCTTACAGCTCGAAGAAGTCGCCCTGTCAGATGACTACTTCATCGAGCGGAAGCTCTACCCCAACGTGGACTTCTACTCGGGCATCATCTACCGGGCCATCGGCTTCCCGACCGAGATGTTCACCGTCCTGTTCGCCCTCGGCCGTCTACCCGGGTGGATCGCCCAATGGCGGGAGCTCCTCGGTGACCCAACCACCAGGATCTTCAGGCCCACCCAGGTGTACGTCGGCCCGGAGAGGCGCCCTTACGTGCCGATCGAGCAGAGGTCCTAGACCCCCTCGACGTCCTCCACATACGGCTCGCCGCTGACTTCCCCAGATACGGCATCCACCACGACCAGAGCCCGTTGATCGGGCGGCTCCTTCGCCGAATAGAGGACCACACTCCACTGTGGCCGCGAGCGGAGGCCCCGGAAGGTGACAGCGGCCGAGGCGTGGCCGACCGGGAAGTCGACCGTCGCCCCGGCAAGGTAGAGAGCACGGGACTCGTCGACCGAGAGGGGCCAGGCCGAGGCGAAGTTCCAGGCGGCGAGGGCGAACAGCCCGATGGCGGGCAGCCATCCCCCGTCGATGACCACCATGGCAACGACGGCCGCTACCACGAAGACCCAACCCGAGATGCGCCGGCGCGTCGGTGAGGGGAACTGGTACGGCCCCACCACGTTGGAATCGAGCTCTTCTTCGATCGACAGCGTTTCGGCCAGGTCGCGCTCGATGTGGATTCCAGAGCGGTCGACCCTGGGCGTCTCTGGCTCCGTCATACGCCCGGGGCATTCACGCGGGGGTCGGGGGGTCGCCCCCCGGGCTTGACAGCCATGTCGACCAGGCGGTTGGTGGCCTCGATCAACGGGACCCCTCTGGTGTCTCGCTCCTCGCCGTAGAGCCGGAGCCCCACTGTCGATCCCGAGACGTCGTCGTCACCGACCACGATGACCGCAGGATGTTTCTGGGTCAGGGCTTTGCGGATCTTGTCACCGACGGTGTCGTCGCCGCTCTCGACCTCGACGCGGAGCCCGCCATCTCGTAATCGGTTCGCCACCTGCTCCGCATACTCCTCGTGGCGGTCGGCCACGGGGATGATCGACACTTGGACCGGGGCCATCCACATCGGGAAGGCGCCGGCGTGGTGCTCGATGAGAACGCCCATGAATCGCTCCAGCGACCCGGCCTTGGCGCAATGGATCATGTACGGGCGCTCGGCCACGTTGCCGGCGGCGGTGTACTCGAGACCAAACCGCTCGGGGAGGACCAAGTCCAACTGGATCGTGGACAGCTGCCAGCGACGGCCTATGGCGTCTTTGACGTGCATGTCGATCTTCGGCCCGTAGAAGGCGCCCTCGCCCACCGCCACCCGGAAACTCACGCCGGAGTCCTCGAGACACTTGGCCAGGGTCTTCTCGGCGAACTCCCAGCGATCGCGCTGTCCCGGCGGTGCCTTGTCGGGCTGCGTGCTGAGATCGGCCTCGAACTCGGTGAACCCCGCGTCCTTGAGCCAGGTGATGACGAAATCGAGGTGTAGGGCGAGCTCGGAGGCGAGCTGGTCTTCGGTGCAGAACGTGTGTGAGTCGTCCTGGGTGAAACCGCGGGCACGGAGCAGGCCGTGGACCACGCCGGACTTCTCGTACCGGTAGACCGCGCCCAGCTCGGAGAGCCGCAGTGGTAGGTCGCGGTAGGACCTCGCCCGGCTCCGGTACACAAGGATGTGGAACGGGCAGTTCATCGGCTTGACCCGATATTCCTGGTCGTTGTCCAGTGACATGCCGGGGTACATGTATTCGGAGTAGTAGTCGAGATGGCCAGAGATCGACCACAGATCCGACTTGGCGAGATGCGGGGTGGAGACGAAATCGAATCCGAACCGCTGATGCAGCTCCCTGCTGTGGTCCTCGATGAGCTTGCGGAGCATCCCGCCCTTTGGATGCCAGACCACCAAACCCGAGCCCAGCTCTGGGGGGAAGCTGAACAGATCGAGCTCGGCGCCCAACCTTCGGTGATCTCGCTTCTCGGCCTCTTCCAGCTGGGTGAGATAGGCGTCCAGGTCCTTGGCCGAGGCCCACGCCGTCCCGTAGATCCGCTGCAGCTGGTCACGTTTCTCGTCGCCACGCCAGTAGGCGCCCGAGCTGCGGAGCAGCGTGACCGCCGGGATGCGGCCGGTCGACGGCAGGTGTGGGCCGCGACACAGGTCGACGAACTCCAGATTCCGATAGACGGTGACGTCCTCGCCGGCAGAGACCTCGCTCGGCTCCACGCTCTCGATGATCTCGGTCTTGAAGGGGTGAGCCACGAACAGAGCCAGTGCATCAGACCGTGACAGCGCCGCTCGTTCGAAGGGCTGGTCCTCTGAGATGATCTCCTTCATCCTGGCCTCGATCCGCTCCAGATCGTCAGGAGTGAACGGCTCTGCGACCTTGAAGTCGTAGTAGAAGCCATCCTCGATCGCCGGGCCGATGGCGAAGGTCGAGCCCTCGAAGAGACCCAAGACGGCCTGAGCCAGGACATGGGCCGAAGAGTGTCTCAGAATGTCCAGACCCTCGTCGCTGTCCAGGGTCACCACCGCAAAATCCCCCGACTCAGCAAGCGGACGGGACAGATCGAGGAGCTGGCCATTCAGTTCGACGGCAACCGCTGCCCGGGCAAGACCGGGCCCGATGGAGCGGGCGACGTCGAGACCCGTCGAGCCATCGGGGTGCTCGACGGTGGTTCCGTCGGGATAACGAAGCTCTAGTGACACAGGGTTATCTCGCTAGCCTGGGTGGGCCGGTATGAGGCTAACTGGCTACAGGACGCAACCCGCCACAGGGGAAAGCGACAGCTGATGGACGCAAGAGAGCTCGTAACGAAGCTTCACCCGGACGCGCTGGTGAGGGAGCTCTCCTCGGGCGCGAACAAGGTCTTCCGGGTCATCGACGGGGACCAGAGCAGCGTCATCAAGGTGTACCCGGTCGCTTCCAGAGAGCGTCGCGAGCGTCATGCCCTGGAGGCGCTGGCAGGCCTCCCGGCGGTGCCCAAGATCATCGACCATGGCACCCAGGACGAGATGGCCTGGCTGCAGATGAACGATGCCGGGCACTGGAGTCTGGCCAACCTTCCCAAGAACCTGGAGACGATCCAAGCCGCCGGTGCCGCGCTGCGCGAGATACACACCTCCAATGCGGACATCACCAATCTGGCCGCGGGAATCGACGCCGACTATGTCCTGAGCCACTACCGATCAACCATCGAGCGCCTCGGCCGTTATCGACGCCGATTCGGGATGGACCAGACGGTGCTCGACCGCGCTCTTCAGCTCGAGCCACCCACTGCCACGGCCCCGGTTCCCGCCCACACCAAGCCCACCCTGTCCAAGTTCGTCATCGACGAATCGGGGACGATCACGATCGTCGACTGGGAGTGGGCCACGAAGGCCCCACCCGAATGGGACCAGACGCACGCCGTCTGGCGTCTCGCGGCCAGGATCGGTGAGGATGCTGCCGCCGCATTCCGCTACGGCTACGGATCGGACCTGCCCGAGAGCAGCTACCGACCGTGGGTCGCCTACCACTCGGCGATGATGATGCTCGAAGCCGCCGAGTTGCGCGAGGGCAAGCTCGGTGATCTGAGTTATCTGGTCGACGACCTCACCGAGGCCGTGCTCGGGACCTGATCGGGCCGGCGCTCCCAAATCCACGGCTCCTGGCGCCTCTTCTCTTAGCCTCATCGGGGCTGAAGCAAGGAGGACGGACTGTGTTCGAGGTATTGGTCGCGGTCACAGCGACGAGTGGTCTGTTCGCCCTGGCCAAGGGGATAAAAGGCAACCACCAGTACCGGGTCGACCCGCAACTCGTGGTGCCACGGGACGAGCGAGGCGACGACCTTCCATGCCCATGGTGCTATGCGCCCACTTTCGAGGACGACACTCGTTGCTCCGGGTGCGGGCGCTCGTTCGGCTGAGAGGGGTTTGGGGCGTCAGGCCTCTGGAAAGCGGCGGCGGCGCATTTATGGTGTGAGTGTGAGCAGGGTAGGACTGGTGCTCGGCGGTGGGGGGATCACCGGTGCGGCCTACGAGATGGCCGCATTGATGACGCTCCGTCTCGCCACGGGGTGGGATCCGGACGAGGCCGAAGTGGTGGTGGGAACGTCCGGCGGCGCCTTCGTCACCGCCCTGGTGAGGAACGACGCCCTGTCACTCGACTCCCTGGTCCTGCCTCACGACGAACGCGCCGACGTCGCCGAGCGGATTCGCAATCATGTCTACACCCGGAACGACGGCATCAAGGTCCGCCACTGGGTCCGCCACGGGATCGTCCCCGGGATTCGTGATCCCGGGCTCACCTTGTTCCTCGGATCTCCCGCCCCGTATCACGCAGCCGGGCTGACCGACTGGGTCAAGAGCCACATCGGTGAGGAGGCCGGGAACAGCTGGCCGACGAAGCCGACGGCTGTCGTTTCCTTCGACCTGGCAATGAGGCAGCGTCAGGTGTTCGGGTCCGAAGCTGCGCCGGAGGTGGGGATGGCCGACGCCGTAGCCGCCTCTTCCGCCATCCCGGTGTTGTTCTGCCCCTACCCGATCGATGACCGTCTGTATGTGGACGGGGGCGTGGTCTCCGGCACCCACGCCGACGTCGTGCTCGGCGCGGACCGCCCGCTCGACCTCGTCCTGGTGCTGGCCCCAATGGCTGCAGACGTCTCCCGGAAACGTGCCCGCTTCTACGAGAAGATGTTCGATCGGGTCGGTCAACGCTCGCTCAGCGAGGAGTTGGGGTCGATCCGCGGGGCCTGGCCAGACTGCGAGATCGTGGTGCTGAGCCCACCCCCTTCCGTTCAGAACGCGATGCGTCCGAACCCGATGGATACGGGAAGGGCCGTTGCCACCTTCATGCGGACACTGATCTCCATGAAGCGCACTCTTGCCCAACCCGACGTGTGGGAGCTCCTCGACCATCACCTCGTCTCCCGGCCTCGATCGAGGAGGACGGCCGTCCGTTAGCGACCCCTCTGGTCCCTGCGTGCGAGGTGACTACGTTGTGCGTGAGAGCAGCCCCAAGAGAGGTCCGCAGTGGCAGTCAGACCCACCCATTTCGAGTTCTATTCGGCCGACCCTGAGGCCAGCGTCGAGTTCCTCGCCAAGGTGTTCGGGTGGAGGGCCGAGCGTTGGGGAGACCAGGAGTACTGGCTCATCGACACCGGAGACGGCCCGGGTATCAATGGGGCAGTGGCCCGAGCTGGAGACGAGGGCCCGAGGACGCTCAACACCTGCGACGTGGAGGACCTGGATGCAGCCATCGAGGCGGTCCAGATCGGTGGTGGGAAGCTGCTCACCGACGTGATGGAAGTCGAAGGCGTCGGTAGATGGGTCCAGGTCGAGGGACCCGGCGGGGAGGAGTTCGGGCTCATGGAGCCGGTTGCGGAGTGAGCTCAGGTCCCCGGGTGTTCGCCCCGGAGACGATCGCCACGACGATCTCACCCGGCGCCGGGCGATGAGCTCCCGTCGCCAGTGCGGCCACCGGGGCGCATGCCGCCGGCTCGGCCAGCACCCGGCAGGCATCCCATAGCCACTCCTGTGCATCGAGGATTGCCCGATCGGAGACCAGGACGTCGTCATCGATCCAGCGATTGGCCTCCCATGCGATCCCACCAACCCGGGTAGCCCCGAGGGACGACACCGCCACTCCCCCAACCGGGACATCCACCGGTTCCCCGGCCGCCCTCGCCGCGTGGAGCGTCGGGCAGGTCTCGGGCTCGACTCCGACGACCCTCAGGTCATGGCGTGCCCAGCTTGCGATCCCACCGATCAACCCCCCGCCCCCGACCGCGACGAGGATCGACGTGGCGGTGGGGACCTGATCCATGATCTCCCTGCCGCATGTTCCCTGACCGGCCACCACGTCGGGCTGGTCGTAGGCGTGAAGCTCACCGGCGCCGGTTTCTTCTGCCCACTGCGTCGAAGCGGCCAGGGCATCTGCATAGTGACCGGGGACAACCTCCACGTCGGTTCCGAGCCGCGAGATGCGACCGATCTTCTCCTGGGGTGAGGTGTCGGGGACGAAGATCCGGGCGGCGACTCCGAGCGTCCGCGCCGCGTGGGCGACCGCGAGCCCGAAGTTGCCACCCGACGCAGCCACCACTCCGGCCTCGGGCGATGGCGAGGCGGTAAGTGAAGAAAAGGCGCCCCGCACCTTGAAAGAGCCGGTTGGCTGCATGGAGTCGAGCTTGAGAAAGAAGCGGTAGTCGGGTGACATGGCGTCGGCGAGATCGAGGACCGGTGTCCGCCTCACGTAGGGGGCGATCCGACCTGCCGCCGCTGCGATGTCGGATCTGGTGATCTCTCCCATGGCCCGAGGGTATGTGGCCCGGCAACGGGTCGGAGCCGTAGCCTTCCCTACGTGACCGAATGCGACGTCGGCCCGTTCCCCGATGCCAACGGCTTCTCCGAGGCGGTCACTCTCGATGAAGCCGACCCCCTGTCCGGGTTCAGGGAGCGATACCACGTGGCCGACCCGGACCTCATCTATCTCGACGGCAATTCGCTCGGCCGTCTTCCCCGTGCAGTCCTCCCACGGCTGCAGGCGCTGGTGGTCGATGAGTGGGGAAATGGCCTCATCCGGTCGTGGAACGAGAGGTGGTGGAACCTCCAGGTCGCCATCGGGGACCGTCTGGCCCCGCTGATCGGCGCGTCGCCCGGCGAGGTCCTCATCTCCGACTCCACGTCGGTGAATCTCTACAAGCTGGCCATGGCAGCGCTCGGGATCACCGAAAGCCGACGCAGGATCGTCACCGACGACGCAAACTTCCCCACCGATCTCTATGTCCTGCGCGGGGTGGCCGAGGCCATGGGCGGCTCGCTCGACGTGGTGGCGACGAAAGGCTCAGGCTCACCGATGGCGGACCTCGAAGCAGTCCTGGACGAAAGCTCTGCCCTCCTCTCATTGTCTTCCACCGAGTTCAAGAGTGGATATACCCATGACATCGGCGAGATGACTGCTCTGGCCCATCGGGTCGGAACGCCGGTGCTCTGGGACCTGAGCCATTCCGCCGGCGTCATGCCCGTCGAGCTCGACGCCTCGGGAGCCGATATGGCAGTGGGATGCACGTACAAGTACTTGAACGGAGGCCCTGGGGCACCGGCGTTCCTCTACGTCCGCCAGGACCTGCAGGAGTCGCTGGCCAGCCCCATCCCGGGCTGGTGGGGCCACGCCGAGCCCTTCGCGTTCGATCTCGACTACCGCCCTGCGGACGGGATCCGCAAGTTCCACACCGGCACCATGCCGATTCTGTCGCTGGTGGCCATGGAAGCCGGCATCAGTGACGTGACGGAGGCAGGTATCGACCGAATCAGGGCCAAATCGGTCTCGCTCACGAAGTTCTTCATCAGACAGTGGGAGGAGCATCTCGCCCCGCTCGGCTTCAGCCTCGCTTCACCGCTCGACCCCGAGCGGCGGGGCTCTCACGTCTCGCTCTCCCACTCCGAGGCGTGGCCCATCGACAGGGCACTGATCGAGATCGGGATGGTGATCCCCGACTTCCGGGCCCCCGACAACCTGCGATTCGGGCTCGCCCCGCTCTACAACACACATCTGGAGGTGCACACCGCCGTGCAGCGGATCAGGTCGATCGTCACGACCGGAGCCCATGCCCGGTTTGCCGGGGAGAAGCTGACGGTGACCTGAGATCGAACCTGTTGGTAGGTCTGAAAGGAGCTATCGACTCTCGAGGGATGCCGATGGTGGGCGATACTGGACTTGAACCAGTGACCTCTCGCGTGTGAGGCGAGCGCTCTAGCCGGACTGAGCTAATCGCCCTAGGCGGCAAGGATACCGATTCGCCCTCTCTCTACACACTCGATGCGATGGGTGGGGTCGGAGTCCGATCCTTAGTGTGGAGGACATGACCGGACCCGTGTGGGCAGATGACAATGGTGGCCGCCGCACTTTGTGGTCATGCTCGTCGATATCGGACGTCGTTTGCGATGTCTTCACACGAGGATCGGTGACGTGAACAACTCGGAATTCGACGCCGCCGTCGATCGAGCGATCGAGAGCCTCCCCGAATGGGTCACCGATCGCATGGACAATATCCACGTGGTGGTCGAGGACCGTCCGACTCGTGAGCAAGGAGACGTTCTCGGGATATATGAAGGCGTGTCACTGCTCGAGAGATCGGCAGACTATTGGGGTGCCTTACCGGACCGGATCATCGTGTTCCGCAAGCCCCATTTCGACCTCGAGCTGAGCGATGCGGAGTTGGAGGAGGAGATACGCAGGACGGTATTGCACGAGATCGCCCATCACCTCGGTATCGACGACGAGCGCCTCCACGAGTTGGGCTGGGATTAGCTCATGAGCCGCGGCGTCGCGTCTGCGGTATCCCTGCTTTACGCAGGACCTCTGCTGGAACACCGAATTCGCGCCACGTCGCGTAACTGATCCCCTTCCGAGCGGAGTAGGCCTTCGCATGCTTCACGAAGTCGGCAGCGAGGGCTTCCTGGTCGGGGCCACTGCCGGCGACACCGAGGGCGTGCTCCGCCTCGGCCCTCGACTGCATCAAATCGAGACGCCGCAACGGGTTGGCCTCGGCCTTCAACTTGTCGTCGATGTCCGATATCTTCTTCTGCAGACTGTCTTTGGTCACCGGGCGCCCACGTCTCTTGGGCCCTAACGAAGCGAGATAAGCCTTCACCGACCGGGCTTCCAATCGTCCTTGTGCCAGGGCAGCTTTGTGCTCTTCGGACATGGCCATCGGCGTTCACTCCTTGTTGCGACCTGGCGAGCATACAGCCCAAAACCATGGAAAAGTTCCGCGCTGAATATGCCGAAGCGATCTCTGGTTTCAGCGTGGTTTCCTTGGCGGTCCTGCGTGCCCATGACCTCGACGGCCCCCATGAGACGAAGACGACGTTTGTTGCCACTACTCAACTGGGTAAGTGACATGATCTATGACAGCGCCGACCTGGCCGCCCGAAGGTCATCCAATCGAAGAGTGGACTGATCACGAGCTCATCGACCAGTACCGATATGTCAAGGCGGAGACTGCCGACGACGACCCCGATCATCGCAGCAGCGACGACAGTCCGTTGGCTGCGTTGGTCGAAGAGATCGGAAGACGAGGCCTCGAGGTGCTGGCCGACGACGTGGAGGCCGACCCTTCCAGCGCCGGCCGGGAAACGTCATGAGAGACAATCCCCTGACTCGAACAAGGGGCACACCGTTTGCTGCGGAGCAGATGGGCCACCGTTGGTTCGACCAGCCTGCCATCGCCCTCGCCCTTCTCGCCGCGGTCATCATCATCCTGATGCTGGTCTAGCCAAGACCCACCGGCAGAGCGGACGCGAGGGAGACCACGTTTCAATACTCGGCATCTCGGTAAGTAGGCCGACAACGAGAGGAGAAAAGATGCGTCGCATCGCAGTCGCCCTGATGACTGTCGCAATGATCGGTCTGTCGGCCCCTGCACTCGCCCAAGAAGGGTCAGTCGGAATCGTCGACACCTCCACCGGGGAGTGGTATCTCCTCGATTTGGCCGGCGGCACGACCCGGTTCTTCTATGGCAGTCCCGGGGATCTCCCCTTCGTCGGCGACTGGGATTGCGACGGCGACGAAACACCAGGCTTGTATCGGCAGTCGGACGGATTCGTCTATCTACGCAACTCCAACGACCAGGGCATCGCCGACATCAGATTCTTCTTCGGCAACCCCGGCGACATTCCACTCGCCGGTGACTTCGACGGCGACGGTTGCGACACGGTGAGCATCTATCGACCATCCGAGTCGAGGGTCTATGTGATAAACGAGCTCGGCGCCAACGACGGCGGGCTCGGTGCTGCCGATTTCAACTATGTGTTCGGAGACCCGGGTGACAAGCCCTTCGTCGGTGACTTCGACGACGACCTGACCGATGAGGTCGGCCTCCATCGAGAGACCACCGGTTTGGTCTATTTCCGCCTCACCCATTCCCAGGGCAACGCCGATGCCCAATTCATCTTTGGTGATCCGGGTGACAAGATCATCGCCGCCGAGTGGGCAAGACGAGGCGGACCCGGCCCGGAGACCGTTGGCTTGTTCCGTCCCTCGAGCTGCACGATCTTCCTGCGATACACGAACAGCCAAGGCAACGCGGACGAGACACTCGTATACGGAGTGCCGGCCGGCCTGCCGGTGGCCGGAGACTTCGGAACCCTTGTCGCCGGCGGCACGCCCCCACCGGAATGCCCCGTGACTCCACAGCCACCGCCGCCCAGGCAACCGCCACCCCCACCTCCACCACCGTTGTATTGACAGAGTCGCTGCAATGGAGCGTTTGCTCCAGGTCGTCAGACGGGTAAACGGTCGCCATGACTACACCTAGTTGGCCGCCGCGCGATGATCACCCGGTTGAGGATTGGACGGACGACGAGCTCATCGACCAATACCGCTACATCAAAGCGGAGTTCGGCGGCGGCGACTCGGATTACCTGGACAATGACGACAATGTCGCCGCCCTCATCCAGGAAATCATACGAAGAGGTCTCGACGACCTGGCGGAGGCCGTCGAGGACGACCGGTCGAGTGCGGGACCGGATCAGGACTAGACCTATCACATCTTCCCCAGGATCAGCACCAAGAGGAAAACCCCCGGGATCGTCACGCGGGGGTTTTCCTGTGGCCGAGGGCGAGTGAGCCCTTGGCCCCTATGTCGCCGTGTGGAGTCGGCTTCCCATCCGGGAGAGGATGACCCGGCAACCGGGTGACTCGGAACGGCATCGGTGCTTACCCGCCTGGGAATCCGGCCTAACAGCGTTTTCCATGGCTCGAACCTTGGACATCACCTTCGCTCAGCCTCATACAGTTGGAAGAGGATCAGTTGCCACCAGGGAGGTTTGAGCGTCCGCTCGTGTCGGCTTCGAAATCGAGAAAACCCCTGGTGGTACCAGGGGTTTTCTGTGGTGGGCCCTACTGGACTTGAACCAGTGACCTCTTGCGTGTCGAGCAAGCGCTCTAGCCGGGCTGAGCTAAGGGCCCGAGGCGACGACCGGAATCGAACCGGTGTGACGGGTTTTGCAGACCCGCGCCTAACCACTCGGCCACGTCGCCGAGACCGGGCGTCGGAGCGGAAGACGGGATTCGAACCCGCGACCTCAACCTTGGCAAGGTTGCGCTCTAGCCAACTGAGCTACTTCCGCACGGGCGGCACATTGTAACGGTCCCCTGATCGCAGCCAAACAGCCTCAAGAGCCGGTGGACCCGAACCCTCCGTCACCTCGACTGGTCTCGTCGAGACTCTCCACCTCGACCCAATCAACCGCCGCGACCGGGATCACGGCGAGTTGGGCGATCCGCTCCCCCTTCCTGAACTCCACCTTTTCCGACCCGTGGTTGATCAAGAGGACAGACACCTCGCCTCTGTATCCAGAGTCGATCAGCCCGGGACCGTTGACCACCCCTACCCCGAGACGCTTGGCGTGACCGCTCCTGGGCAGGACCAGCCCGGCAAAGCCCTCGGGGATGGCCACCGCCAGCCCGGTGGGGACGGCGACTCTCTCCCCAGGCTCCAGTGAAATGTCATATCGGGTCTGAAGATCGACTGCGGCATCGCCGATATGTGATCTCGTGGGAATTTCTACTTCCGGATCGAGTCTGACGAAACTAGCTTGCATCTCGGGGTCGCGGGGTATCGGGCGGGATGACCTGACGACTGTAAATAGGTGCCTCCGATGACTGCTACCACCCCATCCAAACGCGGCTTCATCCGCATCCCTTCGATGGAGTCCCTCGGCTTCATGGATGCGCCCTCCCGTGCCTGGACGACACCACCTTCCCACGCACCGGGGTCTACGCAGGCCAGCTCACAGGTCTCGGCGCTGGTTCCGGTGCCGCTGGGTCGTCACGGCAAGAACGGGCATCCGACCGGAGAACTGGTCACAGACATGTGGGAAACGACCGAGCTCCATGCCCCCTCGCTGGAAGACTGGACCCCTCAAGAATTTGGCTCTAAACACCTGGGCGGCCGGCGCTTTCGCTGGCCGATGCTCTCACTTCTCATCATCGTGACCCTGGCCGTCGCCGGCGTTGGCTATTGGCTATACCGCCAGCCCGCTGACGAAGCGGCCGCGGCGGTAGGCGAGGTCCGATCGGAGGCCGAAGCGCTCACCGTCGCCCTCGAGCAGGTGGCCCCACTGGTGGCTGACATCGATCTCGATCGGCTCCCGGAAGCCAACCGAGACGCATCGGCCTATCTGCAGTTGGGTGACAGGGCCCGCTCGATGTTCGCTGCGTCCGCCGACCTGCCCGCCGAGGACTCGTCGGGGCGCTCGGTCGCTGCCCAGGCCGCCGGAATCGCCATCGATGCCTCGAAGCAACTCATGGACATCACCACCTATCGGACCGCCCTGGAACCAGCTCTCACCTTGCCGCTCCTCGAGACCGACCCCGATCTCACCGACCTGACCACCGCCACCGACGCGTTCACGCAATGGAGAACCGGGTTCGAGTCGGTTCGTGGGGCACTTCCGGCCGAGGTCGCTCCAGAAGCGTCGGCTGCCCTCGATCGGCTGAGCGCCAACCTGGAGCAAACCCAAGCGGCCTATCTCGATGCCATGCGCACCGACAACCGGACCGCTGCCGTCGAGACACTGGGAGCGCTCCGAGCCGACCTCCAAGAGGTCAGGCACGCCTTGATCACCGACCTCGCGGCGGTCTCGGAGACTGTGTCGGCCCTGATCGATCAGGCCCGGGACGATCTATCCAGGCTGCTCGGCTGATTCCAGCGCGGCGACTTCCTTCTCGAAGTCCGCAGCTCCCTGGAACTCCTTGTACACCGAGGCGAACCGCACATAGGCGACTTCGTCGAGATCCCGAAGCCGGTCCAGGACCACCCGCCCGATCTCCTCGGAGGTGACATGCGAGCCCGAGCCCCGAAAGGAAGCCTCCACCTCCTCCACCAGCCGCTCAATCGACGAGCCCGATACCGGGCGGTCGGCTAGTGCCGCCGAGATGCCCGCCGACAGTTTGGCGGGTGAGAAAGGCTCGAGACGCCCGTTTCGCTTCCTGACCATCAATTGTGGCTCGAGTCGCTCATAGGTGGTGAAGCGCCGGCCGCAATTCTCACATTCACGTCGTCGACGGATCGCCAGGCCGCCTTCGGCGGGTCGGCTGTCGATCACACGTGTACTGGGTGCGCCGCAGGCCGGGCAGAGCATCGCCGCAGGGTATACCCCGTGGCGACGCTTGGCTCAGCCGGCGGGGATGAGAAGGATCTGACCCGGTTGGAGTGCGTCGGCGTCCACGCCGCTGAGCCGAGCGATGTCGGCCACCAGACGTCTGAGGTCGGAGCCAGGCTCGGCGCTGGCCGATGCGATCGCCCACAGAGTGTCACCGGCCTCGACGACGTACTCGGTGGGTTCCGGTGTGGGGACATCGGCTTCGGCAGATCCGCCGATCATGAGGAAGACCACGCAGAGGGCGGCGAGAAGCAAGGACAGCCGGACGGTCAGCTGCAGTTTCGCCTTCTGCATGTGGGTCTTCCTCCTGATCGGGCCCCTTGCGGGATTGCTGATGCAGTCCGGATCGAACATGCGTTCGTCACTCTATCGAACACTTGTTCGTTGTCAAGGGCAAACGAACATATGTTTGGCGGCGAACTCCTGTTCGATTAACATGACCCCTGACGGAGTCGATCGAGGGACCCGGGAAGGAGTCACCGTGCTCAGTGAGCGTCAGCAACAGGTGTTGGATTACATCAGGAAGACGGTGGCGGGTCGGGGCTACCCCCCCTCGGTCCGCGAGATCGGGGAGGCCCTCGGTCTCTCCTCCCCCTCGACTGTGCACTCCCATCTCACGGCCCTGGTCGCTGCCGGGGCGCTGCATCGCGACCCCTCCAAGCCGCGAGCCATCGTCGTCGTGGAGGAAGCACAGCTCGATAGCGCCGCCGCCGCCGCAGATGCGCCGTCCCGCCCGGGTCGGGTTCGTGACGTCCCGGTGCTGGGCCGCATCGCCGCGGGCACCCCGATCCTGGCCGCCGAGCAAGTCGAGGAGGTCATCCCCCTGCCGGTCGACTTGGTGGGAACCGGTCCCGTGTTCCTGCTCGAGGTCAAAGGCGACTCGATGGTCGACGCCGGGATCCTCGATGGAGACCTGGTTGCCGTCCGCAGTCAGAAGGACGCCAGGGATGGTGAGATCGTGGCCGCACTGATCGATGGTGAAGAGGCCACGGTGAAGAGACTTCGCCGGCGTGGGGGCAAGGTGATCCTGGAGGCGGAGAACCCCGCCTACGAGCCCTTGGTCTACTCCGACGGGGTCGAGTTGGTGGGCAAGGTGGTCAGCGTCCTCCGCCGCTACGCCTGATCCACCACCCCTTCGAACACATACTCGGCGGGACCGGTCAGCCAGGCGTTCTTGCCCTCGACATCGACCTCACCGACGCCACCCCGTGTCACGACCTCGATCCTTCCGTCCCTGCCGTCGAGCGCGACGGCGGCCGCTGCGACCATGCCGGTGCCGCAGGCCAGGGTCTCGCCAATCCCCCGCTCCCACACCCGCATCGTGACCCGCTCATCGGCGATGGAGATCACCTCCACGTTGCACCCTGCATCGAATCCCGCCTCACGGGCCACCTGAGGGCCCACCGTCGCCAGATCGATTTGATCAGGGTCATCGACGACGCGCACCGCGTGGGGATTGCCGGTGTCGACCAGGTGATAGACCTCGTTGCCGATCGTCTCCTGGCCTTCGATCAGCACCGGGCCGATCTCTACGTGGATCGGCCCGTCACCGACCCTCACCTTGCGCAGCCCGATCGGGGTGTCGACTTCGAATTCCGCAGCCTCGGCCCACCCTCTGTCATGGGCGTATCGGGCGACACAGCGAAGGCCATTGCCACACATCTCGGCAGGGCTGCCGTCGGCGTTCCAGTAATCCATGACCACCGGTGGGCCCGGGGACACGACCAGGACCCCGTCGGCGCCGACTCCGAAGCGCCGATCGCACATGCGTACCACTTCGGAGGCGTCGGGCTTGTCGGGGCCTTCCAGGACGATGAAGTCGTTGCCCAGGCCCTGCATCTTGGTGAACTCGTACCGGCTCAATCGAAGGTCTCCAGGATCCGTCTCAGACGTTGGTCGGGATCGTCGATCCACGGTATCCAGCGTATCCGCGGATCCCGCTGAAACCAGGTGCGCTGCTTGCGCGCCAGCTTCTTGGTGCTCACGGAAGCGAGCTCCAAGGCCTGGTCCATCGATACTTCTCCGTTCAAGGCGGCGAGGACTTCCCGATACCCGACCGCGTTGCGGGCGGTTCTTCCCATCCTCGGGGCGATCGAGCGCACCTCGTCGACCAGACCCGCCTCTCTCATCTGCCGAAGGCGGACATCGATCCTGTCTTCCAGGCCGGCGCCCGGGTCGAGGCCGATCGCCTCGAATGCGACCTCGGGTACGTATCGCCTGACGTCCTCGGCAGCCGCTGTGGCTGCCCGCGTGCTCGGTGTCTCACCGGTCAGCTGGTAGATCTCGACTGCCCGAATCACCCGCCTCGAGTTGGCGACGTCGACGAAAGCTGCGGCACCCGGGTCGGCCTCGAGCAGATCGGTCACCAACTGCTCCGTTTGACGGCTCTCCAGCTCCCCACGGAGGTCCGGATCGGTTGGGGCGAAGCTGAGCGGGTCCACCAGCGCCCTGAAGTGAAGACCCGATCCCCCGCTGATGACAATGGCCGGCGCCTCGGTCTCGCTCAGGACCCGGCGCCCCAGACGTCGGAATGCGGCGACAGAGAACTCCTCCGAAGGATCCGCCACATCGATGAGATGATGCACGATCCCGGCCCTTTCCAGGACCGTTGGCTTGGCGGTGCCGATGTCCATCCCGCGGTAGACCTGCATCGAGTCGACCGAGATGATCTCGGCCCCCAAGTGCCCGGCCAGCTTGATCGCCATCTCCGTCTTGCCGGAGGCGGTTGGCCCCAGCAAGGCGAGGATCCTGGTCAGACCCGGCTCCCCACCAGATGATGCTGATGCGCCTCTTCGACCTTCACGTCGAAGAACGCTCCCGCTCGGTGGGCCCCGCCGACGTGGACGACCTTCCCGGTCCGTGTCCGGGTGGTGGCGACGGTCTCGTTCTTGCGGGACGGGCCCTCGGAGAGCACCTCGACCGTGGCTCCCAACAGTTCCGCGTTCTTCTCGCCCGATACCCGGTTCTGCAGTTCGGCGAGGCGGGCAAAACGGTCCCTTATCGCTTCCTCGGGCACGAAATCGCTGGTCAGCTTGGCCGCGGCCGTTCCGGGTCGGGGTGAGAAGATGAACATGAAGGCGCTGTCGAACCGCGCCTCCTCGACCACTTCGAGCGTGAGCTCGAAGTCTTCCTCGGTCTCCCCGGGGAAGCCCACGATCACATCGGTCGACACCGCCAATCCCGGGATGATCTCGCGGGCCATCTGCAACCGGTCCAGGTACTTCCTGCGGTTGTAGCCACGGTGCATGGCGGCCAGGACACGATCGGATCCCGACTGGAGCGGGAAGTGCAACTGCTCGCACACGGCATCGGTCTCCGCCATCGCCCTGGCCACGTCGTCCTTGAAATCGTTGGGATGGGGGCTGGTGAATCTCACCCTTCGGATACCCTCCACCTCCCCCACACGACGCAGAAGCTCCCCGAAGATGGGGCGACGCCGACCGTCCAGGGCCAGATCTCGACCGTAGGTGTCGACGTTCTGCCCGAGGAGGGTCACCTCCACCACGCCGTCGGCGGCGAGCCGCTCGACTTCCCGGACGATGTCACCGGGCCGCCTGGATACCTCGACGCCCCGAACCGACGGGACGATGCAGAAGGTGCAGGTGTTGTTGCACCCGACCTGGATGGTCACCCAGGCCGAGTGCTCCAGCTCACGTCTCACCGGGAGGGACGACGGCATCGCCTGTAACTCGTCTACGACCTCGGTGATCGGGCCCCAGCTCTCGGCGTGGTCCATCAGGTCGAGCACCCGATCCAGGTTGTGGGTGCCCATGACCACGTCGACCCACGGCGCCCTCTCCCGGATCATGTCCCGGTCTTTCTGGGCGGCGCACCCTCCCACCACGAGCACCATCTCGGGATTGAGATCCTTGATCGCCTTCAGTTGCCCCAGGTTGCCGTACATCCGGTTGTCGGCGTTCTCCCGGATGGTGCAGGTGTTTATGTAGACGACGTCGGCCGATTCGAACCCATCGGCCCGGCTCATCCCGTCGATCTCGAACAGCCCGGCGATCCGCTCGGAGTCGTGCTCGTTCATCTGGCACCCGAATGTGCGGATGAAATAGCGCTGACCGGAGCGGGTCGGAAGACGACGAGCCGGCTCACGCAGAGTCGGGTTGGGGAGCATCACGGACTGGGTCATGTGGCGAGCCTCAGCGGGCGTAGTCGGTGGCCCGGAACTCCCGGATCACTGTGACCTGGATCTGCCCCGGGTACTGGAGGTCTTCCTCCAGCTTACGAGCGATCCGACGTGACAGCTCCCGGGCATCGAGATCCGACACGTTGCCCGGGTCGACGACCACCCTCACTTCGCGGCCTGCCTGCAGGGCGAACACATGGTCCACGCCGGGGAACTCCATGGCCAGGGTCTCGAGACGCTCGAGACGCTTCACATAGCCCTCCAGGGTCTCCCGGCGCGCCCCGGGGCGGGCCGCAGAGACCGCATCTGCTGCCTGGACGATCACCGCCAGGACAGTTCTCGGCTCGACCTCGTTGTGATGCGCCTCGATGCCGTGCACCACAGCCGGATCCTCGTCGAAGCGGCGGGCGATCTCGGCCCCGATCAGAGCGTGTGAGCCCTCCACCTCGTGAGTCACCGCCTTGCCCAGGTCATGGAGCAAGGCTGCCCGCTTCACCGGAGCCGGGTCGATCCCGAGCTCGGAAGCGAGCATCGAGGCGATGTGGGCTGTCTCCACCAGGTGGTTGAGGACGTTCTGCCCGTAGGACGTCCGGTACTTGAGACGACCCATCAGAGTCACGATCTCGGAGTGCATCCGTGACACGCCGGCCTCTACCAGGGCCCATTCTCCGGCGTCGCGGATGCTCTGCTCCACCTCGGCACGGGCCTTCTCGTACGCCTCCTCGATGGAAGCCGGATGGATGCGCCCGTCGGCGACGAGCTTCTCGAGGGTGATCCGGGCCACCTCCCGGCGCACGGGGTCGAAGGAAGAGACAGAAACTGCCTCAGGGGTGTCGTCGACGATCAGGCTGGTCCCGGTCACGGACTCGAGATGGCGGATGTTCCGGCCTTCCCGACCGATGATCCGGCCCTTCATGTCGTCGGATGGGAGTTGGATGACCGAGACCGTCGTCTCGGTGACCACCTCGGAGGAGAGCCGCTGGATGGCAGTGGCCAGGATTCGCCTCGCCCGTCGATCGGCCTCCTCCCGCGCCTTTATCTCCAGGTCGCGTACGACGATCATCGCCTCGCGACGGGCCTCGTCCTCCACCTGGGCAAGCATCTCGGTCTTGGCCGCGGTGACGTCGATACCCGCCACCTGTTCCAGCCGATAGCGCGCCTCCTCCTTGAGCCGCTCGAGGTCGCCGCGGGACGTGTTGAGCTCCTCTTCACGGTCGATGATCATCTTCTCTCGTTGGGCGAGGTTGGAGGCCCGCTGATCGAGGGTCTCCTCTCGTTGGCCCAGCCTGGTCTCCAGGTTGGCCAGCTCGAGACGGCGATGCTCGAGACTGGCCTCCTCACGCTCCCGGTAGGTCTCGGCCTTGGCGCGTCCTTCCTCCTCCGCCTTGGAGAGGAGACGCTGCGCTTCGAGCCGGGCGGTGGTGAGTGCGTCTTCGGCAGAGACCCCATCCCGTTCCCTCTTCCGGGCCGTGCCCAGCCGGGCCAGCAGATATCCGAAGCCCAGGCCGAGGACGATCCCCAGGATCGCCAATCCGATGGCGGGGATGATTTCCATCGTCGGTCCCCTTTCCCGGTGTGAGACATGAACGTGCCGGGCCCTCGTCCCTGTGGACTAAGGCCCGGCACACGAATAGAAGCTGGCTAACGGGGGGCAGATCACCCGTCGGTTCGCTTGCTCCTTCTGTTCACGTCTTCTTCCCGGTGTTGCAGTTCAAAGGTGTATTCGTGTGAGGACCCGATCCTACACGGGGATCGCGAAAGCGGAACAACTAGTCGGCGCCCTCTTCCCCGCCGGAGGTGACCTCCTCGGGCGCCTCGTCCTCTTGCGCCACCTCGCTGAGCCCGACCAACTCGAAGACCTTGGCCTGGAGCTGCATAGCCACCTCCGGGTTCTCCCGCAGGAAGCGCTTGGCGTTCTCGCGCCCCTGACCGAGCTGGTCGTCGTCGAAGGTGAACCAGGCCCCACTCTTGTGAACCACGCCGTGGTCGACTGCCACATCGAGCAGGCTGCCCTCCCGCGAGATCCCCTGACCGAACATGATGTCGAACTCGGCCAGACGGAAGGGCGGGGCCATCTTGTTCTTGGCCACCTTGACTTTGACCCGGTTGCCCACACTGTCGGTGCCGTCCTTGATGGTCTCGATGCGACGGATGTCGAGACGGACCGAGGAGTAGAACTTGAGGGCCCGGCCACCAGGGGTCGTCTCCGGGCTTCCGAACATGACACCGATTTTTTCCCGGAGCTGATTGATGAAAATGGCTGTGGTCTTCGACTTGTTCAGGGTCCCGGCGAGTTTGCGCAGCGCCTGTGACATGAGACGGGCCTGGAGACCGACATGGGCGTCACCCATCTCGCCCTCGATCTCGGCCCGGGGCACAAGAGCCGCCACCGAGTCGATCACGAGCACATCGAGCGCACCGGAGCGGATCAACATGTCGGCGATCTCCAGCGCCTGCTCACCTGTGTCGGGCTGGGAGATGAGCAGCTCGTCGACGTCGACACCGATCGCCTTGGCATAGATCGGGTCGAGGGCATGCTCGGCATCGATGAAGGCGGCGATGCCGCCGTTGCGTTGGGCCTCGGCCACGATGTGGAGGGCGAGGCTGGTCTTCCCCGAGCTCTCCGGGCCATAGAGCTCGACGATGCGGCCACGAGGGACGCCACCGATTCCGAGGGCGAGATCGAGGGCGAGGGCTCCGGTGGAGATCACCTCCACCTTGCGGTTGGCCGCCTCCCCCATCTTCATGATGGCCCCCTTGCCGAACTGACGCTCGATCTGGCTGACCGCCATGTCCAGGGCCTTGTCTCGTTCCATCTCCGGCTCCTTCCGAACCTTGCTCTATGACGGTCAACGTATCTGCCCGCTGGGACAGATCTCGTCCTGAGATCCGATACTAGACCGAACAGGTGTTCGTCATGGTGATTTACCCGACCAACTTGAAGGTTTCAAGGGGCTCGTATCTGGCGGGGCCCCGCCCTAGATGGGACCGGTAGACCACGATCGACGCGCACCGCCATCCCAGCCCGGCACGGGGGAAGGAATCGATGAGCCCGGTGACGTCGACCGGGGGCCGGACCCGACTCAGGGTGAGGTGGGCCCGGAAGGGACGGTCTTCCGCTTCGAACCCTGCCGCCTGAACGGCGTCCTCGACCTCCACGGCCAGATCCTCGAGCCGGGCCCGGCCCCTGTCCACTCCGAGCCAGAGCACGGTGGCGCCCTTCGGCCTGGGGAATGCGCCCATCCCGTCCAGCTCCAGGTCGAAGGCACGGCCCAGGTCGGCCTCGTCGAGCGATGCGAGCAGACGATCGAAGGCGACGTCGTCGGTGCGCCCTATGAAGCGAAGGGTGATGTGCCAGTTGGACGGGGGCACCACCGTGCCGGGCATGTCGAGACCTTCGAGAATGCCACTCAACACGATGCGAGCCTCTTCGGTGAGTGGTACCGCCACGAAGATGCGCGCGTTTACGCCTTCCACCATCTACCGACGATCGCCAGGCGCGCCAGGTGCAGTGCCGCGGTGGCGCCGAAGGCTCGGATGCGGTCCCGATCGCCGGTGAAGCGCATCTCCCTGGCTCGGGCATCCTCCGGCGTCGCCACACCGATCATCACCGTGCCCACCGGCTTCTCGAGTGGGTCGGGGCCGGCCGACCCGGTCACCGACAATGCCACATCGACATCGAGCAGCGCCCTCGCCCCGGTCGCCAGCGCCACCGCGGCCTCTTCACTGACGACTCCGAGCACGTCCGGCAAGCCGAGCAGCCTCTGCTTCAACTCCGTCTGGTAGGCCACAACACCTCCCTTCACGACCGCCGACGATCCAGGCAGATCGGTGAGTCGTGCGGTGACCAGGCCACCGGTCATCGACTCGGCCGTGCCGATGGTCTGGCCCCGCTCCGAGAGCAAACGAAGCAGAACACGCTCGATCGTCTCCTCGTCGGTGCCGAAGATGCTCTCCCCCAGCCTCGACCGGACCTCCATCTCCATCGGCTCGATCAGGCTGCGAGCCTCGGCGGCAGTCTCGGCCTTGGCGGTCATTCGTATCTTGATCTCGGAGTTGGAGGCGAGAAAGGCAAGGGAGGGATTCACCGAGCCCGTGTAGAGGTCGTCCAGCAGCTCGGCGACTTCCGACTCGGCCCGGCCCCAGGTGCGGAGGAGAACGCTGGCGATGACCTTCTCGGAGCCGGACGCCGTGGCCAGACGGGGCAAGACCTCGGTGGCCATCAAGTGCTCCATCTCGGCCGGGACTCCCGGCACACAAAAGATGGGCTTGCCTTCGTGCTCGACCATGAGACCCGGCGCGGTCCCTCGCGGATTGGGCAGCATCACTGCGCCTTCCGGGTAGTACGCCTGACGCAGGTTGCTCTCCGGCATCTCACGACCGCGTCTCGCCCACCATTCCCGGAGCTGCCCGGCGTACTCTTCGCTGAAGACCAGGGCCTGGCCGGTCACGTCGGCCAGCGCCTCCCTGGTCATGTCGTCCTGGGTCGGCCCGATCCCCCCGGTGATCACCACCGCGTCCGACCTGTCGAGCCCCACCCTGATCGCGGTGGAGATCCGACTCAGGTTGTCCCCCACGACCTGCTGGAAATGGGCATCGAGCCCACGCTCGGCCATGGCTGCCCCGATGACTGCGGCGTTGGTGTTGACGATCTGACCGAGCAGTAGCTCGGTGCCGACGGCGATCACCTCGACGATCACGACGTTCTGCGCTCGACGTGATGCGTCCTGCGCTCAGGAGGCAGGACGGTGGCTTCGAGGTCGGGGCCGAAGGCTGCGGTGTATTCCACGGTGGCCCACTCTCCGACGGTCCCGCCGTCGAGACGAACCACACCGTCTATCTCCGGGGCCTGACGATGGGACCGGCCCACCGGGACGCCGTCCTCGATCTGGTCGACCAGCACCCGGTCGACCCGCCCCAGCCACCCGGCATTGCGGCTCTCGGTCACCTCCTCCTGGAGGGAGGAGAGATGGCGGAGCCGCTCCATCATCCGGTCACGGGGAACCTGGCCCTCCATGTCGGCCGCCGGGGTCCCCGGCTCGGCCGAATAGGGGAAGAACCCGGCCCAGTCGAGCCGTACATCGGTGAGGAAGTCTGCGAGCGCGTCGACATCCTGGTCGGTCTCGCCAGGGAAGCCCACGATGAAGGAGGAGCGCAGCGTGGCATCCGGGTCGAGGTCGCGGATCCGCTCGACCAGAGCGGTGTGCTTCTCCAGGTTGCCCGGGCGCTTCATCTTGCGAAGCAGCGCTCCCGACACGTGCTGCAGCGACAGGTCGAAATACGGGGCCACGATCTCGTTGCAGGTCATCTCGGCGAGGAGACGCTCGCTGATCTCCCGAGGGTGGAGGTAGAGGAGACGAAGACGATCGAGACCGGGCACGTCGCGCAGGAACTCGAGAAGCTCGGGAAGACCGCCGGGGGCATGGATGTCACGGCCGTAGGCGGCCAGGTCCTGGGCGACCAGCACCACCTCCCTCACCCCGGAGGCGACCAGGGACCCCAACTCCTCGCGGATCTCCACTGGGCGACGGGATCGCTGCTTGCCCCTGATGGCCGGGATGGCACAGAAGGTGCACGGCTTGTCACATCCTTCGGCCACCTTCAGATATGCATAGGGAAGGTCGGGCTCAGGCCGGCCGATCGCGTGGAGGATGTCCATCACCGGTCGCCTTCGCAGGTCTACCGGTGCCCACTCCGTCAGCCGGTCGAGGGCACCGACCAACTCGCCATATCGATCGATGCCGAGGACGAGGTCGACCTCAGGCAGTGCCGACTCGACCTCCGCGCCGAATCGCTGGGCCATGCAGCCGATCACCACCGCGTGCGCGTCGGACCGCTTCCGATCCTCGAGGTCCAGGATGACCTCGACCGACTCGGCCCGGGCCTCTTCGATGAAGGCGCAGGTGTTGACCATCACGACGTCGGCCTCTTCGGGTGTGTCGGACCAGCCGTACCCGGCTTCCGAGAGCATGGCGACGATCTTCTCGGAGTCGACCTGATTCTTGGCGCATCCGAGCGTGCTCAGCCAGATGGTGGGCGCAGGCATCCGTGAGAGATTAGGAACCCAAATTGGGAGCTACAGAGTCGGATATGACACCTCCCCGTCCCAATTTCGGGATGATCACTCCCGGGAGGTCTCGACCACCACCAGCAGGGGGCCCGAGCCGACCGTGTCGGCCAGGGTGTTCCAGGTGGCGATGCTGACCCAGCCATCCCCCTCGATCTCGGCACATGCCAGATGGACGGCATCCACCAGCGGGCCAAGCGCATGGTCGAGGTCATAGGCCTGAGCCACTGCGATCCGCGCCTCGGCGACGTCATGGATGGCGACGGCGCGTATCGCCTCCTCGGCGAAGGTCTCCGCCTTCGCGTTCATCAGATCTCCCGGAACAGATAGCGCCGGAGGATGTCGATCTTCTCGTCCACAGACTCAGGCTCGAGGTACCAGAGCATCGCCGCCACGGTAGAGAGCAGCGGGTTCCCGTCCTGCGGGGTGAAGGAGAAGCCGAACACCTCGTTCCCGTTCCGGACCGCCAGGGTGTCGAGGGCGACGACCGTCTGGCTCAGGATCCGGCCGAAGTAGCCGTGATCCCGGCCGAAGGAGAACACCTGGTTGGCCGACTTCTTGTGGGTCACCGCGACCCTGGTGTTGGCCATGAGACGCTCTTTGGCCTGGTCAACGGTGATTTCGTCGTCGAGCCTGATGGCGAACTGGATCGAATGCATGTACTGGGTGTTGATCTTGACCGCGGACGAGTACAGGTTCAGGTCGTATCCCATCGTCCCGAACAGTTCATGGGCGTCACGGGCGTGATGGGTGCCGAATCGCTCGTCCTTGTGCCCCTCCACCGTGGGGCTGGCCACGAAGCCTTCGTCCTGGCTGATGTCGTTGGCACGGCGCATGCAGAGGAACCGGCCATCCTCGAGATGGCTCGTGCCATCGGCGTCGATGGCGAGGGACCTTATGAGCGCGGCGATGTTGTGCGTATTGCACGAGACGATCTGGAGGAACCTGTCCTCCTCGGCGACCAGCGCGTCATCGTTGATGCCCCGGGCATACATCTTGCCGAACCCGAACTCCGAGCCCTGCGCCATGAATCCCCTCGGCCCGTGGGCGGCGTTGTAGAACTCCTCTTTCATCCCGTTGCCGACCGGCGTGCAATCGATCACGACCGTTGCCCGCTCGATGGCCTCCCTCGCTTCGTATTTGGGGGTGTGGCCCAACTCGTGGAAGGACTCGAAGCGCTCCTCGTCGACCGAGAGGACTGCACCCCGGCCCTCCAGGTCGGACACCTTGGCCTTCTCCGTGAGGAGGGGGGTGCGCTTGTGGAACGTCACTTCCTCGATGCCGAAGTGCTCCTTGTTGTCGGCGAGGAGGCCGATCAGGGGCTCACCGATCGTGCCCGTGCCCACCACATGGACGATGTTCATGACAGCTTCCTCCGAGAACTGCGCGGCTGCTGGCCGCAGATTACTTGCCCCGCCTTGGCCTTACCCAAACCCTCAGAACTGCTCCCGCTCGGTGGATCCTTCCAGGGCGAGGGTGGACGAACTTCCTCCGCCCACCACCTGGGTGACCAGGTCGAAGTACCCGGCACCGACCTCTCGTTGGTGCTTGGTGGCGGTGTATCCCTCTTCCTCCAGGTCGAACTCGTGGTTCTGGAGCTCGACGTAGGCCGACATGCCTGACTCCGCGTAACCCCGGGCCAGCTCGAACATCGACACATTCATGGCATGGAACCCGGCCAGGGTGATGAACTGGTATCGGTACCCCAGGGCGCCGAGCTCCTTTTGGAAGCCGGCGATGGCCCCCGCGTCGAGGTGCTTCGACCAGTTGAACGAGGGCGAGCAGTTGTAGGCGAGCATCTTCCCCGGGTGCTCGGCATGGATCCCCTCGGCGAAGGCGCGGGCCTCGACGAGATCGGGGTGGGCCGTCTCACACCAGATGAGGTCGGCGTACGGAGCGAAGGCCAGCCCCCGTCTTATGGCCGAGTCCAACCCACCGGTGACGTGGTGAAAGCCCTCCGCAGTCCGTTCACCGGTGAGGAAAGGGCGATCGCGCTCGTCCACGTCTGATGTGAGCAGAGTGGCGCTGTTGGCGTCGGTACGGGCCATGATGACCATCGGGACGTCCATCACGTCTGCGGCGAGCCGTGCCGCCTGCAGTGTGCGGACGTGCTGTGAGGTCGGGACCAGCACCTTTCCCCCCATGTGACCGCATTTCTTCTCGGATGCCAGCTGATCCTCGTAGTGCACCCCTGCTGCGCCCGCCTCGATGAAGCGCTTGGTCAGCTCGAACACGTTGAGCGGGCCCCCGAAACCGGCCTCACCATCGGCGATGATCGGCACGAACCAATCGATCGACGTGTCCCCTTCGGCCCAGTGGATCTGGTCTGCCCTGCGCAGGGCGTTGTTGATCCGCTCCACCAGAGCAGGAGCCGAGTTGGCTGGATACAGCGACTGGTCCGGGTACACGTCTCCGGCCAGATTCCCGTCGGCCGCCACCTGCCAGCCAGACAGATAGATCGACTTCAGACCCGCCTTCACCATCTGGACCGCCTGGCCCCCGCTCATGGCGCCCAGGGCGCTGACGTAGTCCTCGGAGCCGAGCAGATCCCAGAGCGCGATCGCCATCCGGTTGGCCAGGGTCGACTGCTCTCGAATGCTCCCACGAAGCCTGACCACGTCCTCCGCCGTGTAGTCCCGGGTCACACCCTCCCAGCGTGGGTTGGCCTTCCAGTCATCGGCCAGACGACTGGCCTCGTTGGCGATGTGCGACATCTCTCCTCCTCAGTTGATCAATTCGTAAGCGGAAAGGGTCAGGAACTCGACGAAGTGGTCGCCTAGGGCGACGTCCTCGAAGACCTTGCGGGCATCATCGAGCCGATCGCGGTGCGGATGCTCGGTGTCCCTGAGTGACCCGATCAGGTCTCCCGCCAACGCCCTGACACGGTCCTCGGTGATCGCCTCACCGTCGTCCGTCGAAACCCCATGGTGCAGCCATTGCCAGATCTGGGAGCGGGAGATCTCAGCGGTGGCCACGTCCTCCATGAGATTGTCGATGGCCGCAGCCCCGGTCCCCGAGAGCCATGCGGCCAGATAACGGATGCCGACCGAGACGTTCGTCGCCAGACCGGTCGTGGTGATAGCACCCGGGAAATCGAGATCGAGCAGGTCACCGGCTTCGACCTCGACGTCCTCACGCCTTCGGTCGACCTGATTGGGGCGATCGCCGAGCACGGAGTCGAACTCGGCCATCGCCACCGGAACCAGATCGGGATGGGCGACCCAGGTCCCGTCGCAGCCCGCCCCCGCCTCCCGGGATTTGTCCTCCTTCACCTTGGCGATCGCCTGCTCCGTGACCTCGGGATCACGTCGATTCGGGATGAATGCGGCCATGCCACCGATGGCGTGTGCGCCGCGCCGGTGACAGGTCCTCACCATGAGCTCGGTATAGGCCCGCATGAACGGGACTGTCATCGTGACCGCGGACCGATCGGGGAGGACGAACGACGGGTCGTTCCTGAACTTCTTGATCATCGAGAAGATGTAGTCCCATCTCCCGGCGTTGAGCCCGGCGGCATGCTCACGGAGCTCATACAGGATCTCGTCCATCTCGAAGGCGGCCAGGATCGTCTCGATCAGGACGGTGGCTTTGATCGTCCCCCGAGGGATGTCGAGCCGGTCCTGGGCCCAGACGAAGACGTCGTTCCACAGCCGCGCCTCGAGATGCGACTCCAGCTTGGGCAGGTAGAGAAAAGGCCCGGTCCCGGCATCGATGGCGGACCGGCCACCGTGAAACAGATACAAACCGAAGTCGAAGAGCGAGCCGGACATCGGCCGGCCATCGACGAGGAAGTGCTTCTCGTCCAGATGCCATCCCCGGGGGCGCACCACCAGGGTGGCCGGGTCGTCGCCGAGTCGATAGGCCTTCTCCCCACTCTCGAAACTGAGCTCACGTCGATAGGCGTCGACCAGGTTGGCCTGACCCTCGAGGAGGTTCTGCCAGGTGGGCGAGGTGGCGTCCTCGAAGTCGGCCATGAACACCTTGGCCCCCGAGTTGAGGGCATTGATCATCATCTTGGCGTCGACCGGCCCGGTGATCTCGACCCTCCGGTCCGCCAGGTCGGTGGGGACGGGATCGATCGCCCAAGCGGTCTCTCGCACCTCACGTGTCTCCGGGAGGAAATCGGGTCGTTCCCCGACGTCGAGACGGGTCTGCCTGGTCTGGCGCTCTGCCAGCAACTGGCCCCGCCGCCAGCCGAACTCCTGCTCGAGGTCGTTGAGGAAGGCCACCGCGTCGGGGGTCAGCACCCTTCGTTCCGTCGCAGTAGCCCGAAACTGATTCATAAGATGGCAGTGTCTTGTCGATGCACTATGATTCCAAATCAGGACGAACCTAAAGAATAGGCAATCTTTCAGATAATGGCACAAACGTCCGAATCTCAGGCTCTCGACCCGCTGGTATTGGGGCGGAGACTTCGCCATCACCGACGGGAGAGGGGGATGACCCTGGACGAGTTGGGGGCGATCGTGAAACGACCGGCGCCCTATCTCTCCCTCCTCGAGAACGGCAAGAAACAGCCTCGTCTCAACCTGGTGGTGGAGTTGGCCGCAGCGCTGGGAGTCGACATGTCCGAGCTCCTCGATCCGGATCCGCCCAACCGGCGTGACGCCCTCGAGATCGCACTCCTCCGGTCTCAAGACACCGCTCTCTTCGACTCGTTGCACCTTCCGCCCGTCAAGCCGAGTGCCAAGCTCGACAACGAGACCCTGACCCACCTTGTCGGCCTCCATGAGGCGTTGAGGGAGCGGTCCGGCCTCGACACCGCCGGCTCGGAGGAGGTGAGGAGGGCCAATGGCGATGTCGCCACGTGGCTGGCGGGGCGATCGGGATATCTGGAGGAGGTCGAAGCCGAGGCCCGCCTGGCTCTCGCGTCGAGCGGCTACTCCGGCGAGGGGCCGTTCTCCTCGCGCAATCTGCTCGATCTGACCGCCAAGGCCGGCTTCGAGATACACCCGGTGGAGGACATGCCTTCCTTCGCCCGCTCCATCATCGATCTCGACCATCACCGCGTTTACATCGCCCAGCGTGACTCGCTCCGGACGAGGCAGGCGCGCAAAGCCGTGCTGCAGACCCTGGCCGGGTTCCTCCTCGGGCACGAGACCGACCCGGACCTCGACACATTCCTCCGCCAGCGTGTGGAGACCGCTTACTTCGCCGCAGCGGTGCTGGTGCCCGAGGAACCGGTCCTGGCCCGGCTCAGGTCGGCCATGGAGAACCACGACATCGACGTCGAAGACGTGAAGGAGCTGTTCTACGTCTCGTACGAGATGGCCGCATGGAGGACGGTCAACCTGGCGACGCACCACCTCGAGATCGACACGCACCTCGTCGTCAGTGACGAGATGGGGGTCGTGGTGAAGGCTTACGCCAACGACGGGGCCCCTATCCCCCGGGACGCACACGGGGGCATGGAGACCCAGCGTCTCTGTCGCAGATGGGGGGCCCGCATGACCTTCGAGTCAGCCGAGCGCTACGGGACCCATCATCAGTACACGGATACCCCGGAAGGCACCTTCTTCTGCACGACCCATGTCGAGGCGACGCGGGAGCCGGCCACCGCGGTCACCGTAGGAGTCCCCTTCTCGGAGGCTCGCTGGTTCCGGGGGCGGGACACCGAGAACAGGGAGACCTCCACCTGCCCCGATCCGGCGTGCTGTCGAGCGGCTCCCGCCGAGCTGGCGATGAAATGGTCGGACAAGGTCATCGTCTCCGCCCGATCCCAGGGCCGGATCCTGGGGCTCCTCGCCCCGGATCCCTATCCGGAGCTCGACATGCCCGAGGTACTCGACTTGGTCGAGGCCCATTCGAAGGGCTGAGATCTCCCTCAGCCGGCCAGGAAGAGGGCGGGCTCTTCCAGGTTCTCGAGGAGCAGTGCCATGAACCTGCGCCCTTGGGCGCCGTCGATGACCCGGTGGTCGTAGGAGAGCGACAGGGGCATGACCGGCGCCACGACCGGCTCACCATCTCTGGCGATGACCTTGTCCTGAACGCGTCCCACCGAGAGGATGGCGGTGGTGCCGTAGGGCACGATCGGTGTCCCCTGTCCCCCACCGACCGCCCCGATGTTGGAGACGGTGAAGGTCTG
>JAICNB010000117.1 GCA_025928935.1 Acidimicrobiia bacterium
CATCGATGGTCCCCGCGTCCTCGATCTGGAGGAGGCGCTTAGGGCCTTTTGACCCTTGTCGCCCTTCCAGGGAGGAGTAAGTTCCGCGCACATTGGAGGCGGTCACCGGTTCCGGGCGCTGGCCCGGAGAAGGGAGGTTGCACCCGTGGACATTCCCAGGGAACACCTGGTCGACATGTACCAAACGATGGTGAAGATCCGCCGCTTCGAGGAGCGAATCAGGGAGATCTATCTCGACGACAAGCTCCCCGCATTCGACATCGCGGCGGGTTTGATACCGGGGGAGATGCACCTGGCCGCCGGCCAGGAGCCCGTCGCAGTCGGCATGCGGCCCCATCTCAAGGCGGGCGACGCGATCACCGCCACCCATCGTCCACATCACATCGCCATCGCCCAGGGCGTCGACCTGAAGAAGATGGCGGCAGAGATCTTCGGGCGCGAGACCGGGCTGGGACGGGGCAAGGGCGGGCACATGCACCTGTTCTCGGTCGATCCCGCCTTCGGGTGCTCGGGGATCATCGGGGAGGGCATGCCGGTGGCGGTCGGTTCGGCCATGGCGTTCCGCCACAAGGGCACCGACAACGTCGCCCTGGCCTTCTTCGGTGAAGGGGCGGCCAATCAAGGCTCCTTCCACGAGTCGCTCAACCTGGCGGCACTGTGGAACCTGCCTGTGGTCTTCATCTGCGAAGACAACGCCTACGCCATCTCGGTGCCGAAGACCGCATCGACGGCGATCGCCGACAACAGCGATCGTGCCGCGGGATACGGGATACCCGGGGTGCTGGTTGCGGCCAACGACCCGGTGGCCGTCTACGAGGTGATGGGCGAGGCCATCGCCCGTGCTCGCAAGGGCGAGGGCCCGAGCCTGGTCGAGGTCAAAACCGACCGACTGTGGGGTCACTTCGAAGGTGACGCCGACGCCTACCGCAGCGACGAGTTCAAGGCGGACATGGTGGCCCGCGACCCCGTCAACAGCTTCGTCAAGAGATTGACCGACGAGGGAATCCTCAACGAGTCCGACATCGCCGGCATCCAGCAGGCCATGTACGACGAGGTGGAGGAGGCGATTCAGTTCGCCCTCGACAGCCCATATCCGGAGCCGGAAACGGCGCTGGAGGACGTCTTCGCCGAGAGGACGGTGACGCTATGACCGACCGCAAGCTGACCACTCAGAAGGCCATCGCCGAGGCGATCGCCCTCGAGATGAGAGGCGATGACTCGGTGTTCGTCATGGGCGAGGACGTGGCCACCTACGGGGGCATCTTCGGAGCCACCGAGGGTCTGTTGGACGAATTCGGGGCGAAGCGGGTCATCGACACGCCGATCTCGGAGACGGGGTTCATCGGCGCCGCGATCGGGGCTGCCATCGGCGGGATGCGCCCCATCGTCGAGTTGATGTTCGTCGACTTCTTCGGCGTGTGCATGGACCAGATCTACAACAACATGGCCAAGATCCACTACTTCAGCGGGGGCAACGTCTCGGTGCCGGTGGTGTTGACCACGGCCGTCGGCGGTGGCTACTCGGATGCCGGCCAGCATTCCCAGACCCTGTGGGGAACATTCGCCCACATGCCGGGGATGAAGGTGGTCATCCCGTCGAACCCCTACGACGCCAAGGGTCTGATGACTGCCGCGATCCGGGACGACAACCCGGTGGTCTACATGTTCCACAAGGGAGTGCTCGGCCTGGGCTGGATGACCCCCAACCCGAGGGCCACCGGAGTGGTGCCCGAAGAGCCCTATGAGGTTCCGATCGGCGAGGCGAACGTGGCCAGGGAAGGCACCGACCTGACGGTTGTGACCGTGGGTCTGTCGGTGCACCGGGCACTCGACGCCGCCGAGGTGTTGCAGGAGAAGGGGATCTCCGCCGAGGTGATCGACCTCAGGTCGCTGGTCCCCCTCGACCGGGAAACCATCGTCGCCAGCGTCCAGAAGACTCACCGTCTACTGGTGGTGGACGAGGACTACCACAGCTACGGCATGTCGGGCGAGGTGGTCTCGACCGCGATCGAAGGAGCTTTCGACTACCTCGACGCTCCCCCGGTCCGTGTCACCACCCCGGACATTCCCATCCCTTATAGCCGGCCGTTGGAGCAGTGGGCGCTTCCGTCGGTCGACCGGATAGTGGAGGCGAGCTCGAACCTGCTGGTGGCCGGCTGAGGCCCACATGGCCGTAGAGGTCACTATGCCTGTCATCACCGCCTTCGGCGAGGAGGCGGTGGTGACGGCATGGTTCGTCGACGAGGGCGGCGCCTGCACCGAGGGACAGCTGATCGCCGAGGTCCAGGCGGAGAAGATCTCGGCCGAGGTGCAGGCGCCTGCCCCGGGTTTCGTGGTCGACCTGGTCGGCATCCACGACCCGGTCTCTCAGGGCAGCCCGATCTGTCGCATCACCGACATGGTGGAGGCGCCCGCCCCGGTTGCCGCCAGCACAATGCCAGCCCCGGCGGTCGAGACGGCCGGGACCCGGATCGTCGCCTCACCGGCGGCGAAACGGGTGGCCCGAGAGCTTGGCGTCGACCTGGCCACGATCGCGGGGACCGGACCCGAGGGCCGGGTCACCGAGGGCGACGTCCGGGCCGCGGCCCAAGAAGAGGCACCCCCGAGCGCACTTCGGGCGGTGATCGCCCGCAACATGCGGCGCTCCCATGCCGAAACCGCCCCGGTGACCCTGCACCTGACGGTTGACCTGGGTGTGGAACAGCCGACCCAAATCACCGCCACGGTGGTCAGGACCGTGGCTGAGGTGCTGCGCCGCCACCCCGGTCTCAACGGGGTTCGAGACGGTGACAGCTTCGTCCCGGCGGAGACAGCCCACATCGCGGTGGCCATCCAGACCGACGAGGGCCTGGTCGCCCCGGTGGTGAGAGGTCCGACTGATATGTCGCTCGATGAGGTGGAGACCGTCATCGGGCGTCTGGCCGAAGAAGCCAAGGCAAAGACCCTCACCGCAGAGGACTACGCCAACGCCACCTTCACCGTCACCAACCTCGGCTCCTACGGGATCGACGGCTTCACCCCCATCATCAACCTTCCCCAGGTGGCCGTCCTCGGGGTAGGCGCAGCACGGCCGATGCCGGGGGTCGACGAGGCGGGTGCCGTCGTCGCTAGGTATCAGATGGTGCTCTCGCTCACCTTCGATCACGCCTTCATCGACGGTGCCCCTGCCGCCGCCTTCCTCCAGGACGTCGGTCAAGCACTGGGCGGGTAGTCAGGGCGGGACGTACGTAGGGCCCCTCATTCCCCGGCGGCCAAGGGCTGGAGAAGCGGGCCGGCGCCAGGCGTCCAGACGCGGCGAGGCCACTGCAGGGCCTGGTGACGAAGACAACCAATTTGGAACCGCTTTCTCAACCTTCGTCGAACTTCTGATGACCCCTGACCACTTTCTTCGATGACGGGGTAGGGTCGTCCGAAGAATGCCGTGGGGACGGCGTCAACCACGTCGCGACCACAGTGGATGACGGAGGGAATGCGATGAGGGCAAAGACCAGAGCCCGTCTCCTAGTGGCCATCGTGCTCGGCCTGGTGGCGGCCACGGTGCCGACACAGGTGATGGCCGCCGGCGACGGAGTCACCCTCAACGAGATCAGGGTCGACCAGACCGGAACCGACAACGACGAGTACTTCGAGCTGTCCGGGCCCGCCGGGCAGAGTCTCGACGGATACACCTATCTGGTGGTTGGGGACGGCACCGGTGGCTCGGGCGTGATCGAGGCGGTGGTGAGCCTGAGTAGCCAGAGCATCCCCACTGATGGGTTCTTCCTCGTCGCCGAGTCGACGTTCGACTCCAGTCTGGGCACCCCCGATCTGGTGGTTGGCGCTTCCGGTCTCAACTTCGAGAACACGGACAACCTGACCCATCTCCTGGTGCAAGGGTTTACCGGCGCCAATGGCGCCGATCTCGACACCAACGACGACGGAGCCCTCGATTCGGCTCCCTGGACCTCGATCGTCGACTCCGTGGCCCTGGTCGGAACTATGGCGAGCGAGCTGGTCTACAGCCCCACGGTGGTCGGGCCTGACGGCACCTTCGTGCCCGGCCACGTATATGACTGTGCCGACGGGTGGCTGATCGGCCCCTTCGACCCGACGGTTGGCGACGACACGCCCGGGGCGGACAACTCCGCCTGCCCGGCCCCCCCAGTCGACGTCTTCATCCATGACGTCCAAGGGCCGGGCGCTTCGACGCCGCTGCCCGGTGCGTTCGTCAGGCTGGAAGGGGTGGTGGTCGGCGA
>JAICNB010000020.1 GCA_025928935.1 Acidimicrobiia bacterium
GCTGCTCGATCCAGGCCCTCAGGTTGCCGAGTATCTGAAAGGTGACCGTGCTCACCGCCGCCTCGCAAGATACCCGTGGCCACGGATGGGGTGTCGCTGTCGCTCACTCAGACAGGCTCGACGCCCCGTAGCGGAACTGGACCATGTCGGCGGCACGCTGCTGCTGAGCGATCGACGGGTCGGACACGGAACTGGACAGGCTCGACGCCCCATAACGGAACTCGACCATGTCGGCGGCACGCTGCGTGGCGTCGGGAGCCGTACCGGTGGCGGCCGACTCGACGGCTCTTCCCAGCCCGAATCCGACGACCAGGGCCACGACCCCGACACCGACACGGAGGTAGCCCCCGATTCTCCCCGAGTGGCCCTCGTGCTCGAACCCACCGACTGCCTGCTTCTCGATAGCGGTCATCACCGCCTCCTCTCGTCTCAGGACGGGCATCTCCCGTCCGAGCTCAAGGTCGCGGAATGTCCTCTAGAGCCTCTTCGGACGCGCTCTAGATTCGCTCTATGACGATTTCAGTCGTAGGAGTGCCTGAACATGAGGGCGATGCGCGGTGGGGCGGCCGCGGTCTTGGGGACGGTGTGCTCCCACAGACGCTGGCAGGCGCCACCCATCACGACCAAATCCCCTCGGCCCAGGTCGAAGCCGGTCGACTGGCCTCCCCCGCGCGGACGGATGAGAAAACGCCTCGGGCCGCCGAGTGAGACGGTGGCCACGATCGAATGTGGCAGATCACGGGCGGTGCGATCGCCGTGCCAGGCCACGGAGTCGATCCCGGTGCGATACCAGCCGGCGCTGACCCGATCCAACCTGGCCCCATAGCGCTCCGAGAGAACCTCGACGAGGTCGGGGATGATGGGATGCACCGTTGCATCGACCTGGCCAACAAGCCGCGGCGTCTTGACCAACCTGTCGTACATCCGAACCTCGGGCTGCTCCCACTTCACCTCTTTGGTCAGGGAGTCGTAGAGCCGGGCATCACCCGCCAGCCAGCCCGGGACATAATCGAGCCAGGACTCCGCATCCAGATCGAGACGCTCGAGAGTCGAGAAGGCGGCGTCGGCCACCGGCTCGGTCTCGGCGAACAACGAGGGCTGCAAGGGCTCTACTGCGAACATATGTTCGATATTATCACGGGGAGAGCGCAAGCTTTGGGGTCGATCGGATCGGTTACCGTCTCGGATTCATGAGTCACAAAGTCGCCATCGTGATGGGATCGGGCACCGACCGGCCGGTGATGGAGAAGGCTGCCGACACACTCGATTCCTTTGGGATCTCCAGCGTGGTCAGGGTCCTATCCGCTCATAAGACTCCTGACGAGGCGATCGGGTTCGCCGCCACTGCGGCCGAGCAGGGGTTCGAGGTGATCATCGCCGGGGCGGGTAAAGCAGCCCATCTCGCCGGGGTGATGGCGGCCAAGTCCCTGCTCCCGGTTATCGGCGTGCCTCTGAACGCCTCGCTCGACGGCATGGACTCCCTGCTCGCCACCGTGCAAATGCCAACAGGGATCCCGGTGGCCACGGTGGCCATCGACGGGTCCACCAATGCAGCCCTGCTCGCGGTCGCAATCCTCGCCCTGGGTGACGACGATCTTCGCTCCAAGCTGGCCCAGTACCGCGCCGACCTCGCCGAGAAGACTCTGGCCGGGTAGGACCGGGCGATCCCGGTCTGGATGATGCGAGAGGGGGATCTCATTTGCGCTGCAATGCCACGCTCTGAGACCAACGCCAAGCAGCGCGGTGAACCATCCGATGGTCGGCCCGGCCTCTGGGCTGCAGTACGTCGCCAGTAGACCGACGCCATGCAGCGCGGACAAGTATGGGACTCGGGACGGCGACTTTTCTGACTCTGTAGAGGGACGGGCACTCCGATACCATCGGTCCGTCATGAGTGACATCTCCTTCGAGCGCCCTGATCCAAGGGACTTCCTCGACATCGACTCACTCCTTTCCGAGGAGGAGATCATGTTGCGGGACGCGGTCCGGACCTATGTGCGAAAAGAGATCGTCCCCAACGTCGGCGATTGGTGGGAGGAAGGCGAGCTCCCTTCCGACGCGCTCGCCAAGGCTTTCGGTGACATCGGGCTGCTCGGCATGCATCTGGAGGGGTACGGGTGCGCCGGCACCTCCGCCACCGCGTACGGTCTCGCTTGTCTCGAGCTGGAGGCGGGCGACTCCGGGATCCGATCGTTCGTCTCGGTCCAGGGCTCGCTCGTCATGTTCCCGATCTGGAAGTTCGGCTCCGAGGAACAGAAGGAGACATGGCTGCCCCGCATGGCCAAGGGCGAGGTGATCGGCTGCTTCGGGCTCACCGAGCCGGACTCGGGGTCTGACCCCGCCTCGATGCGCACGAACGCCAGTCGTGACGGAGGTGATTGGCTGATCAACGGCACCAAGATGTGGATCACCAACGGGTCGATCGCCGATGTGGCGGTGGTGTGGGCCCGCACCGATGAAGGTGTGCGCGGGTTCATCGTCCCCACCGACACGCCCGGTTTCTCGGCGCCTGAGATCAAGAAGAAGGCATCACTCCGGGCCTCGGTCACCTCGGAGCTGATCCTCGAAGATGTTCGAGTGCCGGACGATTTCGTGCTTCCGGGCGTGTCGTCGATGCGTGGGCCGTTGTCCTGTCTCAACGAGGCCCGGTTCGGGATCGCCTTCGGCGCGATCGGCGCGGCGCGCGCTTGTTACGAGTCGGCTCTCGACTACTCGATCGAGCGGCACCAGTTCGACCGCCCGATCGCCTCCTTCCAGCTGACCCAGAAGAAGCTGGTCGAGATGATGGTGGCGGTGCAACGGGGGACGCTATTGGCCCTGCATCTCGGACGGCGCAAGGACGATGGAAAGCTGACCCCGGAGCAGGTCAGCTTTGGCAAGTTCGACAACGTGCGCAACGCCCTGGAGGTGGCAAGGACCGCCCGGTCCATCCTCGGCGCCAATGGGATCACCCTCGAGTACCCGGTGTTCCGCCATATGGCCAACCTGGAGACCGTCTACACCTACGAAGGCACCAACGAGATCCACTCTCTGGTCATGGGCCAGGCCATCACCGGCCTGAACGCCTTCACCTGACGCCGCTTTGGTCGAGACCGCGACCCTGATCATCGGAGCAGGACCTGCCGGTCTGGCCGTGGCGGGGCGGTTGCGCCAGGCCGGTCTCGACTTCGTCATGATCGAAAAGTCGGACCGGGTTGGGGACTCCTGGCACCGCCACTACGACCGTCTCCACCTCCACACCGTCAAGCAGCTTTCCCACCTGCCCGGGCTCGGGTTTCCCGACGACTACCCCCGATATGTCCCCAGACGCCAGCTCGCCGACTACTACGCCGTCTACGCCCGAACGTTCTCGATAGAGCCTCGATTCGGAGAAGAGGCGCAAGAGGTGCGGAAGTCCGATGGCAGGTGGCTGACCACGACCGGTACCGGTCTCGCCATCCTGTCCGACAACGTCGTCATCGCCACCGGGCTCAATCAGGCTCCCTTCCAGCCTCCCTACCCGGGAGCGGAGGCATTCACGGGGCGACTCGTCCACTCCAAGGCGTATCGCAATGCCGAGCCCTTCGCCGATGAGTCGGTGTTGGTGGTGGGAATGGGGAACACCGGGGCGGAGATAGCGCTCGACCTGAGCGAGGCGGGAGTCGAGACATCGATTTCGGTCCGAGGCCCGGTCAACATCGTCCCTCGCGACCTGCTGGGGCGACCAACGCAGCTCACCGCCCGGATGCTGGCCCGGCTTCCCGTGGATCTCGGCGATCGCATCGGGACGTTGCTGCGCAGGATGACAGTCGGTGACCTCACCGAGTACGGGATCGCCACACCCGAGATCGCGCCCCTGGCCCAGCTTCGGGAGCGAGGCAAGACGCCGGTGATAGACGTGGGGACGGTCGTCGCCATAAAGGAAGGCCGCATCACGGTTCGGCCCGCAATCGACCACTTCGGGTCGGACCGGGTGGGGTTCACCGATGGCAGCGAAGGCTGGTACGACTCGGTGATCCTCGCCACCGGCTATCGGCCGATGCTCGACGGCCTGCTCCCCGACGGACAGGCTCTGCTCGACGAGAAAGGACTACCTCGCGACGTGGCCGGCGATGGCGCACACCGTGGCCTGTTCTTCGTCGGCTTCGACAACCACCGTCCGGGCGGAGTCCTGGGCACCGTGGTCGAGGAGTCGGCGCAGGTCGTCGATCGGATCAAGCGGAGCTGAGCGCGGAGGCGAGGTCCCCATTTGGGTCGACCCGAACCTCGCCGAGTTCGAGCCAGGAAGCAACGGCCTCCAGTTCGGCCCGCAACTCACGGCCCACCTGCACGCGATCGACGTCTGGCTCGGCGAAGGCACCCCTGACCAGGAGAGCGCCCGCCTTGCGATCGGTCTTCAGATCGACCCTCGCCACCAGGTCACCATCGAGGAGGAAAGGAAGCACGTAATAACCGTAAACGCGCTTTGGCTCGGGCACATAGATCTCGATGCGGTAGTGGAAGTCCCACATCCGCTCGACCCGATCCCGGAACCAGATGAGGTTGTCGAACGGTGACAGCAAGGCGCGGCCCTCCACCCTCCTCGGCAAGGTTGCGTCCGGATGGAGATAGGCCGTCCGACCCCAGCCCTCGACCTCGACCTCGACCAATTCGCCCGCCCCGGCCAGGGCCTCGATCAACGGCCGGGCCTCGGGCATCCTGATGCGCGGATAGTCGGCGATGTCGGCGGCGGTGGCCACTCCCATCGACCCGGCAGCCCGGAGGAGGAGCAGCGACTGGGCCTCCTCCCGATCGAGATCACCCGCTTCGTAGTGCTCCGCCGGGATGACCCGCTCGCTCAGGTCGTACATCCGGATGAAGTTGCGGCGATGAGCCGTGCTGACTTTCCCACCCATGAACAGGGCTTCCAGCGCTACTTTTCCCTTCGACCATCCCCACATCGAAGTGCCATCCCGCTCCCCCGGGTCGTGGAGCTCGGCCGTCTTCAGCGGGCCCCGCTCGCGCACCTGGGCCAGGACCTCGGCCAGATACTCGGGATGCTCGTGACGGATCCGTTCCAGCCGCTCCCAGTTGAACGTGCCATTCATCCGCCACCGCCAGAGGGGGTGATCCCGGGTCGGGATGAGAGATGCCTCATGACCCCAGTACTCGAACATCTCACCCGAGCCCCAGAGCCAGGCATCGAGGGCGGCTCGGTCGTAACCGCCCAAACGAGCGAAGAAGGGCATGTAGTGGCTGCGGCTGAAGACGTTGACCGAGTCGAGTTGGACGAGCCCGATCCGATCCACCACGCGTCGGAAGTGCCGGACGTCGATCCGTCCGCCCGGACGAGGGTCGGTGAACCCCTGAGCGGCCAGGGCATAACGACGAGCCTGATCGAGGGTGAGCCTGCGCATCGGGAGGCAACCTAACGGAGGTAGCGGACAACCCTTGTCCGCGGCCTGCCATCATCAACCGACGTGATCGAGCGTTACACCCTGCCCGAGATGGCCGCCATCTGGTCGGAGCAACGCAAGCTCGAGCTGTGGAAGGAGGTCGAGACCCTCTCTCTCGAGGGTTGGGAGGGTCAGGGCAAGGTCCCTTCCGGAGTTGCTGCGGCAACACGTGAAGCCGACTGCCCGAGCGTGGAGGAGGTGGCCGAGCGGGAGAAGGTGACCAACCACGATCTGGCCGCCTTCGTCGATCTGCTCGGTGAGAAGGCCGGGGGCGAGGCGGCGGGCTGGGTCCATTACGGGCTCACCTCCTCCGATGTTCTGGACACCGCGGGAGGGGTGCAACTGGCCGAGTCGGCCGATCTGCTCCTCGACGTCTTGGCGGCCCTCTTCGAGACGGTCAAAGCCAGGTCGGAGGAGCATCAACACACATTCATGGTGGGCCGGACCCACGGCATCTGGGCAGAGCCGACCACCTTCGGCTTGAAGCTGGCCGGATGGGCCTTCGAATTGGCACGGGACCACGCCCGCCTCGTGCAGGCACGTGACATGGTGGCGGTGGGGAAGATATCGGGTGCGGTTGGCACATACGCCCATGTCCCGCCCGAGGTCGAGCAGCACGTGTGTGTGGCTCTTGGTCTCGAGCCGGAGCCGGCCTCGACCCAGGTCACGGCGAGGGACCGCCACGCCCAGTACCTGCAGACGATCGCACTGCTCGGTGCCTCGATCGAGCGGATGGCGACTGAGATCCGTCACCTGCAGCGTTCCGAGGTGGCGGAGGTGAGAGAAGCCTTCGGCTCCGGTCAGAAGGGCTCCTCGGCGATGCCCCACAAGCGGAACCCGATCATGTCGGAGCGCATGACCGGCATGGCCCGCTTGCTGCGGGGCTACGCCCAGGTCGGGCTGGAAGACGTCGCCTTGTGGCACGAGCGCGACATCTCCCACTCGTCGGCGGAGAGGGTCGTGCTGCCCGACGCCTCGATCGCCCTCCACTACATGCTGGTCAAGTTCAACGCCCTGGTCCGCGATCTGGTCGTGGATGCGGACCGGATGACCGCCAATCTGGACGCGACCCGGGGCCTTGTCTTCAGCCAGGCGGTCCTGCTGACGCTGGTGGACAAGGGTCTCAGCCGTGACGAGGCATATCGGATCGTGCAAGGCCACGCCATGAGGGCCTGGGACAGTGGAAAGAGCCTGCACGACCTGTTGGCGGCCGACCCTTCGTTAGGTCTCGGCGACGAGGAACTGGCGTCGTGCTTCTCCCTCGAAAAGGTCGGGGCATCGGCCCGGGTGGTATTCGACCGTCTCGGCGATCTGAATCTCTAACCCGACGGGCTGACGTGGACGGTTCCGGTGAACAAGGCGACGATGCGCCCATCATCCCGGGTGACGTCGACCCGATAGGTGCCCAGAGTCCGGCCCCGCGAGGTCTCTGTCGCCGAAGCCACCAGCCGGTCGCCCGGCTTGGAAGGGGCGGTGAGCACGAGATGGGCATCGATCGCCACCGCTCGGTCCCCGGCGTTGTTCGAGGCCAGCGAGAAGGCGCAGTCGGCCAGCGAGAAGACCATGCCCCCGTGGCCAACCCCGAGGAAGTTGACGTGGGACTCACCGACGTCGAGCCCGACCACGATCTCGTCGTCGGTGACCGAGACCAACTCGACCCCTAGAGCGCCGGCATATCGGTCCGCGGCCAGAAGCTCCGCGACACGCGACTGAGAGAACCCCGACACCGTCGGCACCCTAGGTGTAATTGGGAGCGGGAGCCTCGCATACCGACACTCCCGCTCCCAATTTCGAGGGGGAAGTGCCGGCACTACCCTGCCGCCACGTGCCGCGTCTACCTCATATCGCGTCGGGGAAGGTCAGGGAGATCTACGAGGTAGACCGAGAGCACCTCCTCTTCGTCGCCACCGACCGGATCTCCGCCTACGACGTCATCCTCGACCAGCTGATCCCGGACAAGGGCAAGGTCCTGGCCGGGCTCAGCCTCCACTTCTTCGACCTCCTCGATACCCCGAATCACCTGGTGAGCACGGATCTATCCACCCTGCCGGGGCTCGACGATGGTGAGCGGGAAGAGCTGCGAGGGCGGTCGATGGTGGTGCGGAGGGCGGAGGTGATCCCGGTCGAGTGTGTCGTGCGCGGGTATCTCTACGGGTCCTCCTGGCGTGAGTACCGCGACGGTGGCGGGCCCACCACCGAGCATCTGCCGTCGGGCCTGGCCCTGGCCGACCGCCTCCCCGAGCCGATCTTCACCCCCGCCACCAAGGCCACCACCGGGCACGACGAGAACATCACCGAGTCGGAGACCCGAGAGCTCCTCGGCGACGAGCTCTACGAGGAGCTGCGGAAGAGATCGGTCGACATCTATCTCCGCGCATCCGAACATGCGGCAGCCCGCGGGGTGATCCTGGCCGACACCAAGTTCGAGTTCGGCTTCGCAGGCGGGGAGCTACTGCTGATCGACGAGGTGCTCACCCCCGACTCTTCCCGATACTGGCCCGCGGACCAATGGGTGCCGGGCCAGGACGTACCTTCCTTCGACAAGCAGTACGTCAGAGAGTGGCTCGACACGACAGACTGGGACAAGACCCCGCCGGCCCCCGATCTTCCCGACGAGATCGTCGAGGGCACCCGCAGTCGCTATGTCGAGGCCTACGAGCGGATCACCGGTGACAGCTTCGCCGAGTACCTGGCCCGGAGCTGATGAAGGTCACCGTCGAGATAACGAGGCGGCCGGAGATCGCCGATCCCCAGGGCACCACGATCCAACGGGCGCTCCACGACCTGGGGCACAATGAGGTCATGTCGGTGAGAGTCGATCGGGTCATCCACCTCGAGGTCGAAGGCGAGGATCCGAATCGCGTTCAGGCCCGGGTCGAGGAGATGTGCCGACAGGTGCTGGCCAACCCGGTGCTCGAGGATTTCACCGTGGCGGTCTCCGAATGAGGATCGCCGTCGTGGTGTTCCCCGGCACCAATTGTGAGATGGACGTGGCTCACGCCATCACCAGCCTCGGCGGCGACGCGGAGTTGATCTGGCACCGCGAGAACGATTTGTCCGACTTCGACGGAGTGGTCTTGCCCGGCGGCTTCGCCCACGGTGACTACCTGAGGACGGGGGCGATCGCCCGCTTTTCCCCGGTCATGGGTGAGGTGGAGCGGATGGCCGGCGACGGAAAACCGGTGCTGGGGATCTGCAACGGATTTCAGATCCTCTGCGAGGCCGGGCTCCTCCCCGGTGCCCTCATCGCCAACCGCGACCTGGCGTTCATCTGCCGTTTCGTGGATCTGGAGGTGACCGACACCGACACCGTGCTCACCCGCTCGGCCGAGTTGGGGCAGCGAATTCGGATCCCGCTCAACTCGTACGAGGGGAATTGGGTCGACCCGAGCAACACCGGCCGTGTCGCCATGCGCTATGTCGACGACCCCAACGGCTCACAGCAAGGAGCGGCCGCGGTCGCCAACGCCGGCGGAAACGTGGTCGGGGTCATGCCCCATCCCGAGCGCGGCATCGACGAGCTTCTCGGCTCCGGCGACGGCAGGGCCCTTCTCGAAGGGTTCCTCGACTCGCTGGTCCCGGCGTGACCACCGCCACCCAGCCCCTCCATCGCCGGTTGGGCATGACCGACGAGGAGCACGAGTCGGTCCTCGGCCTGCTGGGGCGGGAGCCGCGACCGGCGGAGCTTGCCATGTACTCGGTGATGTGGTCCGAGCACTGTTCTTACAAGTCCTCCCGGGCCCACCTCCGCCGCTTCCCCACCGAGGCGCCCTGGGTCGTGGTCGGGCCCGGCGAGAACGCAGGAGTGGTGGACCTGGGCGACGGATGGCTCGCCGCGCTCAGGATCGAGAGCCACAACCACCCGTCCTTCGTCGAGCCCTACCAGGGAGCCGCAACCGGGGTAGGAGGCATCCTCCGCGACGTCTTCACCATGGGGGCACGCCCGATCGCACTCTGGGATCAGATCAGGTTCGGCCCGCTCGACGATGCGAGGAACCGGTATCTCTTCAACGGGGTCGTGTCCGGCATCGCCGGCTATGGCAACGCCGTCGGGGTGCCCACGGTGGGCGGGGAGATCGAGTTCGACCCCTGCTACTCGGGAAACCCCCTGGTCAACGTGATGTGCCTGGGCTTGCTCCGCCGCGAGCAACTGACCCTGGGAACGGCCGGGACCCCGGGTACCGTGGCCGTGCTGCTCGGCCGGGCCACCGGACGTGACGGGATCGGGGGGGCGTCGGTGCTCGCTTCTGCCTCGTTCGACGACGAGTCCCAGGAGAAGAGACCCAGCGTCCAGGTCGGCGACCCGTTCGAAGAGAAGAAGCTGATAGAGGCCTGTCTCGAGATGTACGAGAGTGGGCTGGTGGCCGGGGTCCAGGACTTGGGAGCGGCCGGCCTCTCCTGTGCCACCTCGGAGCCGGCCGGGCGTGCCGGCGTGGGCCTCGACGTCGATCTGGACGCGGTTCACGTGAGAGAGTCGGGCATGACCGCGCCGGAGTTGCTCATGTCCGAGTCCCAGGAGCGGATGATGGCCTTCGTCCCCTCGCAAAACGTCGACGCGGTCCTCGCCATCGCCCATAGGTGGGAGATCGACTCGGCGGTCGTCGGCACGGTTCGCGACGGGGCAACGTTGACCGTGCGTCATAGGGGCGAGATCGTGGCCGAGGTCCCGGCCGCATCCCTGGCCGATGATGCCCCTCTCTACGACCGCCCGATGCAAAGACCGGATTGGATCGACGACCTGCAACAAACGCCTGCTCGGTCGATCGAGGATGACCCATCCGATGTCCTGCTCCGACTGCTCGACGACCCGGCCATCGGCTCCACCGCCTGGGTCCACGAGCAGTACGACCACATGCTGTTCCTCAACACGGTGGTCGGCCCCGGCTCCGACGCTTCGCTGACCCGGATCAGGGGGACGGAGAAAGGGCTCGCCGTGTCCACCGATGGGAACGGGCGCCTCTGTCATCTCGATCCGCGGGCAGGAAGTGCGCGTCTGGTCTACGAGGCCGCCCTCAACGTCGCGGTGACCGGGGCGCTCCCGCTCGCGGTGGTGGACAACCTCAACTTCGGGAACCCGGAGAAGCCGGAGGTGATGTGGCAGTTCCGGGAGAGCGTCGAGGGCATCTCGGAGGCATGCGATGCCCTGGGCATCCCCGTGATCGGGGGGAACGTCTCCTTCTACAACGAGACCGAAGGGGTCGACATCCACCCCACCCCCGTGGTTGGCTTGCTCGGCCTGGCCGACCCAATGCCGGGCCAACCTCCCCGACTCGATCGGGCGGCCGAAGGCATGGAGATCTGGGAGATCGGACCTGCTCCGACGAGCAACCTGGCCGGCTCGGCGGCACAGCGTGTCATCCACGAAGAGCTGAGAGGGCGTCCCACCCTGCCCGATCCGGACGCTGCTCGGCAGGTGATCGGGCTGACCTCCGGTCTGGCGCATCAGGTGCCGGTGCTACACGATGTTTCGGATGGCGGGCTGGCTACGTCGGTGGCCGAGGTGTGCATCGCCTCGGGCATCGGGGCCACGGTGGACGTCGACGACCCGGGTTACCTCTTCTCCGAGGACCCACATCGGGTGATCGCGATGTTCCATCCGGGGAAGGTCGACCTGCCCGCCGGTATGGCACGCCGTGTAGGGACGATGGGTGGCGAGAGCCTGACGCTGGGCGGTTCGCCACCAATCGACTTGGAGACACTGACGAGTACCCACCGCGACGCCATCCCGAGGAGGATGGCCGGCTAGCTCAGCCCCGTCGCTCCACCCAGCGGCCGTCCTCGTCCTGCCCCCATTTCGAGCCGTGGAGGTCGACGACGATCACCTTCATCTCCTTGAGCTCCTGCTTGATTCGCTTGGCCAGTGCCTTGGCGTCGTCCTTGATCATGCGAGCCTGTTCGAGCCGGTAACGAAGCGGCATCGTCTTCGTAGTGGTGCGTGATCGGATCGCCTCCACGTTCTCCATGGTGATGCGCCGGCTGACCTCGAGGAAGCCGATGATGGTCAAGACCTGCTCGTCACCCAACGAGGCGAGGTGCATCTGCCCGGCCTGATCGAGCGGCCCGTAGACCTCTTCACCCAGCCTCTGTGCATCGGGGGTGAGCTCGATCCACACCTTGCGCCGGTCATTGGCGTCGTAGGTCCTTTGGAGAAGGCCGGCGGTCTCCATCCTGTCGACGACCGCAGTCACCGCACCGGTGGTCAGCCCGGCTTCACGGGCCAATTCCCCGGCGGTGACGCGCCCGCGTTGATCGACGATGTCCATGCAGCGCAGGTCCGTGCGGTTGATGCCGACGAAGTCGGCGTAGGCCTCATCGAGGAGATCGCTGGCCAACTGAAGGGACCTGAGCGCCTCCACCAACCGGCGTATCGCTGTCTGACGCTGTTCTCTTGACAAGTTAATATCTTGATTCATAAGATACTCAACACTTGAAGTATAACCGGAAGGAGATGTCCGTGCCAGAGACCATGATCGAGTCCCGGGGGTTGCGCCGGGTCTACAGGACGAAGAAGCATGAAGTCGAAGCGGTCCGCGGCGTCGACTTCACCGTCGAGCGAGGTGAGATCGTCGGGTTCCTGGGCCCTAATGGCGCCGGCAAGACGACCACCCTCCGCATGCTCACCACCCTGCTGGAGCCGACCGGAGGGGAGGCAATCGTGGCCGGCTCCGACCTGAGGCTGGACCCCGTGGGGGTGAGGCGCAGCATCGGCTACGTAGCTCAGAGTGGGTCCACCGACCCTGAAGCGCGAGCTGGTGAGGAGATCGTCGACCACGCCAGGATGTACGGGATCGAGGCCGGCACGGCCCGGGGCAACGGTGAGGCACTCTTCGAACAGCTCGATCTCGACGGCATGTGGGACCGGCAATGCAAGACCTTGTCCGGAGGGCAGCGGCGGAGGCTCGACATCGCCATGGGGCTGGTCCATCAACCCCGGCTGATCTTCCTCGACGAGCCGTCGACCGGGCTCGACCCCCAATCGAGGGCCAACCTGTGGGAGCACATCGGACGACTCCGCAGCGATCTCGACACGACCGTGTTCCTCACCACTCACTACATGGACGAGGCGGATGTGCTCTGTGATCGCATCCTGGTCATCGACGACGGCGCCATCGTTGCCCAGGGCACACCGGATGAGCTGAAGCGAAGAGTCGCCGGCGACTCGGTGGTCCTCGACTTCGGCGACCAACGCAGCACCGTGGTGGTGGCGGAGCTCGTCTCCCATCTCGACGGGGCGACCGATCCCGCCGTCGAGGGGACCCAGGTGAGGTTCCAAGTCCCCGACGGGGCCAGCGCCCTCCCCTTGCTTCTGCGCTCGATGGTCGAACGGGACGTCGACGCCACGGGCGTGCAGGTGCATCGCCCCACGCTGGACGACGTGTTCCTCACCATGACCGGCCGCTCGCTACGTGACGAGGACCAGGGTGCCACCGACCGGGCTGCTGCCTGAAAGGACGATCGACATGCGTTTCATGACCGACACCTGGCTGGTCTTCAGCCGGGCTATGCGTCTCTCGCTCCGCAATCCGGTGTGGGTGATCCTGGGGCTGATGCAGCCCATCCTCTACCTGACCCTGTTCGGGCCCCTGCTGGAACCGGTGGTCAATGCTCCCGGCTTCCCTCCGGGGACCGCCTGGCAAGTCTTCGTGCCCGGGCTGCTCGTCCAGCTCGCCGTCTTCGGGGCAGCGTTCGCCGGCTTCGGGCTCATCGCCGAATGGCGGGCCGGGGTCGTCGAGCGGATGCGGGTCACTCCGGCCGGCCGGGGAGCGCTGCTCCTGGGCCGGGTGCTCCGTGACGTCGTGGTGATCGTGGTCCAGGGCGCCATGCTCAGCGTTGTCGCAGTGGTGTTCTTCGGCCTCGAGGCCCCGATCGGGAGCCTGATCGCCGGCGTCGCGGTAGTCGCCCTGCTCGGTGGGGCTTTCAGTGCGCTCTCCTACGGGGCGGCGCTGAAACTGAAGAGCGAGGACTCCTTCGCCCCGGTGATCAACGGCCTGCTGCTTCCCGTGCTGCTCCTGTCGGGCATCCTCCTCCCGATGGCCCTGGCCCCCGGCTGGCTGCAGACCGTGGCCGACATCAACCCCCTTACTCATGTGGTCGACGGTGTCCGGGCGATGTACATCGACGACCTCTCCTCGAACGAGGTGTGGATCGGGACCGCGGTCACCCTGGGCCTCCTCCTGGTCGGTGTTCTATACGGGTCGTGGGTCTTCCGCAAGGAATCCGCCTGATCAAATGCGAAATTGGGACGGTGACGTGCCCTATGCGGCACTCACTGTCTCAATTTGGGTGGGGGAACGCGCCGATACCATGACATCGTGCCCAGAAGCATCGGGATTCTCACTGCCGGGGGCGACAGCCCAGGTCTGAACGCGGCCATCAGGGCGGTGGGCAAGGCGGCCCAGCGGGCCTACGGGATGCATGTCATCGGGTTCTACGACGGATTCCTGGGGCTGATGCAGAATCGGTTCGTCCGGTTCGACTCCGACTCTCTGTCCGGCATCCTCACCAGAGGTGGGACCGTCCTCGGCACCAGTCGCGCCAAGGTGGACAAGATGGAGATGGGGGACGGCCGACGCATGGACATGCGTCCGCTCATGCGTGACGTCGTCGACCAGCACGACCTGGAGGCATTGGTCGTGCTCGGTGGCGACGGGACGATGCGCAACGCCCTGAAGCTCGAAGAGGTCGGGATCAAAGTCCTCGCCCTCCCCAAGACCATCGACAACGACGTGAGCGGGACCGACGTGACCTTTGGCTTCGACACCGCCATGGGCATCGCCACCGAGGCCATCGACCGCCTCCACTCGACCGCTCATTCCCACCACCGCATCATCCTGGCCGAGGTCATGGGGCACGACGTTGGGTGGCTCGCCCTCGGAGCGGGTCTGGCAGGTGGGGCCGACGTGATCCTCATCCCTGAGATCCCCTACGACATCGAGGCCATCGCCTCCTCCATCCAGACACGCAAAGCGGCAGGCAGTGCCTTCTCCATCATCGCGGCGGCCGAGGGCGCGTACTCGAGGGAGGACAACAAGGCCCGCGCCGCCCTCCGCGCCGAGGTGGAGACGGCGGATGACGATCGGAAACCGGATCTCAAGGCCCGGCTCAGCGCTCTCGACAAGGCACCCAGGACCGAGAACCTCGCCGATGCGCTCGAAGAGGCCACCGGCCTCGAGTCCAGAGTCACCATCCTCGGGCATGTCCAGAGGGGCGGCACCCCCTCGCCGGCCGACCGGCTACTGGCGACCAGGCTGGGCACGGCGACGGCTTCCTACATCGCGGACGGAGTACATGGCGTCCTCGTGGCGGCGCGTGGCGAGACGACCGAGGCAGTGCCGCTGAAGGAGATTGCCGGGGTGACCAAGTTCGTCCCCCTCGACCATCCCTGGATCGACTCGGCCCGCAGTCTGGGGATCGTCCTCGGGGACTGAAACGGGCCTACCCTCCGATCATGTCGCTCTTGGGTGCAGTCTTGGCCGGTGGCCAGGGCCGGCGCATGGGAAAGGACAAGGCGGACGTCGAGGTCTCGGGCGTGTCCTTCCTGGACAGGGTGGCGGCCGCCCTCGGTGAAGCCACCGATCACGTGGTGGTGCTCGGCGCAGAGCGCGCCGGCTTCGAGACCTGGCCTGACGAGGTCTCGGGATCGGGGCCATTGTCTGGTGTGGCCACCGCCCTCAGCCGGATGGAAGAGAAACGAGCCCTCGTCGTGGCGGTCGACAATGTCTTCGTCCGCGCCGAGACTCTGACCCGTCTGGCCGGCATCGTCTCGGACCTCCCCGTGGTGCCGGTGGACCGGGCCGGTGTTCGCCAGGTGACATGCGCCGTCTACCCGCGTCAGGTCGCAGGGATCGCCCGGGAGGAGGCAGAGAGCGGTGGGTCGATCCAGACACTGCTCGACCGTGTGTCTTTCCTCCCGGTCACCCCCGATGAGTGGCAGGAGTGGGGAGAAGACGGTCGCTCCTGGTTCTCGGCTGACACACCCCACGCCCTGGACGAGGGTCTGAGAAGGTTCGGCTGAGGTCGGTCAGCCTGCTTTTTCCTCCAGGAACCGACGTTCCGCCTCATTCGTAGCGAGGGCCAGGGCCCGGTGGAGCGCAGCATTTGCCATGTCATCCTCTCCCAACTCGCGCCACATCTCGGCCGTGGCGACATGGAACAGGTGATAATCGTCCAGCTCGGCGGCGAGGTCCTCGAGCGCGGCCAGGCCCTCGGCCGCACCGAATTCCTCGAAGACAGCGACGGCGCGGTTCAGCCGTGCCACAGGTGAGGGAAGGAAGGCGATCAGGTGGTCGTACAGCTCCACGATCCGTCGCCAGTCGATCTCGTCTGAGGAAGGTGCGGTGGTGTGTTGGGCCGCGATCTGCGCCTGGATCAGATAGGGCCCTTCACCACCGAGGCGGTTAGCTGTCGTCAGCAGATCGAGCCCACGTCGCACGTCCTCGACATCCCAGAGACTCCGATCCTGGTTGGCGAGAAGCACGATGGCGCCGTGCTCGTCCACGCGGGCGCGACGACGACTGTGGTGGAGAAGCATGAGGGACTGAAGGCCGAGCACCTCGGGCTCTTCGGGCAACAGGGTCGTGAGGAGGTCTCCGAGCTCGATCGCCGAGCCAGCCAGCTCGGCGCGGAGCAATTGATCGCCGCTGGTGGCCAGGTAGCCCTCATTGAAGACGAGATACACGACGGCGAGGACGGCGGACAACCGATCGGCCAGCTCGTCACCCTCCGGCACGCGAAACGGGATCCCGGCATCGCGGATCTTTGCCTTCGCCCTGACCAACCGTTGGGCCATGGTCGATTCAGGGACGACGAATGCACGGGCTATCTCAGTCGTGGTCAGCCCGCCCACGGTGCGAAGCGTGAGAGCCACCTGCTTGTCGATGGCCAGGGACGGATGGCAACATGCGAAGAGCATCTCGAGTCGATCGTCACCGAGGTCCCCTCGATCCGACTGATCCGCGGGATTGGACAGATCCTCTCGCTCCAGGCCGGCCAGGATGGCGGTCTTCCGGGTGAGCGTGGCCTGGCGGCGCAATCGATCGATGCCACGACGGGTGGCCACCGCAGATATCCAGCCCGGCGGATTGTCGGGGATCCCCTTCACCGGCCAGGTGCGTAGCGCTTCGACGAGTGCGTCCTGGATTCCCTCCTCCGCCAGGTCGATGTCACGGAAACGGGTGGCAAGACCTGACAGCACCACGGCGTAGGAGTCTCGAAACATCGACTCGATCGCCGCCTTGTGGTCAGCGTCACTCATCCCTTGTAAGTCTGGTCGCCCGAATCAGAATGTCACCACGCGTGGCGGGCACATCCGGGCCCCGGGAACGCAAGCCACGTGTCGGATGATCAGCATCGAGAGGGAGGTCGAGGTGGGGTGTTTGTTCCTGGCGATGATCATCATCAGCCCGCGTCTGGCGATGCTCTTCATCTGGCTGGTCTCGGATTGGGTGGATCGAGCCTTCAACGGGTGGCTGCTCCCTGTCCTCGGGATCATCTTCTTGCCGTGGACCACGGTCCTGTACACGGTGGGCTACGTCGTTTCCGGTGGCGCGGCAGCGCCGTGGGGCATATTCGGGATCATCGTCGGCCTGTTCCTCGACATCGCCCTCCATGCACGCTCCGTGACCATGGGGCGGGACAGGTACCGAACCTGAGCTCATGGGGCGGCCCTAACCTGCCGCCCGTGTCCGACCTGGCCGAGCCCCGCATCGACCCCGAAGCAGTCATCCTGCCAGGTGTGGAGATACACGGGGACGTGACCATCGGGCCCGGAGCGTTCGTGTTGTTCGGGGTGGTGATCAGGGCCGAGCTGGACCGGGTCGAGATCGGGGCCGACACCAACATCCAGGACAACACGGTCGTCCACTGCGATGAGGACATCCCCTGTGTGATCGGGAAGAGGGTGACGGTGGGGCATGCTGCGGTCGTGCATGGGGCCCTGGTCGGGGATCGTTGCCTGGTCGGGATCGGGGCCAAGCTGCTCAATCGATCTCGTCTCGGGGAAGGCGCCTGGCTGGCCGCCGGATCGGTGCTCACCGAAGGCCGAGAGATCCCTCCCTGGACCCTGGGGATGGGCATCCCGGCCAAGCCGGTGCGTGAGCTGACCGAGGAAGAGATCAGGAGACGGGACGAAGGAGTCGACCACTACCGGGAGCTGCGTGAGCTGTACCGCGCTCGGTTCGCGTCTGAATAGGTCGACCGGCACATGCGCCCTACGATGAGGCCGTGGCCGAGGAGAGTGCCGTTCCGCTCACCAACGGGCCCCGCGAAGCGTGTGGGGTCTTCGCCGCATACACCCCCCACCAGCGTGCCTCGAGCCTGATCTACGTCGGCCTCTACGGTCTTCAGCATCGGGGCCAGGAGTCGGCCGGCATCGCCACCTCCAACGGGGAGACGGTCACCGTCTTCAAGGATCTCGGGTTGGTCTCCGAGGTCTTCGATGAGCCGGCGCTGGCCGGGCTCGACGGCCATCTCGGCATCGGCCACACCCGCTACTCGACGACAGGCTCCAACAACTGGGCCAACGCCCAGCCCGCTCATCGCCAAGTCGGCTCCACCAGCATCGCCCTCGGTCACAACGGGAACCTGATAAACACCCCGGAACTGGCCGAGCGTCTCGGGATCCGTGGCGCGACCACCGACTCGGACCTCATGGCCGAGGGGATCGCCCGGGCCATCGACGACGAGCGCTCGGACCAGCGTGGGCTCGAGGTGGCCGTCATGGGAGTGGCGCCGACCTGGAAGGGCGCGTTCTCGCTGGTGATCATGGATCAGGGCCGGATCATCGGCCTCCGCGACCCCAACGGCTTCCGCCCGCTCTGCCTGGGGTCACTGCCAGATGGGGGATGGGTACTCGCCTCAGAGACTGCGGCACTCGATCTGGTGGGAGCCAGGTTCGTCCGTGAGGTGGCGGCGGGAGAGATGGTGGTGATCGACGCCGGTGGGGTGCACAGCTTCTACCCCTTCGCCGGCACCGACCCGAGACTCTGCCTCTTCGAGTTCGTCTACTTCGCCCGCCCCGACAGCCAGATGTACGGGCGCGGGATCCATGCGGCGCGACGTCAGATGGGGGAGAGGCTGGCGACCGAGCACCCGGCCGAGGCCGACGTGGTGGTCCCGGTACCGGAGTCTGGGCTGCCCGCAGCACAGGGATTCGCCGCCGCCAGCGGTATCCCCTACGCCGATGGCCTGGTCAAGAACCGCTACATCGGCCGCACCTTCATCGAGCCGAGCCAGACCCTGAGGGACCGTGGGATCCGGCTCAAGCTGAATCCGATCCCGGACAACCTGCGCGGGCGGCGAGTCGTTCTCGTCGACGACTCGATCGTCAGAGGCTCGACCACCAGGAAGCTGGTCCAGATGCTGAGGGATGCCGGCGCCAATGAGGTTCATCTCCGGGTCTCTTCTCCGCCCTACCGCTGGCCCTGCTACTACGGAATGGACACCTCGGACCGTTCCACCCTGATCGCGGCATCACTCGACGTGGAGGAGATCAGGGACCACATCGGGGCCGATTCCCTCGGCTACCTGTCGCTCCGAGGCTTGCTCGACGCCACCGGTGTGGCCGACGCCGGCTTCTGCACCGCATGTCTCTCCGGCGAGTACCCGACCGACGTGCCCGAGGCCGCCGACAAGTTCCAGCTCGAGCGGTTCTAGTGACCTGTCGCTCGAATAGTGGCCGCGTCGAGGGCCGGAGAGACGCCACAAGTACTTGCGCGACGGGTCTCTGAGTGCCCGACTACCGGCAGGCCGGGGTAGACCTGGGTGGTGCCGAGCGCCATGTGCGCGCCATCAGCTCCCCGGTCACCGCCACCTGGACCGACGACGTGGTGGGCGACTTCGGTGGTTTCGCCGCCGGCGTCACCATTCCACCCGGTTACGTGGAGCCGGTGCTGATGATGTCGACCGACGGCGTGGGGACCAAGCTGGAGTTGGCCCGGCGCGGCCGGCGATGGGACGGGGTCGGATTCGACCTTGTCGCCATGTGTGCCGACGACCTGGCTGCGGTCGGGGCCCGACCGATCGGCTTCGTCGACTACCTCGCCGTTGGGTCACTCGATCCAGATCGGGACCGGGCCATCGTCGAGTCGGTCGCGGCGGCTTGCCGCGTTGCGGGGTGCCCGCTCCTGGGTGGGGAGACAGCCGAGCACCCTGGGGTGATGGAGCCCGACGCGGTGGACCTGGCGGGCGCCGTCATGGGTGTCCTCGATCGAGGCTCGGAGCTCGGGCCGCACCGGGTGGGCGAAGGCGACATCGTGGTCGGGTTGATCTCCCCCAACATCCGCTCCAACGGGTTCTCGCTGGTCCGGGCGGTCTTTGGTGACGAGGTCGATGAGAACATCGACCTCCTGCTCGAGCCTTCCGTCATCTACGCCCCAGTTGTGCTGGCCGCGGTGGGCAACGGTGGGGTCCACGCCGCGGCCCACATCACCGGTGGCGGCTTGCCGGGAAACCTGGGCCGCGCCTTGCCCCCAGGTCTGGAGGCCAGAGTCGACCCCACGACATGGGAGAGGCCCCCGGTGTTCGACCTGGTTGCCGCCCGGGGCGTGCCCGAGCCCGAGATGTGGACGACGTTCAACATGGGCATCGGGTTCTGCCTGATCATCGATCCCTCGGAGGAACGCCACGTGCTGGAGGGCCTCTCCGAGCACTCGGCGAGGGTCATCGGCGCTGTCGTTGCGGGGGACGGCGTGACAGTCGGATGAATTTCGGCGAGGCAAGCGCAGTCACCCCGGGTGAGGAGGGAGTCTGGAAGGCCGAGGTCCAGCCGGACTGGGACATCTTCGGTGTCAGCAATGGCGGCTACCTGATGGCGATCGGGGCACGGGCCATGTCCGGGTCTTCCCAAGACAGACGGCCGGTGAGCCTCACCGCCCATTTCCTACGGCCCCTCTCGGCCGGGCCGGTCGAGGTCGCAGTGGACACCCTCAAGACGGGTCGCACCTTCTCCACCATGCGGGCCACGATCGGCGCTGCCTCGGATTCGGTGGCCCTATTGGGCAGCTTCGCCGACCCTGGTGCACTGGATGCAGAGGACCTCTACGTCGGCGCTCGACCGCCCGATCTGCCCCCACCCGACGAATGCCCTCGGGCCATCCCCTCGCCAGACGGCCCGCTCCCCCCTCCCATCGTGGGCCAGTTCGAGGAGCGCATCCACCCCGAAGACGCAGGCCCGCTCCAGGGTCGCCCCAGCGGCGTGGCCCGGATGCGCGGCTGGTTCCGGCTCGACCATGAAGAGCCGATCGACGCCTTCACACTCCTCCTCGTCGCCGACGCGTTCCCACCGGCGGTCTTCAATGCCGATCTACCGCTGGCCTGGACGCCCACACTCGAGATGACCACTCAGGTGAGGGCGGTTCCGGCCGGGGGCTGGCTGCGCTGTCAATTCACCACCAGGTTCGTGAGTGGCGGGTTGCTAGAGGAGGACGGTGAGATCTGGGACGTAAGTGGGCGACTCGTGGCCCTCTCCCGTCAGCTAGCCCTCGTCCCCCGCTGAGACCGCCTCCAACTCCTCGACCAGAGCGGTCTTGCGTGGCCCGTCCAGGAAAGAGGACTCGATCGAGTTCCGGGCCAGGGCGATGATGGTCTCCTCCCCCAGCCCGAAGGCCTGTTGTGCCTTGCGGTAGTTGTCACCGATGTAGCCACCGAAATATGCCGGGTCATCCGAGTTGATGGACACGAGAAGACCGGCGTCCATCATGGCGGACAGCGGGTGAAGCGACATGTCCTCGACTACATGCAGCGCCACATTGGACAGCGGGCAGACCGTGAGCGGGATCTGCTCACGTCGCAACCGGTCGACGAGATCGGCATCCTCGAGACTCCTCACTCCGTGGTCGATCCGCTCGGCACCCAGCGCGTCCAGGGCGCCGCTCACGTACTCGGGTGGCCCCTCTTCGCCGGCGTGCGCAACCGCACGCAGCCCGAGCTCCCGAGCGCGGGCATAGGCCTCCTCGAACAGTTCCGGGGGGCGACCCCTCTCCGACGAGTCGATCCCCACCCCGATGACCCCATCGAGGAAGGGCTCCGCCTCCATTATCGTCGCCACCGCCTCTTCACCTGAGAGGTGGCGAAGAAAGCACAGGATCAGGTCGGCGCTTATCCCGAGTCTGCGTCGGGCATCGGAGATCGCGTCACGAAAGCCCCTCATGAATATCTCGAACCCGATGCCCCGGGCGGTGTGGCTCTGCGGGTCGAAGAAGATTTCGGCGTGCCGCACCCCGTCACCGGCGGCCTTCTCGAGGTAAGCAGCCATGAGGTCATAGAAGTCGTCCGGTGTCCTGAGGAGCGCCGCCCCCTGGTAGTAGATGTCGAGGAACGACTGCAGGTTGGTGAACCGATAAGCGGCCCGCACCTCCTCCACGTCGGCGTAGGGGAGGTCGACGCCGTTCCTGGCGGCGAGAGCGAACATCATCTGCGGTTCGAGAGTGCCCTCGATGTGGACATGGAGCTCCGTCTTGGGCAGTCGGCCGGCCAGATCGCTCAATCCGGCCATGTCACGGCAGTGCAATGTCTTGGGGGCGGACCGGGACCCTCTCGATCTCCCGACCGGAGGCGGCTCGGATGGCGGCGGCTACGGCGGCAGTGGACGAGATGGTGGGTGGCTCCCCAACGCCCTTTGCCCCGTAGGGGCCCCATGAGCCCTCCTGCTCGATGAGCAAGGCCTCGACCTCGGGGGCATCCAGAATCGTGGGCAGCAGATAGTCGGTGAAGGTCGGGTTGAGGATGACACCCTCTCCCATCACCAGCTCCTCCATCACCGCCAGCCCCACGCCCTGGAGGATGCCACCTTCGATCTGGCCCCGCACCGACTGTGGGTTGAGAGCCAGCCCCACGTCCTGGGCGGTGTCGACTCGCAACACCTTGACCAGGCCGAGCTCGACATCCACGTCGACAACCGCCCTGTGCCCGGCAACTGCGAAATCGGCGTGCGCCACTCCCTGACCGTTGTCGTCGGTCATTGTGGTGGGCGGGTGTCTGAAGGTGACCGTCTCCTCCCAGTCCCCGGCCGCCAGAGCGGTCCATGGTGTCACCAGAGTGTCTCCTCGCCAGACACCCTCATCGTCGAGCACGTCACCATCGAACTGCCCCAGGATCCGCTCCCTGAGACGTTGCGCCGCCTCCAGGGTGGCCCCTCCCGAGACCTGGGTCTGACGGGACGCCGAGGTCGAGCCTGCCGAATCGATCTTCGACGTGTCGACATGGGCCACCTCGACGTGGCTGATGCCCAATGCGCTGCGGGCGATCTGGGCCAGGACGGTGACCAGGCCCTGACCGACCTCGATCGCTGCGGTCTCGACCACGGCGCCGCTGTCAGTGATCCTTACCCGGGCCTGGGCATAGTCATCAGAGCCCTCGGAGAAGCCCAGATTCTTGATCCCCAGTGCGTAGCCCACTCCCCTGGTCACATGCTGCGGCTCACTGGTCAGACCCGATCCGCCGGGTAGCTCGGTTGGGAGATCGCTCGGGCCCGCCTCGGGCAATGGCATGGCCTGGAGGCTCTTGATCACCTCCACGGTGGGAAGGGGGGTCTGGATCACCTGGCCGGTGGTTGCCAGCGGGTGACCTGTCTCCAGCGCGTTGATCTCGCGCAGGGTGAGAGGATCCATTTCCAGGGCGTGGGCGAGACGGTCCATCTGCGACTCGTAGCCAAAGCACACCTGGACTGCCCCGAATCCCCTCATCGCCCCGCATGGCGGGTTGTTGGTTCGCACCCCCACCCCGTCGACGGCTACCGAGTCGCATGTGTAGGGGCCGACTGCGAAGTAGCAGGCATTGGCCAGAACGGCGGAGGTGGTAGAGGCATAGGCCCCCCCATCGAGGACGACACTCGCCTCGACTCTGACCAGACGACCGTCCCGATCGGCCTCGTGCCGGTAGCGGAGCCATGCCGGGTGCCGGTGGACATGGCCTGTGAACGACTCCGATCGCCTGTAGACCATCTTCACCGGCCGGCCGGTGTGAAGGGCGAGCATGCACAGATGGATATGGAGGTTCACGTCCTCCCTGGCGCCGAAGGCGCCGCCGATGCCGGTGGGGTGGGACCGAACCTGGTCGGGGCGGAGACCGAGGCTGGCCACGACCTGCTCCTGGTCGACATGGACGTACTGGCTGGTGGCATAGAGATCGACCCCGCCCTGACCATCGGGAACCGCCAGACCCGCCTCCGTGCCGAGCGGTGCCTGGTCCTGCATCCCTACCTCGTATTCACCCTCGACGACGACGGCGCCGCGCACGCTTTGGTCTCCACGACGGATGCGCATACGCCGGAAGACCTCGTCGCGCCGGTTCGCCTCTTCGGGGTCGGTCAGGGCTTCGAGCGGCTCGTACCCCACCTCGATGGCCGCTGCAGCACGTCGTGCCGTGTCGAGGTCCTCTGCGGCGACCACGGCCACCGGCTCGCCCCAGAACCGGGCTTCCTGGGCCGCCAGCACCGGCTGATCGGGATGCTCCAGGCCAAACGTCGCCCGCCCGGGCACATCGTCGGCGGTCAGACAGGCATGGACTCCACCGATGGCCAGGGCAGGGGCGATATCGATGGATGCGATGCGCGCTCGGGCGTGTGGGCTGCGGACCGTCGCCGCCCAGAGCATGCCCTCGGCAGCGAGATCCTGCGCGTATTCGAACCTGCCCTGGAGCTTGGGAATCCCATCGGGACGCAATGGCGAGGTCCCGACGACACCCTGCGGGGTGCCGACCTTCCTCCCGGTGCGGGTGCTCATCGGTCAGCCACGATCTCGGCGCCTTCCAGGGCTCGCACGATCGCGCCGTATCCGGTGCAGCGGCATATGTTGCCGGCCAGAGCCTCTTTGATCTCGGTGGCGGTCGGGTGCGGGTTCACAGCGAAGAGATCGGCCGCGGCGACCACGATCCCCGGGGTGCAGAACCCACACTGGACGGCGCCGGCCCGATGCATAGCCTCCTGGACAGGATGGAGCGCGCCGGGCTCAGAGATGCCCTCGACCGTGGTCACCGCCGAGCCATGGGCATCGGCCGCCAGCACCAGGCAGGAGCAGACCAAGGCTCCGTCGAGGATGACCGAGCACGAACCGCATTCTCCCTGCTCACAGGCGCTCTTGGAACCAGGGAGACCGAGGTCGTCGCGAAGGAGATCGAGAAGGCTTCCCGGGTGGTTGACCCGGGCTGTCACCGGCTCTCCGTTGACCGTGAGCTCGACGATCATCTCAGGCACCGCTCCAAGAGACGACGAGCCAGAACGCCGGCGCCATGCCTCCGGTACTCCTCGGTGGACCTGTGGTCGGTGATGGGACGGACCTCCTCGGAGACGAGGCGCTGGAATTCGGCCAGATCGGCGTCCGTCGGTTTGGCGGCCGAGGAGATCATCGTCTCGGCGCGTGGGGCACGTATGGGGGTAGGCGCCACCGATCCCAGTCCGACGGTGGTGCGCCCGTCCTCGGATCTGGTGACCACAGCGCAGACGGTCGCGATCACCATTGCGTTGCGTATCCCGATCTTCCCGAAGGCCTGCCGTTCCGGCAGCTCGTCGGGGAGCTCGACTGCAGTGATCAGCTCGTCCGGGGCACGCGCGGTCTTCTTCACCCCGACGAAGAACTCGTCCCATGCGACGAGACGGCTCCCCCCTGCCGAGGTCAGCTCGATCGAGGCGTCGACGGCGGCCAGGAAGGGGTGGCCGTCACCGGCCGGGCTGGCCGTGCCCAGATTGCCGCCGATCGTCCCGGCGTTCCGGATTTGGGGAGAGCCGACCGTGCGGGCGGCCTCGGCCAGGGCCGTGGGCCCTTCCTTCTCGATCCGGCGCCAGGTGACGCCGGCCCCGATACGGGAACCATCCCATTCCCTAAGGGGCTCGAGTCTGCGCAGGCCTACGACGTTTTCGGGCCTGACGTGCCCGAAGTTGACCTCCACCATGAGATCGGTCCCGCCGGCAAGCGGGACCGCCCCATCGCTCAACCCGGCGATTGCCTCTTCGATCGACCTCGGGTGAACGATCTCCACTGGCCGGAGAAGTTAGTGGAGCGATCGTCCGGCGAGGATGTTCCGCCGTTCAAGCCGCGCGAAACCGGACAGAATGGTCGAACACCGCTCACAGAAGCGTCGCCGCCAGACGGTTGTGCTCCCGGACCAGGTCCGCAACGTCCAGACCGGTCAGCCGGCCGTCCTCGACCACCCGCCGGCCGCCCACCCAGGAGTGGTCGACGGTGACCGGGGCGCACATGACCACGGCGGCCACAGGGTCGTGCCGTGCCCCAGCGAACTCGACCCGGTCGAGGTGGTAGGCGACGAGATCGGCGCACCGGCCCGGCACCAGCATCCCGATGTCTTCCCGACCCAACACCTGTGCCCCACCCACGGTGGCCAGGCCCAACGCCTGGCGCGCCGTCATCTGCGGGCCAGACCCAATGCCGGGCGACACGGCAAGGCGGTTGAGGAGGAGGGCCTGGCGGGTCTCGTTCATCAGGTGCGACGAATCGTTGGAGGCAGATCCGTCGACCCCCAGCCCGACGGGGACGCCGGCGCCGAGATAGCGGGACACCGGGGCCACGCCAGAGGCGAGACGCATGTTCGACGTGGGGCAATGGGCGACCCCGGTCCCGGCATGCCCCATCCGGGTGACCTCGTCGTCGGCGACGTGCACGGCATGGGCGTACCAGACATCGGGCCCGGCCCAGCCGAGGTCCTCCAGGTATTGCACCGGTCGACTTCCGAACGCACCCAGGCAGAACGCCTCCTCGTCGGCGGTCTCGGCGAGATGCGTGTGCATCGTCACCCCCAACTCACGAGCGAGCTCCGCTGTCGCCGTCATCAGCGTGCCCGTGACAGTGAACGGGGAGCAGGGGGCCAGGACCACCCTGGACATCGACCCCGGCGCAGGGTCGTGATACATCTCGACGACCCGCCGCGAGTCCTCGAGGATCAGCTGCTCCGGCTCCACCACGGGGTCGGGGGGAAGCCCACCGTCGGATTCGCCCAGGCTCATCGAGCCGCGTGAGACGTGAAACCGGATCCCGACCGCGATGGAGCCCTCGATCTGGTCGTCGACCCGGGAGCCGTTGGGCCACAGGTAGTGATGGTCGAAGGCGGTTGTGCAGCCGCTCAGGGCGAGCTCGGCGAGCCCGAGCCGGGTGGAGATCCGGACGTGGTCCGGGGTCATCCGGGCCCAGATCGGGTAGAGGGCGCGAAGCCAGTCAAAAAGCCCGGAGTCCTGTGCTGCCGGCACCACCCGGGTCAGCGTCTGATACAGATGGTGATGTGTGTTGATCAGGCCGGGAAGCACCACATGGCCGCTCAAATCGACCATCTCGTCGGCCGTGGCGGGGAGCTCTGCGGTCGGACCGACCTCCTCGATCCACCCGTCGCGGGCAAACAGAGCACCGTCGGCGATCTCCGCCCCGCCCATTGTCACCAGGACTTCGGCATGACGGACGAGGAGGGTTCCCATCGGCACCAAAGCTAACGGCTGGCTTTAATCGCCGGGCATGACCTTGCGTGACGACTCGTTGGCCCGCTGGGAGCAGAGACTGGGGGCGGTCTCCGCCCGTCTCGGGACCGACTTCCCCGGTGAGGGGCCGGAGCGCCAGCCGGTACACACCGTGTACGGGGGTGCCCACCTCTTCGCCGCCAGCACCGCGAAGCGACTGGGAGAGCTCTCCCTCGTCGCACTCGACCGCTGGGCGCCATCCGCATCCGAGCTGGCATCGGTCCTCGGGCTCCCCGACGATCTGGCCTCACGCGTGCACGCCCTGGTGGTCGCCAAGCTGGAGCGGGAGCCAGTCGAGGATTTCCGGATCGACTTCGAGGACGGGTACGGCCACCGCCCCGATGACGAGGAGGACGGGCACGCCCGATCAGCGGCACTGGAACTGGCCACGGGGATGAAGACGGGCGGCCTCCCTCCATTCACGGGGATCAGGATCAAGTCGCTCTCTGCCGAGTTGCACCGTCGCGCCCTCCGCACTCTCGACCTGTTCGTCACTGCTGCGGTGGACGACGGTGGACGTCTCCCGCCAGGGTTCACAGTGACGCTGCCCAAGATCCAGGACCGTGAGCAGGTGGTGGTCCTCTGCGAAGCCCTCGAGGAGCTCGAGGCGGGATTGGGCATCGAGCCGATCCCGATCGAGCTCATGGTGGAGACACCTCAGACCATCCTCGACCGAGACGGGACCGCCGGGATCCGCAAGTTCGTCGACGCAGCGCGGGGCCGGGTCCGTGGCGCGCATTTCGGCACCTACGACTACACCGCGTCACTCACCATCACCGCGGCATATCAGACCATGACCCATCCCGCCTGTGACTTCGCCCGGCACGCCCTTCAGGTCAGCCTGGCCGGCACGGGGGTGTGGATCTCGGATGGGGCCACCAATGTGATGCCCGTGCCACCGCATCGCGGAGACGGACTGACTGCAGCCCAGATGGAGGAGAACACGAAGACAGTCCATGAAGCGATGAGTCTCCACTACGACCACATCCGCCATTCGCTGACCCACGCCTACTACCAGGGCTGGGACCTCCACCCTGCCCAGTTCCCCACCCGTTACGCCGCGGTGTACGCCTTCTTCCTCGAGGGTCTCGACCAGGCCGGGGCGCGTCTCTCCAACTTCGTCGATTCGGCGGCCAAGGCGACACTGGTCGGCGAGGTCTTCGATGACGCGGCCACCGGCCAGGGACTGCTCAACTACTTCCTGCGGGCGATCAACTGTGGTGCCATCGACGAGGACGAGGCGACCTCGAGGACCGGTCTGACCCTGGACGAGATCCAGACCCGATCGTTCCTCGCCATCCTCGAGGGGAGGACCGGCAGCTAGCGCCGGCGAAATTGGGACGGTCAGGTGCCGAAAACGGTGCCTTGGCGTCCCAATTACGCCATGGGGCTCACCGGGTGACGGTGAACCCGATGTCCCCGTAGGGCTCGCTCACCGGTTGGAAGACAACGCCCTGGTCTTCCATCCCGAACCGGGACAGGTCGTAGTTGAGGTGGTGCTGATTGGGGAGGCGGAACTCCACCTCCTCGATCTCCTCAACCGTCCCCAACAAGGCCTCGGCCATCATCCAGCCCTGATGCTGCACCGACGCCGAATGCTCGGAGAAAAAGCTGTCGATCATGCTTTGACGGGCCTTCTCCCAGGTCGCAGTGGTGTTCGCCGGCGTGACCGAATAGCGCCACACCGCCTTGACCGACGTGGCCAGGATTCGCTCCTCGGTCTCGGGCAGCACGGTGAACTCGTCGCGTGGGAACCCCGAGAAGGCCGATCCGGTGGTCTTCAGGACCACCATCCCGTCCACTCCCGCCCACACCCCGGCTGTGGCGCCGTCGGTGGTCGCCACCGCAACCCGGGCCAGCCGGCGACCCGAGCCGCCGTCGATGAAGCTGGAGGGCCCGACCCGGTCCCAGATTCGCTCCGACACCGAGACGTCGGCTGTGGTGATGCCATCACGCTCGAGGAAGTGGTCACAGAGCACGGCCGCGAACGCCTCGAGATCCCGGGTCAGGTGCTCCTGGGCGAGGCCGTACACGGTGTTCTTCATCGTGTCGGTGGGGAGCACACCCCGGTTGTCACCGAGAACGTGGGCCGCCTCGACATCGCCCTGGAGCAGCAGTTGCACGGTCAGGTCCAGGAAGTCGTCACCCGACTCGGAGCGGTGGATCTTCGAGACCCGGACATCCGACTTGCCCCAGCGGTTCTCGCCGAGACGCGCCATCAGCTCCCCCGGTAGGTGGTATAGCCGTACCCGCTGAGCAGAAGGGGGACGTGATAGTGCCCCCTGTCCTCGTCGATGTCGACGATCACATGTACCTCGGGGTAGAAGTCGTTCCCGGCGTCCCCGGTCGCAAAGACCAGGCGGTAGATGCCCGAGCCGAGGGCGAAGCCGAGGGCGGCCACCCTCCCATCCTCGTCGGTGACCCCTTCCCCGACATACTGCCAGGCCCCATCCGACGAGCGCTCGAGGGTCACGACGACACCCACGGCCGGGGAGCCGGTAGTGGTGTCGAGGACATGGGTGCTGATGCCGGTCACGGGGCTTCCCCTACGCAGAGCATGCGCCGCAGTCTGGTCTCTGTGATGGCCCGCTGCTCCCTTGCCGCGTTGGCGATCTCCTCTTCGGTCTCGTTGCCGAGACGGGAACGTGCGTCAGAGAGCATTTCCTCCGCAGTCTTGCCCGTGGCGAACACGATGTAGGTGAAGCCGTGGGCACGCTCATAGGCGAGATTGACCTTGCTCAGCTCCGCCAGGACCGACTCGTCTGCCCCGGCGGTGCCGCTCTGCTCCCGGTCGGCGACCCGGTCTCCCCTCTCGCCGATGCGGGGATGGCCGGCGAAAGCATCCATCCAGTCGGCCTCGGACAGTGTCTCGAAGACAGTCGAGGCCTTGGTGAAGAGGGATTCGACGTCCGGATAGGGCCGGCCCGTCGTCATCTCGTCGACCCAGGCCCTGGAAGCGCAGGCGGTGGCGAAGAAGCGACGTGCCTCCTCGTCGAACAGGGAGTTGAGGTAGAGCAAGCGGAGCCGTCCCGCTCCCTCGCCGTCGGGCCTTCCCCGTACCCGGAGACGAGCCACCCCCCCGTCGGGATGGATGTCGAGACGCAGATGGCCGCCGTGCCTGGGGTGTTCGAGATGGACGGGATTGACCGCATCCGGCTTCACCTCGGCCCGGGTGACCACCTCGTTCCAAGTCGACCCGTCATCCGACAGATGGATCGAGACCCAACCCGGCGAGTTGCCGCGGAAAAACCGCGTGTCGACCTCGACCGATTCGATCACCCCGGGCAGGCCGAGGCGAAAGGTCGCCCAGTCGTGGCCGGGCCCACGACGTCGCTTCGTCTCCCAGCCATCCCACATTCCGGCCGGCTCGGTGGGACGAAGCATGTTCGAGGGCGGCGAGTAGTGGAAGTCGGATGCGTCGGTCGCTTCGCCACCCACGAGGGAGGAGGCCAGGTCGGTCCCACCGCCGTCCGGGCAGACCTGGCTCATCATCGGGATGGGGTCGCCCTCCACCCGGAGCCGGGCCACCCCTCCGTCCGGATAGATGTTGAGACGTAGATGGGTTACCCGATGGGAGTCGAGGACATCGAATGTCGCCACCGAGTCACCTGCCAGAGCGGTGGTCGGGATGAGCTCTTCCCAGGTCGCCGACGCCAGCCTGTCCTCGTCCCCGGTCCCGCATGCCTCGAGGGAGAAGGACTCGGGGTAGTTGCCGGTGAAGTGCGACGTGTCCACCGTCACCGTCCGGACCACGCCTGGTATCCCGAGGGCGACGACACACCAGTCGTGGCCGGGCTCTCGGCGCCTACGGGTCTCCCAACCGTCCATCCACTTGCCGCGGTCGGTATAGGCGCCTTCCTTCCACACCGGATCGGACACCTGGAGCAGATTGTGGGCCTCGGCGAAGAACTCGTCGTTGCAGGCCACAACCCGGCCGCCGACGGCCTCAGAGATCAGGTCTTTCATCGCGTAGCAACATCCTGCCATCACCACCGTGGATGGAGCCACCATCGAACACAGTGACCCCGCCCAGGATCGTCATCACCACCGAGCCGCGCAGCCTCATCCCCTCGTAGGGAGTGATCGGGTGCCGGTGCTCGAGACGTGCTCCTTCGACGTCGGTGACGCCATCGGGGTCCCACACCACGAGGTCCCCGTCCATTCCCACCGCAATCTGGCCTTTGTGGAGGTCTAGCCCGGCGAGACGGGCCGGCTCGGACGCCAGCCATCGGCTCATCTGCGGGAGCGAGAGGCCTCGCTCCACCGCCCCCGTCCACGTGGCGGCGAGACGTAATTGAAGCGAGCCGATACCGCCCCAGGCCCGTGCGAAGTCCCCGTCCTCCAAGCGCTTGATATCCGCCGGGGCAGGCGAGTGATCGGAGACGACCATGCTCAGTGCCCCCTCGACGAGCCCGCTCCAGAGAGCTTCGCGGTGCTCGGCCGACCTGATCGGCGGGGCGCATTTGAAGGCTGTCGCGCCGTTCTCGATCTCCTCCGAGCAGAAGATGAGGTAATGCGGGCACGTCTCGCCGGTCAGCGTGGGCGGGCCTTCGGACAACACCGCCACCGCCTCACCCGACGAAACGTGGAGCACGTGGATGCGGGCCCCAGTGGCCCTGGCCATCCGGGCAACGCCGGACACGGCCTCCGCCTCGGCGTTCGGCGGTCTCGAGGCCAGGTACGACCCGTATTCGGCCGGATCGCCGACGACGACCGAAATCCGGGCGGGGTCCTCGGCGTGCACCAGCGCAGGCACGTCGAGGTCCCTCATCTCGGGTAGCGCCCCGAGCAGCTCATCGGGGGTGACCGGTGGGAACTCGGCCACTCCCGAGTCAACCAGGAAGGCTTTGAAGCCACACACGCCCTCCGCGACCAGGGGGCCGATCTGGTCGGACGATCCGGGGATGAGTCCACCCCAGAAGGCGACATCGACGGCCAGCTTGCCCGCGGCCGCCTCCCTCTTTGCCTCCAGGGCCGCGACGCTGACCGTGGGAGGGATCGAGTTGAGCGGCATGTCGACGATCGTCGTCGTGCCTCCGCCCGCCGCAGCCCGGGTGGCGGTGGCAAAGCCCTCCCATTCGGTGCGGCCGGGCTCGTTGACGTGCACGTGGGAGTCGACCAGCCCGGGCATCACCACCAGGTCGCCAAAATCGACTTCGGGAGCCTCCTCGCCGATTTCGACGATCGTGCCGTCGACGATCCGGAGCGAGGCGGGTCGCACCTCGTCGCCGATCACGACCCTGGTGCTTCCGATGAGGGACATCGACCCAAGCTAACTGCGGTAGGGCCTTTTCTTGCCAGCATCGGGGGATCCCGAACAGTTAGCTTGAGCTTCGTCTTCACCACGAGAAGGAGCAGCCATGGAGACGGTGACCAGTCCGGCGGATCGCACCATCAACTACGTCTTCCTGCTCGGTGGCATCGCCGCCCTGATCTTCGGGGTCATCTTGCTGATCCGACAGGAGGAAGCCCTGGCCCTGCTGATGGTGATCCTGGGCCTCTGGTGGATGATCCAGGGGGCATTCATGTTTTTCGCCGTGTTCCTGGACCGGACCGACATGTGGTGGAAGCTGATCATCGGAGCCCTCGGTGTCGTTGCCGGTTTCCTGGTCCTCACCAACCCCGGCGAGGCCGCCGATGTATTCCAGGGTGTCATTGGGGTGATCCTGGGGGTCATCGGGATCCTGGTCGGGGTCACGTCGATCGTCGGGTCGTTCCGCGGCGGCGGAGTCGGTGCCTTCGTGTTCGGAGTGGTCAGCGTCCTGATCGGTCTCCTCGTCCTGCTCAACGCCCAGTTCTCGACGAGCCTGCTGATCACCCTGTTCGCGGTCCTCCTCCTCATCGACGGCGTGGCCGGGATCTATCTGGCCCTCAGGTACCGATAACCCACACGGGAGCGGGCTCGCTGCTCCCACTTCGGGGAAGAGAGGTACCCGGTAGCATCGGAGAATGTCCGATTTCCTGACACGACACAACGACCTATTGGCCCCGGTGCTCGCCTTCGACACCGAGATACATGCAGTCAAGGCCGAGGGCCTCTGGATCACCGATGTCGAGGGAAGACGTTGGGCGGATTTCTCATGTGGCACCGCCGTCACCAACCTGGGGCACAACCATCCGGCCGTGATAGCGGCGGCGCATCGTCAGCTGGACAACCTGGTCCACTCCGGGTGCATCGTGCGATACGACTCGATAGTGGACGCGGCCGAGCGTCTCCGCGCCATCACGCCGCCGGGCATCGAGAAGTTCAGCTTCGCCAATTCGGGCGCGGAGGCGGTCGAGGCCGCGGTCAAGCTGGCCAAGCACACCACCGGCCGTCAAGGGGTGGTCGTGTTTCGAGGGGCGTTCCACGGTCGGACCATGGGGGCGCTCACTTACACGACGTCCAACGCCAGGTACCGCGATGGCTACCACCCCGTCCTGGGCTCGGTGTTCGTCACCCCCTACCCCCACCCCTACCGCTGGGGCATGACCGAGGACGAGGCAACGGACCTGTCATTGAACGAGCTCCACATGATGTTCAAGCATGTGGTGACACCAAAGAACATCGCCTGCTTCCTGATCGAGCCGGTGCAGGGCGAAGGCGGCTACTACCCGGCCCCGGCCCGCTTCCTCGAGGCGCTAAGGGCCACGGCCGACGAGCACGGGATCAAGCTGATCTACGACGAGGTGCAATCCGGGTTCGGCCGCACTGCCGAATGGTTCGCCTCGGACCATTTCGACACAAAGCCCGACATCATGGCGATGGGCAAGGGCATCGCCAACGGCCTACCGCTATCCGCCTTTGGTTCGTCGAGTGAGACCATCGATGCCTGGCCGAGGGGGGCGCACGGCACCACTTATGGGGGCAACCCGGTGTCGACCGCCGCATCGGTGGCGGTCATCGACACCATGGACGGCCTCCTCCCCCACGCCCGGGAGCTGTCCAAGCGCACCTTCGAGCGTTTCAACGAAATGGCAGAGCGGCACCCCACGATCGGTGATGTCCGCGGCCTCGGTCTGATGATCGGAGTCGAACTGGTCACCGATCGCCCTAGCCGCTCCCCTGATGCGGAAGCCTTCAAACACGTCGAGAAGCATGCCTTCGACCGTGACCTGATCGTCATCAACTGCGGGCCTGACGGCAACGTCATCCGGTTCATCCCGCCGTTGATCACCACGCGGGAGGAGCTGGACTGGGCTGTCGATCTCGTCGACGAGGGCCTGGACTCCTGGGAGAGCAAGGGCGCCTGACCGGGCGGGCCGTCATACCGGCCCTGCCGATCGCACTCATCCTGTGCATCGGGCTCCTGTCCGGCTGTGCCACGGGCGGCAATGACGGGAATGGAGTCACGACGTCTCGAATCAGTTCGATCCCAGGCCCCACCACTACGGCACCCTCGACGGGCCCGACGACCACCGCACTGCCGTCCTCCACGACCAGCTCGACCCCACCGACCTTCGCGTCGTCGATACGAGCAGTCACGGCCGAGGACCTCTATGCCTCATGGCGATCGGGCTGTCCGGTCGATGTCGAGTCGCTGCGGGCGATCGAGGTGACCCATTGGGGGTACGACGGTCTATCCCGCCAAGGGACCCTGGTCGTGGCCGCGGATGTGGCCGACGACATGGTCGAGATCATGCGCACGTTGTTCGAGGTCGGGTTCCCCATCGAGCGAGTGGACCCGGTCGATGTCTTCGACGGCGACGACGACGCCTCCATGGCCGCCAACAACACGAGCGCCTTCAACTGCCGGGCGGTCACCGGCGGCTCATCCTGGTCAGAGCACTCATACGGCGTCGCCATCGACATCAACCCGCTGGTCAACCCCTATGTGAGCCAAGACCTCGTACTGCCACCCGGAGGGACCCTGTTCGTCGATCGAACCTCGGATGCCCCCGGCATGATCAAGGATGGCGACGTGGTGGTCGACACCTTCGCCGCCTATGGCTGGATTTGGGGCGGCTCGTGGTCGTCCCCCAAGGACTATCAGCATTTCTCGACCACCGGCCGTTGAGCTCAGGACTCAGCTGCGAGTGAAGAACTCCAGGGCGGTCTTCGTCTTGGTCTGCTGCTCTCCGGAAATATCGATTCCCCGGGTCTGAAGGAAAGCCCGCCATTCCAGGGCGGCCTGGAATGCCTCCGACGGCGAGGCCTTGGTGGAGAGCTCGACGACCTGGGACCCGTCCGGGTAGAGCCACAGCTCCCCGACCATCGGGCGGTCGTACCCATCCGACCCGAATTTGACCCGAAGGGTGGGGATGGGGCCGAGTACGTCCAGGTCGTCGATCTCGACGCCTTCGGGGGCGTGTTCGGCGAAGAAGGCACGCTGACGCTTGGAGAAGAGCTTGCGCAGCTTCATCTCCCCGACGGCTGCGTCCTTGATGGCGGTGTTATCCGCCGAGCCCTTGAACGAAGCGGAGCAGACGTACCCCCCGGGCATGGCGTCGACCTCCACCCCGAACTCGGGATCGGCGCGCAGATCCTCGGACAGATCGCCTGGATCGACCGGTCTGATCTTCACGACCGAGTCCCCGGTGTCGTTCTGACGACGCCGGGCGCGGACCACCACTCCTGACTCATTGAGCTTGAGGTCCTTGGTGTCGAAGAAGAAGACCTGGCGGATCTGGGCGTTCATTGGATCGATTCCGAGCACACGGGTCACTTCGTGCCGCCGGTCCTCGACCACCGTCAACTTCAACTCGACGCTGTCCGCCCCCCGCACCAAGTCGAGGACCTGCTGCAACTCCTCGCCCGTCATGTCGGCGATACGGGTCATTGCGTTTCCTTCTGTGTCGGCCCTGAGCCTCAGGTGATCATCCGGCCACCGCCGGCACACGCTCCATCGCGGCTGCGACGCGCTCCTCGGGGTATTCGTAGTCGGTGAGGGTGCCACCCACGTACTCCTGGTAGGCGGCCATGTCGAAGTGGCCGTGCCCGGAGAGGTTGAAGACGATCACCTTCTCCTCGCCTGCTTCCTTGGCCCGCTCGGCCTCCGTCATGGCCGACGCCACGGCGTGGGTCGGCTCAGGGCCCGGGATGATCCCCTCCGCCCGGGCGAACTGGACAGCACGCCGGAAGCTCTCGGTTTGGTTGAGGGCCTCTGCCTCGATGATCCCCTCCTCCTTGAGCAGCGACACGAGCGGTGCCATCCCGTGGTAGCGGAGGCCCCCGGCATGGATCGGATCGGGGACGAAGTCATGGCCCAGCGTGTGCATCTTGACGAGAGGCGTCATCCCGACGGTGTCACCGAAGTCGAACTGATAGCTGCCCCGAGTCAGTGACGGCGCCGCGGCCGGCTCCACCGCTCTGATCACCGGGTCGATGCTCCCCGCCAGCTTCTCCCGCACGAATGGGAAGCTGAAACCAGCGAAGTTCGAGCCGCCTCCGGCACAGCCGATCAGGACGTCGGGCGTCTCGTCGACAAGCGCCAGTTGCTTCAGCGTCTCCTCCCCGATGACGGTCTGATGCATCAGGACGTGGTTGAGGACCGAGCCAAGCGAGTACTTGGTGTCCTGGTCGGTTGCGGCCACCTCCACGGCCTCGGAGATGGCGATTCCGAGGCTGCCCGGTGTGTCCGGGTCCCCCTCGAGGATGGACCGGCCCGCCTGGGTGAGGTCGGTGGGCGAAGAGTGGATCGTCGCCCCCCAGGTCTCCATCATCGCCTTGCGATACGGCTTCTGCTCATACGAAGAGCGAACCATGAACACCTCGCAGTCGAGCCCGAACAGGGCACAGGCGAAGGCGAGCGCTGAGCCCCACTGGCCCGCCCCGGTCTCGGTGGAGAGCTTCTTCACGCCTGCCTTGGCGTTGTAATAGGCCTGGGCCACGGCGGTGTTGGGCTTGTGCGATCCGGCGGGACTGACCCCCTCGTACTTGTAGTAGATCCGCGCCGGGCCGTCGATCAGCTTCTCCAGGTTATGGGCCCGGTACAGCGGGGTGGGGCGCCACAACCGATAGATCTCCCGCACCTCCTCTGGGATCTCGACGAAGCGCTCGGTGCTCACCTCCTGGAGGATCAGGTCCATAGGGAAGAGCGGTGCCAGATCTTCCGGCCCAACAGGCTCGTGCGTCCCCGGGTGGAGCACCGGCGGGGGTGGCACCGGCAGGTCCGGGACGATGTTGTACCAGTGGGTCGGCAGCTCGGTCTCGGGCAGCGTGATCTTGGTAACCATGGTCGGAAGTTACACGTGTCCCCCTCACGGGTAGGTTGGAGATCGGCTCCCACCGGAGGCTCTCGCATGACCGCCCACCGCCTGATCAACCGCCGTGTCGCGATCGCCGAGATGGGCAAGGCGGGTCTGGCCATCGTGGTGCTGGGGACAGCCGCCTGTTCCGAGCCGATCTCCGGGATCGGCACGTCTGCCGACGGTTCAACAGCAGTGGCGCCGGTCACGACTGGAACCGCCAGGGCTCCGACGTCCATGGTCACGAGCAGCGCAGCGACGACCGCCACCGCGGTGACGGGTTTCCAAAGGGCCAACCTGGACTTCGTCTCCGCCTACATCCTCTACAGGGACGGGGAGGCGGCACTGGTCGACACCGGCGTCGAGGGGAGCGCCGCAGCCATCGAGGCGTCCCTGGCCGAGGCGGGGCTCGGCTGGGGTGCGGTGGGTCACGTCATCTTGACTCACAAGCACCCGGACCATGCCGGCAGCGTCGACGAGGTGATGATCCAGGCCCCCGGCGCCATCCTCTATGCCGGGGCTGCAGAAATCTCACAGATCACATCGACCGCAATCCCCGAAGCGGTGGCGGACGGAGACATGGTGTTCGACCTACAGATGATCGACACCCCCGGCCACACCGCCGGGCACATCTGCGTCCTCGATCCTTTGGCCGGGATCCTGGTCACAGGCGACGCCCTGGTGGGAGGCGCCCAAGGCGTGGAGCCGCCCGACCCCTCGTTCAGCGAGGACATGGCCTCTGCGCTGGAGTCGGTGGCCAAGCTGGCCGGATTCGACTACGAAGTCGCCTTGTTCGGGCATGGCGAGCCTCTGCTCGAGGGCGCCTCCGCCGCGGTGACCGCCCTGGCCCGGGCCTGAACAGTCTGGCGGGCCGGCCCCGCCTACGATCCGCCGATGGATGAGCTCGGCGAGCTGGCCATCGGCCTGATCATCGTCGTCTCACTCTTCGGGATCGTCGTTCCCTTCCTGCCCGGGTTGGCCATGGAGGTGGTGGCGGTGGTCGTCTGGGCCGCGCTCGAGGGAGGCGCCGGCTCCTGGAGCGTCGCCGTCGCGGCGATCGTCATCGGTGGGATCGGGACCTTCGTCAAGTACTCGGTGCCGAAGCGCCAGCTGAACGAGGGAGGGATACCGAACCGAACCCTTGTGATCGCCACCGCGGTGGCCATCGTCGGCCTGTTCGCCATCCCGATCGTCGGCGCCCCGGTCGGGTTCGTGCTGGCCATTTACGTGAGCGAAAGGCTCAGGGTGGGACGTGCCCAGGCTTGGCCTGCAACCAGGCGCAGCCTCAGGGCCGTGGCGACGTCCATCGGCATCGAACTCGCCACCGGCCTCGTCATCGCCGCCATCTGGTTCGGAGCTGTGCTCTTCGCCTAGTCCTCAGTCGAAACCGATGACTTGGCCGCGATCTCCTGGACCACGGTCTCGTTGGCCAACGTGGTCACATCCCCCAGCTGGCGCTGCTCGGAGATGTCCTGAAGCAGCCGTCGCATGATCTTCCCCGAGCGAGTCTTGGGCAGGTCGTCGGTGAACACGATCGATTTCGGCTTGGCGATCGGTCCCAGAGTCTGGGAGACGTGGTCACGCAGGGCCTGCAACAAAGCCTCGTCACCTTCGACGCCGGCCCTGAGAGTGACGAAGGCGGCGATCGCCTGACCGGTGAGGTCGTCGCGACGACCAACCACTGCTGCCTCGGCGACCGACACATGCGAGACCAAGGCCGACTCCACCTCCGTTGTCGAGATGTTGTGGCCCGACACCAACATGATGTCGTCCACCCGGCCCAGCAGCCAGAAATACCCGTCCTCGTCTCGTTTGGCCCCGTCCCCCGGGAAGTACCGGTCGGGGAACCGCGACCAGTAGGTGTCGACAAAGCGCTGGTCGTCACCGTAGATGGTGCGGGCCATCGCCGGCCACGGCTTGGTGAGGACCAGGTATCCCCCGCCCCCGAGGGGGACCGACTCGCCTGCGTCGTCGACCACATCGGCGAAGATACCCGGGAAGGGGATGGTGGCCGAGCCGGGCTTCGTAGGAACCACGCCGGGTAGGGGCGTGATCATGATCGCACCGGTCTCGGTCTGCCACCAGGTGTCGACGACCGGGCAACGGCCGCCCCCGATGGTCTTCTGGTACCAGATCCACGCCTCCGGGTTGATCGGCTCGCCCACGGTCCCTATGAGGCGGAGCGAGCTCAGATCGTGCTTGATGACGTGCTCATCGCCCCATTTCATGAAGGTGCGTATGGCGGTGGGGGCGGTGTAGAAGATGCTGACCTTGTAGTCCTCGATGATCTGCCACAGCCGGTCGAGGTCCGGGAAGTTGGGCGCGCCCTCGTACATGACGCTGGTCGTCCGATTGGCGAGGGGGCCGTAGACGATGTAGCTGTGACCGGTCACCCAGCCGATGTCCGCCCCGCACCAGTAGACGTCGCTGTCGGGCTTCAGGTCGAAGACATAGTGGTGGGTGGCTGCAATACCGGTCAGGTACCCCCCCTGGGTATGGACGATCCCCTTGGGTCGCCCGGTGGTGCCGGAGGTGTAGAGGATGTAGAGCGGGTCCTCGGCACCGAGGATGACCGGTTCGCACTCCTCGGGCTGGCCCTCCACCAGGTCGTGCCACCAGATGTCCCGACCCTCGGTCATTTCGACCCCGTGATCGGTTCGCTTCAACACCACCACGTGCTCGACACCCGGCGTGTTGCTCAGCGCGATGTCCGCGTTGGCCTTCAGCGGGACCACGTTCCCGGCGCGCCAGGCGCCGTCCTGGGTGATCACCACTCTGGCATCGGCGTCGAGGATCCGGCTGGAGAGCGCCTCGGAGGAGAATCCCCCGAACACCACGGAGTGGACAAGGCCGAGGCGAGCGCAGGCCAGCATCGCAACGGGCAGCTCGGGGACCATGCCCATGTAGATCGCGACCCGGTCCCCCTCGGCGACACCGAGGCTCTTCAGCCCATTGGCGAAGCGACAAACCTCGGCGTGGAGTTCCCGGTAGGTCAAGGTCCGGGTCTCTCCTGGCTCACCCACCCAGTAATAGGCGACTTGATCACCGTGTGAGTCGAGATGCCGATCCAGGCAATTGGCAGAGACATTCAGCCGCCCGTCTGAGAACCACTTGAAAAATGGCGGGTTGGAGTCGTCGAGTACCTGGGTCGGCTCGGCATCCCAGGAGATCAGGCTGAGGGCCTGCTGCTGCCAGAAGGCCAGATAGTCGGCAGCGGCCTCTTCGTGGATGCCCATCTTGCCGTTGGCCTTCTCGATGAACTCCGGCTCTGGCTCGAACTTCCGGTCTTCGCTGAGCAGGTTCTCCAGGGCCTGGGACACGGGTTTCACTCCTCCTCGTCGGTCGCGGGGGCGGAAGCTACCAGCGGGCCCCTGCTCCGCCACCAGGCGACGAGGCCCGTCACGGCGGCAAGGATCATCACGACGTCCCCGGTTGCGGTGTAGATCGAGCGTGCGGATGGGCTGACCACCCCGGTCAATGTCTCCATCGTCCCCAGCCCTGTTGTGGCCGAAGTGAGCTCTCCACCTTCGCCGATGAAGACCGACTTGCCCGTCACCGCAGCATGGATGACCGGCATGCCCAGCTCGGCCGCCCGCATCCTGGTCATCCCGATGAACTGGTCCGAGCCCGGTGTCGTCCCGTACGAGCCCTCATTGGTGGCCACCACCATGAGATTGGCCCCCTTCTTCGCATGTTGACGCGGGTAACGGGAGAAGCCGCCCTCGAACGAGATCACCGAGCCCATCTCCACTCCTTCACCGAGGTCGAACACCACAGGGCCGTCGCCGGGGATCATGTCGCGCGGCACTTGATCCAGGTCGGGTATCCATTCGAACACGGGCCGCCAAGGGATGTATTCGCCGAACGGCACAGGGCGCTGTTTCTGATACTCGCCCACGATCTGGCCATCGGGGTCGAACACCACGTTGGCATTTACCCAATGGGTCTCGCTGACGGGCCGGTCCGACCCGACCAGGAACCAGGCCCCGAGCCGGCGGGCCTCGGCCCCGATGGCCGCGCCGATCTCGGGGTTCTGGATCGGGTCGGCGTTGAACGACCCGCTAGACCCCTCCGACCAGACCACGAGGTCAGCCGTACCGGGCTCGATCTGCCTGGTGAGCTCCAGATGCTGTTCGAAGGTTCGAAGCCGCTCGTCGGGGGGACAGTGCTCGAAGGGGCAGGGCGTGGACCCCTGGACGATGACGGCGTCGAGCGTGGTCGTGTCGTAGGTGGGCCGATGCCAGACCCACGCCGCCCCCGCCATCACCAGAATCCAGACTCCAACCCACACGGCCCACCGTCGTTTCTCGCCGGTGAGGAGGAGGAGGACGATGGTCACGATGGCGGTCACCGCGAGGATGGTGAGCCCGGTGGTCCCGATCAACGGGGCGAAGGCCCTGGCCCAGGTCTGATCGGAGAGGGCGTATCCGATCGCACCCCATTCGAATCCGCCGACCGGGAACCGATAGCGGATGAGCTCCATCACGGCCCATCCCCCGACGGCGAGCAAGACCCAGGTCCCGGCCGGCCGATCGTTGTAACCGGTGAGTCACCAGCCATACGCAGCGAAGAAGGCACCTTGCACGATGACCAGTGGGATCACGGCGATCAGACCCAACTCGGAGAGCCACCAGATCAGCCCGCTGAAGAAGGTGAGCCCGTAGAAGGCTCCATAGAGGAGGCCCTGTGCCCGGGACCGCGCCATGTGCAGCCCGGCCAGGAAGAGAGCAACACCGGGCAGGATCAGCCAGCCCGGACCGAACCTGGGGAAGGCCAGGGCGGACACCACGGCACCGGCCAGCACCAGGAGACCACCAGTCACCGGCGGGAGGGTATTGAAACCCGTTCTGTGAACGGAAACTCGCCCCATGACCGGAATTACGTTCACAGAAAGGTTCCTATCCTGCTCCGATGTGGGAAGGTGACGTGTGGGTGGCGGTGAGGGCGGCGCGAGCAGGGGCCGCCGTGGTGCGTCACGGCTTCGAGGAGGAGTTCACCACAGAGATGAAGGGTGTCGTGGACCCGGTGACCGAAGTCGATCGAGACGCCGAGGAGGCGATCAAGACCGTGATCGGCTCACATTTCCCCGATGACCTCATCCTAGCCGAGGAGGGTGGGGGCGCCGACTGGCGGGGCCGTCGTGTCTGGATAGTCGACCCGCTCGATGGCACGGTCAACTTCGTCAATCGCATCCCACAGGTGGCGATCTCGGTCGCCCTTTGGGACGAGGGAAGACCATTGGTGGGTGTGGTGGTCGACGTGGCCAGGGACGAAGAGTTCGTCGCCAGCCTGGGCGAGGGAGCGAGATCGAACGGCCGGCCGATCAGGGTCTCGGAGACTGCGGTCCTCCAGGATGCCCTGCTGGCCACCGGGTTCCCCTACGACCGACAGCAACACGCCGGGGCCTACCTCGCGGTGCTGGAGCAGGTGATGAGCAGGTCGAGGGGCATGAGGCGGATGGGCGCCGCGGCGCTCGACATGGCCTGGGTGGCATGTGGTCGGTTCGACGGCTATTGGGAGCACGGGGGCCAGGCCGGGGTCAAGCCCTGGGACACCGCCGCCGGGATTCTCCTCGTGACCGAGGCCGGTGGCACTGCCACCGACGCCACGGGATCGACCAACGAGTTGCAGCCATCCGCCTTCGTCGTCACCAACGGCAAGATCCACGAAGAGCTCCGTCAGATCGTGGACGCCACCATGCCGGCTCATCTTCGATGACCTACCACGATCATCACATCCACCCCATCGGGTACGCCACCTTGGTCAACGGGCTGGAGCTGATGGATTCGGTCGATCTCGCTGACCTGACCGCCAGGGTGGCCCGGTTCGCCGACACCGTGGAGGGAGCGGTCATCGGCCAACGGCTCAACGACGAAGGGCTGGCTGAGGGCCGACTGCCCACGCGAGACGACCTCGATGACGTCGTCGGCGATCGGCCAACTCTGCTCTATCGATATTGCGGGCACATCGCGGTGGCCAACAGCGCCGCGTTGTCCCTGGCTGGTGTCGAATCCGGCACCCCGGATCCCGAGGGGGGCTCCTTCGACCGTGACCCGACCGGCGAGCCCACCGGCGTTCTCCGGGAGACCGCCATCCAGAGCGTTTCCAGCGCATTGGCGCCGCTGGTGGACGGCCCGTCCGACGCGGCCATCCTGCGAGCGTTCGGTGATCTCGCCGCAATGGGCCTGGGCTCCATCACCGGCATCGTCTCGGCCGGCGAGCCGCTTTGGTGCGGGGTGACGGACGAGCTGGATGTCCTCTGCCGTCTCGCCCCGGATCTGCCGATCGATGTCGATGTGCTGGTGATCGCCCCCGATCCCCAGCTCTTGGCCGAGGCAGCGGAGAAGATAAGGCGGTCTCAAGGGCGGGTGCGGTTTCTCGGCTGGAAGGAGTTCGCCGACGGGAGCTTCGGCGGGCACACGGCGGCCCTACACGATCCTTTCACCGATCGGCCAGACACCCGGGGCACCGAAAGACTCGACCGGGAGCACGCCACCATGATGGCCAGAGCCGCGATGATGCTGGGAGGCACGGTCGCCGTTCACGCCATCGGCGATCGGGCCAACGACGCCGTTCTCGACCTGTTCGAGGATCTCGTCGACATGGGAGCCGACCCGACCCGGCTACGGGTGGAACATGCCTCGCTCCTGACCGCGGCAGCGGTCGAGCGGATGGCACGCCTGGGAGTGACCGCCTCGGTCCAGCCTGCCTTCCTCGCCTCGGAGGGCGACTGGCTGGTGAAGCGGATCGGTGACGAGCGGATGAGACGGGTCTACCCCTTCAGGTCGCTGATCCAGGCGGGAATCCAGGTGATCGGGGGCAGCGATTCCCCGGTCGAGCTTCCCGACCCGACGATCGGCATCAACGCGGCCATCGGTCGGCCCGGGTTCGACCCGTCAGAAGGCCTCACTCCCGACGAGGCGGCCGCCCTCTTCGCCCCACCAGCCCGGTTCTGACCGGTCGGTCAGCTGAACCGCAGCCGGAGCCGATCTGCCAGGGCGTGGTAGTCGTCTGCGCTGTTGTACAGATGGGCGGAGATGCGAATCAACTGATGAGGCCATTCGGGCCAGAGCTGCACGATCACCGAGAAGCCCTCCTCGGAGAGCTCGCCCATGAGCGGGGAGAGATCACCTTTCGCCGGTACACCTCGAGCCTCGGGCAAGACGACCGAGGCCATCGACCCGATCATGTCGTCGGGAGCAGGTAGCTCGGTGCCGATGGCCTCGGAGACGATGCGGCGGCCGTCGAGGATCAGATCGTGGTTGCGCTTCATGAGCCCTTCCCAGCCACCCGGCTGGAGGCCGCCAACGAACCGCAGCACGTCAGGAAGCACCGCCCAGGAGCTGAAGTCGTCGGTGCCCAGCCAGTCGAAGAGGGCGTGATACCTCTCCACCGCCCCTTCCACGTCGGCGTTGTACCCGTGCGAGATAATGGCGGGCCTGGTCATCTCGATCCGATCCGATCGGGTGTGGAGAAAGGCCGCGCCCTTGGGGGCACACACCCATTTGTGGAGATTGCCGGTGTACCAGGACGCCCCCAGCTCATCGAGTGACAGCGGCACCTGACCCGGTCCGTGGGCGCCATCGACGAGGAGCGGAATGTCCGGTTCCAGCGACCTGACCACAGCCGCGATCGGGAAGACCAGAGCGGTGGGGGAGGTGACATGATCGATGACGGCCAGCCTCGTCCTCTCGTTCACGGCCGCCGTGATCGCCCCGGTCACCTCGGCCGGGTCGCCGATCGGGAACGGGA
>JAICNB010000098.1 GCA_025928935.1 Acidimicrobiia bacterium
CAGTCGAGCCCGAAGTCGCCGGAGACAGGGAGCCACCCCGGTCCAGCGCTGTTCCAGGTGAACTGGGAATCGGCGATCCCCTGGCTGAGAGTGTGCCGGAAGTAGAACACCAGGTTGGACGGCCGGAACACGGCCGGAGTGTCGATGTTGTCGACAATGCCCCAATCGCCCGAAGCGAATCGGTCGGCCGGGTCGCCGAAGAAGATCTCACCCGAGGCGATGCCGGTGTCGAGGGTGTTGCGCCAGTAGAAGAACCCGGTGGACTCTCGGTGGAGACCGGGCTCGTCTATCCCGTCGCCGTCCCAGTCGCCGGCGACCGGCTTGTCGCCGGGGTTGCCGAAGAGCAGCTCGATCTGGGCCGCACCCATCGGGGATCCGGTGCAGGTGATGGTGAAGAGGTAGAACTTCTGCTCCGAGGGCCGGTAGATGCCCAAGTTGTCGTCTCCGTCCCCATCCCAGTCACCCACCACCGGGACGTCTTCAGGGTTGCCGGCGAAACATTCGGCGTCGGCGATGCCAGTGCTGTTCGAGTTACGCGAGTAGAAGAACCCGTCCGACTGGCGGTAGAGACCGGGTGTGGCCACCCCGTCCCCGTTCCAGTCCCCGGCGATGGGGAGGTCACCCGGGTTGCCGTACCAGAACGAGCTGACAGCCCCAGACGAGGCACGGAGATGCCACATCCCCTGGGACACATCCACCAAACCAACGCCGTCCCCCACACCGGGCCCGCCTCCGGTCTCATCCAGCATCTGTCCGAAGATCTCGTACTCGTTGTCGACCAACGGCGGCCTGTTGTCGTCTCCGTACCACACGACCAGGTTCGAGCCCCCGGTAGCCACGGCGACGGCGCCGGCGCCGAAGGCGGTATCGCCCGCAGGCCCCATATCCGAGATGCGGAAGTCGTTCGGTCCGATTTGGCCACCGTTCGTGGAGAGCTGCTGGCCGTACGCCTCGCTGTCATGGACCATCGGCGCCGTCTGCTCGAGACCGGCCCAGACGACGAGGTACCCGCCACCGGCCGGGTCGAAGGCGACTGCCGGCTGAGCACCGTGGAACTGGGTGTCGCCATCTGGCCCCATGTCCGATATGCGAAAGTCGTTGGCGCCGCTGCTCCCCCCTGTGGCCGAGAGTCGCTGACCGAACACCTCGAATTCCTCGTCGACGGTTGCCACGTTGTCGTCGCCCTCCCACACCACCAGGTATTCATTCGAGACCGGGTTGTGGGTGATGGCCGGGCTGCCGGCTCCATAGTCGGTGTCGCCGTTGGGCCCCATGTCCGAGATGCGAAAGTCGTCGGTGCCGATCGCTGCCCCGGCCGCCGACAGCCTCTGACCGAAGATCTCGCCCTCGTTGTCGATGAGAGGAGCCGTGTTGTCGTCACCCGACCAGGCCACCATGTATTCGTTGCTCGTCGAGTTGTAGGCCACCGCCGAGCCGAACACGCGGTAGGCCGGGTTGCCGTCCTGTCCCACCTGTGAGATGCGGAAGTCGTTGGTACCGATCTGTCCGCCGGTCGAGGAGAGTCGCTGCCCGTATATCTCGTACTCGTTGTTGTCCAACCCACCCAGACCCTCGTTGGCGGTCCAGACCACCAGATACTGGTTGTTGGTCGAGTTGTGGACCACATGTGGATCGCCTGCCCCGTTCACCGGGCTGCCCGCCGGGCCGACATCTGTGATGCGAAAATCGTTGGCCCCGACCTGCAGCGCGGTGTCACCGGTGAGGCGTTGTCCGAAGATCTCGAACTCGCCGTCGAAGCCAACACCGTCGTCGTCGCCGCGCCACACGACGAGGAACTGGTTGTCGACTGGGTTGTAGGCGACGGCCGGGTTGGTGGCGTCGTAGCCGGTGTCTCCGTCGGGGCCCATGTCGGAGATGGCGAAGGATGATCCGAGCGGTGTGCCGTCGGGCCCGATCAGACGTACGTGGATCTCGTTCTCCCCGTCGACGTCGTGATCGGCATACCACACCACCAGGAACAGATCATTCTGGGGGTTGTAGGCAACGTCGGGTCTGATCGCCGAGTGGGAGGTATCACCGTCGGGCCCTGTCTGTGAGATTCGGAAGTCGTTGACGCCGATCTCGGCGGCGACGGCCGCTGTGGCGAGCAATAGGAGTGCCGCGACTGCAGGTATTACTGCAACACGCCTGCGGACCCGGGGCACGTGGCGAGTCTAAGCAGGTGGGGACCGGGGTGCCGGCCAACCGGGGTGACCGTTGACACCCGCCCCCCTCTCCTGTAGAAACGTTTTAGGAAAAACGTTTTAGGCCAGCCGACGTCGACCTGTGGCAGTGAGCTCCCGCATCACCATCCGTGACGTGAGTCGGGCGACCGGGGTGTCCGTCTCCACCGTCTCCAACGCGCTCAACGCGCCGGAGCGGGTCAACGCAGAGACCCGGCGCAAGGTGGTGGAGGCGGCCGATCGTCTCGGATATCGCCCAAACCGGGCCGCCCGGGCCCTCCCCAAGGGACGAACCTTCACCATCGGTTACTGCATCCCGGCCGGCCGGGACGGTTTCTTCCTCGACACCTTCCTCCACCAGGTCACCGAGCGCGCCTCCGACGCCGACATGGACATCCTCTTGTTCACTGCCCATCGGGGTCAGACCGAGGTCGACACCTTTCGGGAGATCATCCGGCGTGGCGCGGTGGACGGCTTCGTCGTCTCCGGGACCACGCACGATGACGAGCGAGTCCGTCTCCTCCTCGACACGAAGGTCCCCTTCGTCACCTTTGGCCGGACCGACCTGGGCGCCAGTCACTCCTGGGTGGATGTCGACGGCCGCGCCGGGACCCGGGCCACGGTGGCCCATCTGGTCGAGCAGGGCCACCGTCGTATCGGCCTCATCGGCTGGCCCGAGGGATCCATCTCCGGCGACGACCGCGTCACCGGATTTCTCGAGGGCCTGGACACGGCCGGGATCGGGCACGATCCCTCCCTCCTGGTCCGGGCCGAGAACGATCTCGCGGCAGGCCGGGAGGCGGCGTCACACCTCCTCGACGCCGACCTCCCGCCGTCCGCGATCGTCACCGTCCAGGACGTCCTCGCCGTAGGGGTCATCGCCGAGCTGAACCGACGCGGGATCCGGGCCGGTGCCGACTTGGCCGTGACCGGTTTCGACGACTCGCCCCCTGCGATCTTCAGCGCCCCGCCCATCACCTCGGTTCGTCAGCCCATCGAGGAGATCGGCCGCACCATCGTCGAGTTCCTCGTCCACGACCTGGAGGTGGGCGACGGCATCCCCCGCTCGGAGCTGGTCGAGCCCGAGCTAGTGGTTCGGGAGAGCTCACAGGGCCGATGAGCGACACCTGGTTGCTCAGCGAGGACCGGGTTTGGCCGGAGCGGGTCCCATGGAAAGAGTCACTGTTCAGCGTCGCCAACGGGCATCTCGGCACCCGGGGCACCTTCGAGGAGGGTTATGGGGACTCGGTCCCGGCCACGTTCATGCACGGGCTCTTCGTCACCCCGCCCGGTGACCTCCCCTACCTGGCGCCGTTACCCGACTGGACCACGGTCTCGATCACGGTCGACGGGATCCGCCTCCGGCTCGACGACCGACTCCCCGCCGGGTACGAGCGGGTCCTCGACTTCCGGACCGGTCTCCTCACTCGGAGGGTGCTGTGGCAAGCCCCGGGCACCGGTGTCATCAGAGCCGAGTTCCGTCGTCTCCTCTCCATGGCCGATACCGGGCTGGCGGCCTTGGAGGTGAACGTCACCTCGCTCACCGACGACGTCCAGATCGGGATCGAGACCGGTCTCGACGGATCCATCAGCGGGCCCTACGGCTCACCGTGGAGCGGTGTCGACTGGAAGCGGCCTGCCCAGGACCGGCTCACCATGCGGGCCGAGTCGGACGACGGGGCCACGGTCACCGCCTCGAGCGTGGTGCTGGGTCTCGGTCCGCTCGGTGTGATCCATCACGCCCGTCACCCCCGACTCACGGCCACGATCGACCTGGCCCCGGGGGAGTGGTTGTCGCTCACCAAGTACACCGGGTACCGAAAGGGGAGCGGGCCCGAGCCGGATCTGCCCGATGATCGTTTCGACCAGGTGTTGGCCCGGTCCGCCGCCGAGTGGGCCCGACGCTGGGAGACCAGCCAGATCGAAGTCCCCGGCGACCCCTTCGCCGAGCACGCCCTCCGCTTCGCCGCCTTCCACGTGATCGGCGGCGCACCCGGATCCGCGGAGGGGGCGGGAGTGGGGGCCCGCCTCCTCTCCGGCTACGGCTATCGCCATCACGTCTTCTGGGATGCCGACATCTTCTGTGTCCCCTACCTCACCATGACCCAGCCCGACCTGGCCCGGGCCCATCTCGGCTATCGCCACCGAGGCCTGGCCGGGGCCCGGCGCAAGGCCGCCCAGTACGGGCGGGCCGGCGCCTTCTGCGCCTGGGAGTCGGCCGGGACTGGCGATGAGGTGACCCCGGACTGGGGGGAGACCCCGAGCGGGGAGCGGATCCGGATCCGCACCGGGGAGATCGAGGAGCACATCGTGGCCGATGTGGCCTGGGCCGCCGATCACTATGTCCGCTGGACCGGTGACCGGGCTTTCCTCGACGACGAGGGGGCCGAGATGATCCTCGACGGGGCCCGCTACTGGCAGGACCGGGTCGAGATCGGCCGTGAGGGCCGGGCCCATCTCCGTCACGTCATCGGGCCCGACGAATACCACGTCGACGTCGACGACAACTTCTTCACCAATGCCATGGCCGCCTGGCATCTGGGGATCGCCGCCGAGCACGGCGCCGGCAGGAACGACCTGGCCGAGCGTCTCGGGTTGCCCGACGGCTGGGAGGAAGAATTCCTCGATCTGGCAGGGCGGCTCCAGCCCCTGCCCGGGCCCGAAGACGTGTTCGAGCAACACGACGGCTACTTCACCCTCGACCACATCGATCTGTCCCGCTTCGAGCCGCGACTGGCCCCGCTGCACTACATCCTCGGCGAGAAGGTGCTGGAGCGAAGTCAGATCACCAAGCAGGCCGATGTGGTGATGGGTCTGGTCCTGCTCGAGAACTTGCACGGCCGGGCTCTCATCGGGGCCAACCTCGACTACTACGGGCCCCGAACCGATCACGGGTCATCGCTGAGCCTGGCCATGCACTCGATCGCCGCCTCTCTGGCGGGCCGGCCCGAGCAGGCCTACGACTACTTCCGGCGGGCCGCCGCCATCGATCTGGAGGACTCGATGGGCAACTCGGCCCATGGGGTCCACGCCGCCACCCAGGGCGGTCTGCTCCAGGCGGCATTGGTCGGCTTCGCCGGCCTCCATCTCGGCCTGGACGGCCCGGAGATCAGGGCACGGTTGCCGGAACATTGGGAAGCGCTGGGCTTCTCCTTCGTGCACGGGGGAACCCGTCACGAGTGGGAGGCCCGAGCGGGCAAGCCGGCCCGCGGGGACAAAGCCCCGCGGGCCGACCACGACGGAGGAGGATAAGAATGAGACACAGGACTATGACGGTCCTTGTGCTCCTTTTGGCTCTCGTCATCGCCGCCTGTGGCGACGGGGAGGGGGCAGACACGACGACCGCAGGTGGGACCGAGACCACCACGGGGGACACGGCGGCGGCCACCACCGCGGCGGGAGAGGCCACGACCATGGCCCCCGAGGAGGGTGGATCTCTGGAGGGGACCGATCTGGCGGTATGGGGTTGGTCATCGTCTGACGCCGAGAACACCGCCCTCAACGAGTTGATCGCAGGGTTCTCCGAGGAGACCGGGGCCAACGCCGCATTCCAGCCTCAGGCCGAATACGACGTCGCCCTCCAGGCGGCGCTCACCTCGGGTGACCCGCCCGACGTGTTCTACGTCGACAGCTTCCGGCTGCCGGACCTGGCCGCGGCCGGCGCCCTGGCCCCGGTGCCGGAGGGTGCTGTCTCCAACCCTGACGACATCTACCCGTCGCTTCGGGAGGCCTTCACCTACGACGGCACCTGGTACTGCCCGCCCAAGGACTTCTCCACCCTGGGTCTGGTCTACGACCCGGCCGCCCTCGAGGCAGCCGGGGTGGCCGTGCCCACCACCTGGGAGGAGCTGGCCGCGGCGGCCGAGGCCCTGACCACCGGTGATGCGGCGGCGATCGCCGCCGGGACCGCCCAGGCCGGGCTGTCCATGGGTGTGGAGTACCCCCGTTGGGGGGCGTTCCTGTTCCAGAACGGGGCGGCCATCACCAACGAGGACAACACCGCGATGACGATCGACACCCCCGAGGCCCGGGAGGCGATCGAGTTCGTGGCCGGTCTCTATCAGAACGGCTTCGCGGTGAAGCCGGCTGCAGTCGACTCGGGATGGTCCGGTGAGGCGTTCGGGCAGAACAAGGCGGCCATGGTGGTCGAGGGCAACTGGCTACCCCCGGCGATGGCTGCCGACTTCCCCGACAAGCAGTACGCGGTGGCGGAGCTTCCCGCCGGGCCGGCCGGCCAGGGCAACTTCGCCTTCACCGTCTGTTACGGGGTGGCGGCCGATGCGGCCAACCCGGAGGCGTCATGGCAGCTGGTCGACTATCTCACCAACGAGGAGGGGTCGCTGGCCTGGACCGAGGCGTTCAGCGTGATGCCGGCCCGTGAGTCGGTGGCCGAGCAGTGGATCTCGGCTCATCCCGAGCTGGAGGCGTTCGTGGCCGGCGCCGACTACTCCCAGCGCTGGGGCTTCGTCCCCGGCTTCGGTGATGTGCTCAGCGTGTTCAACACCGGGCTCGAAGGTGTGGTCGACGGGAACATGACCGTCGATCAGGTGATCGCCGACACCACGGCGGCGGGGGAGGGGGTCCTTGAAGGATGAGGACAGCTTCGGGGGGCCGGGTCTCAGACCCGGCCCCCGGAGGCGGGCGATGGCGGTAGACACCCCACCCGTCGAGCCTGTTGCGGTAGCTACGACCGGGCTCCGGGTCTCCCGGGGCAGGGCGTTGAAAGGCTCCGCCGGGCTGGGTTGGGTCTTCTCCGCTCCCGCCTTCATCGGGCTACTGATCTTCGTCGCCATCCCCATCGCCTTGACCGCCTGGG
>JAICNB010000032.1 GCA_025928935.1 Acidimicrobiia bacterium
AGGTCGCTGGCCTTCTCGAGGACGGACATCTCAGTGGATTCTGCTCACAGCCCGATCAGCTCCGGAAGCCAGAGCGTGATGGCGGGCACATAGGTAATGAGAAGCAGCACGACGATCATGGCCGGGAGATAGATGGCTGCACCCTTGAACACGCGCTCGATGGGCAATCCGGTCACCGAGCTGAGCACGAAGATCACGCCCCCCATCGGGGGGGTCAACAGCCCGACCATCAGGTTGAAGATGACGATCGACCCAAGTTGCAGGGGATCCACGCCGAAGGCAATGGCAACCGGCAACAGGATCGGCGTGACGATGATGAGCGCCGAGGTCGGCTCCAGCAGCATCCCGAGGAACAGAAGCAAGACATTGATGATTAGCAGGAAGACAAAGGGGTTGTCGGTGAGGCCGACGAGCGACTCGGCGACCTTCTGCGGGACCTGCTCGCGGGCCAGGATCCAGCTGAGGAGTGCGGATGCCCCGATGATGATCATGATCTGCGCAGAGATCACCGCGGTGTCGCGGAAGATGATGGCCACATCTCGCAAGCGCAGGGTCCGATATGAGAGCGCCAGCAAGAGCATGTAGAGGGCACCGATGCCGGCCGCTTCGGTTGGAGTGAAGAAGCCGCCGAGGATTCCACCCAAGATGATCAGCGGAGCACCCATCGGCGGGAGTGCGCGGACGACGGCTCGACGCACTTCGCTCCAGTCGTACGAGGTCCCGACCAGCTCGGGCCGTTTTCGGGCCCAGAGATACACGACTACGACCAGGGCCAGAGTCATGAGAAACGCCGGAATCACCGCGGCTGCGAAGAGCGCTCCTGTCGACACAGCAGCGACAGACGCAAACACCACCGCCGGGATGCTCGGCGGCATAATCGGACTGATGAGCGCAGAGCTGGCGCTCAGCCCGACCGAGAACTCGGCCGGGTAACCCTTCTTGCGCATGTGGTTCACCTCGATCGAGCCCAGGCCCGCCGCATCGGCCAGAGCCGCCCCGCTCATCCACGAGAACCCGAGACTGACCGCGATGTTCACATACGCCAGGCCGGCCCGCAGGGGCCCGAGCAACAGAACGGCGGCGTCATAGAGGCGATCGGCGATCTCAGTGCGCGTCGCCACAATCCCGACGAGGATGAAAAGTGGGACGGCGAGAAGTGGCCAGCTGTCGATCCCCTGCATCACGAGCCGGACCGCGAGATGCGCAGTATTGCCCTCGGCCAGGAGATATACGACTGACGGACCGAGGATGGCGAACGCCATCGGCACCCGGAGCAGGAAGAGGACGACGATGGCGATGAGCAGCAGAGTCACGCTCATGCTGCATCACCACCAGGACCCCGGAGGGCCGGGATGTCCCTGATCACGATCCCGAGAACGGCACGCGTGGCGACGAGGACGAGGCCAATGAGTGGGACGGCGTTCACAAAGCGCATCGACAGCTCCCCCGCCGGCGTCACCTGATCGATTCCGCCGGTGACCAGGGTGTAGCTGCCGTAGATGAGAATCAACGTCGTTGCCAGGATCACCACGTTGACGAACAGCTTGACCACGGCGAGCCAACGATCTTTCGCGACGTAGTCGATGACCTTGATGGCAATGTGGAAAGGTGGATAGGCGAGTAGGTAGCCGGCCATGAGGAAGGTGGCCCAAACCATCGAAAGTCGGGCGAGCTCGCCGGTCCATGGTGCCGCCCAGTGCAGGTATCGCTGTGCCACCTGAGCCAGGACCAGGATGAGGACGAGCACCAACAGCAGTGATCCGACAACCTGCTCGAGCACTCCAAGTGCCTGAAGGATCCTGCGCATTGTCCCACCTGATGGAAGGAGGGGCTCCTCGTCTTGGAGCGCATCGGTCTCTACGGATTGAAGCTCTTCTTCCAGTGCGTGCAGCTCTTCCGATGGGGACTCGTGGGCCGTGTCGTCACCCTCGGAGGGCGGACTTTCGCGTTGGTCCATCAGAAGCTCGTCCTCCGTCCGCGAGCACCAGGTGCCGGCGCTCGCACGACCATAGGCTCGGTGAGGGAGATTGTGCCCGGGCCAAGCCCGGGCACAGTCAGCTCGGCTCTATCCCCCGGCCGTGGACCGGATCGCGTCCAGCACGGCGATCTGCTCTTCCGACCAGGCATCCCTCAGGAACGGCTCGGCGCGCTCGCGGAACGCGTCCCGGTCGACGTCCTCGACTATCTCCAAGGACCCGTCAGTGCGCCAACCCTCGAGGATCTGCTCTTCCGAGTCGGCGGCACACTGTGGCTCCTGGACCATCGCATCGTCGACGCCGGCCTGGAGCGCCGCCTGCTGCTCCGGGCTGAGCGAGTTCCAAGTGTCGGCGTTGACCACAACGAGGTTCGAGCTGAGTTGGTGGCTCGACAGGCTGATGTAGTCCTGCACCTCGTCCAGGTTGATCGCGTCGATGTTGACGATCGGATTCTCCTGACCGTCGACTGTCCCCTGCTGTAGGGCCAGATACAGCTCCTCGAAAGCCACCTCGACCGGCTCAGCACCCATCGCCTCCGCATTGAGGAGGAACTGAGGCGACGGAGGGAACCGCATCCGAAGCCCCTGAAGGTCATCCGGTGTGCGGATCGCCACGTTGGCCGTGAACTGTCGAGCCCCGGTGTTCCAGGCACCCAGGATGGCGACTCCCGTGGCTTCCTCGAACCCGGCGGTCAGCTCGTCCGATGCATCGCTGGTGAAGAACCCGTACAGGTGCTCGCTGTCGTCGAACACGAAGGCACCGTCGACCACGCTCATCGGCTCGTAGACCGCGCTCAAAGCCGAAGCCCCTTGGATGTCGATGTGGATGTCACCTGAGACAACAGACTCGATACGATCGGCGTCACCGCCGAGCGCGCTGTCACCGAAGATCTCAATGGTCAGGCCGACGTCGGCGGCCTCGGCGACCTCCTTGATCACGTCGGCACCACAGACCACCTGGGGCTGGGTGTCCTGGTAGCTGTGGGCCAGGACCAGTTCGACACCCTCGGGCGCTTCCGCCGCGCTGGTAGTCGACTCGGCCGCCACTGAGGTGGTGGTCGCTTCAGCAGGCGCGGTGGTGGCCTCCTCGGCAGCAGTGGTCGTGGCCTCCTCTCCTCCACCATCATCGCCACATGCGACGAGCACCAGGGCCATCGCCAGCGAAAGGGCGAGGATACGGGGACGCTTGGTCATATCTCCTCCTCTTGTCACCCGGGAAACAGCGCCACAAGTACCTGTGACCGGTTCCACATAGTTGGACAGCAACCTAGCATACGGGACGCATTTGACTGGCGCAACTGACTCTGAGCTAGGCAGCGACTCTGATCCACGTCTTGCCGGCTGCCGATCCACTTCGATCAAAAGCGGCCTGGGCGTCTTCCAACGGGTACTCGTCGGTGACGATGCGGCCCGGATTGAGCCGGCCCCCGACGATCGCGTCGATGGCCGCTTCGAAATCGCCTGGGTGGTCATAGGTCAGCGAGCCCTGCAAAGTGAGCTGTTGGCGGACGAGGGTTTGCGTGGTCAATCCCAGGGGACGGCTGTCGAGACCAAGGCAGAGCAGTGTGGCGCCCGGCTCGGCCCGGTCCAGGGCCACCGCCATCGATGAGGGCCCTCCCGCCGCGTCGACGATCAGGCTGAAATGTCGACTGTCATCGCTTCCTGCCGAAATCGCGCCCAACTCGGTTGCCAAAGCGACGCGGTCCGGATTGATGTCCTCGACAAAGGTTGCGACCCCCCGCTCGATCAGAGCAAGCGACATCGTCAGTCCCTGGGCGCCCACACCGACCACGAGGGCGGAATCAGGCATAGGCATCTTCAGTCGGCGCAGCGCCGCCAGGACTACGGTCGTCGGCTCGACGCAGACGAGGTCAGTGGCGGGCAATTCCGGGATGGCCCATGCGAACTGGCTAGGGACAACGAGTCTCTCGGCCAGGGCACCAGGCCGGTTCATGCCGACCGATTGTCTTCCTGCACAGGCCGAGGTGAGCCCACGGCTGCATCGCTCGCAGGCAAGACACGCCACGTTTGGTTCCACCACCACGGCCTGACCGATTCGATCGGGCGGCACACCCGGACCCAGGGCTACGACGACACCGAAGACCTCATGCCCCATGATCCAGGGATAAGCGGGAGGCTTCCACCGTCCGCTGAAGACACTCAGATCCGAACCGCACAGACCGACACCACCAACGGAAATCATCACCTCCCGCGGCCCCGGCTCGGGGTCGGGGACGTCGTCGATCACGATTGTGTTCGGCTCGACCAACAGGGCGGCTTTCACGCGGCCCCCTCCAGCAGACGTCGTGGATTGCTCACCATCATCTGGCTGATCGAGCCCGGCGACACACCAGCATCGACGAGCATTGGGAGGATGCGCTTCGAAATGGTGTCCATTCGCCAGTGCGGTGCCGAGGCGACGCGCCAGGATGGCGGGGTGATGTGACTGTAGAAAGCCGCATCATGGGAGAGAACCATGCGGTCTGCGTAACCGAGCTCGAGGAGGGCCAGGAGTGTTCGGACTCTCCGTTCGTCGGGGAGAACGTGCTCCATCCCGAATCGATCCATGCCGATGGTCGACCCGTTGTCCATCAACGCTCGGAGGTAGTCGAGGTCTTCGCTATCGCCTGAGTGGCCAATGATGATTCGCTCCGCCGCGACGCCCAGCTTTCCGAGGAATGCCTGCTGCTCCAAGCCGTTGCGTGACAACGGATGGGAATGGGTCGTGATTGGCGCCCCGGTCTCATGATGGGCATAGGCGGCGGCTGACATCACGCGGGCGACGTCCGGTGTGACACCCTCTTCATCGGTCACCACTTTCAGCATCCCGGCCCTTACCTTCCCGTCGCCGATTCCTTCACGGATGTCACGGATGAATAGCCCGGCGAGAGGGTCTGCCACGTCGATCACTCGCCCGGGCCCATGGAAATGAAAATATCGAGGCAGGACGTTGGGCGTATACCAACCGGTCGCGGCGATGAGATTGATGGGGACACGTTCCGCCACCCGGGCCACTAGTCGCACGTCACGGCCCAACCCTGGGACTGTGAGGTCGACCACCGTCCGGACCCCCAGCTCGTAGAGCTTCGTGAGACCATGGACGGCGGCCTCGATTAGGCCGTTGGGTTCCCACTCACCGTCCGGATCGTTGACCTCGAGCTCTGGGTTGCGCACGAACACGTGCTCGTGGATCAGTGTCACCCCGAGCCGATCTGGGCTGACCGGCCCTCGAAATGTCTCAATCGATCCCACGCCGACCGACCTGGCCCCCTTGGTCGACACGGCCACGAATCCGCTCTGTGGCTTCACCCAGCTGCTGTGCGAGCGGGGGCACCACTCCGGGTGTGCGCGACAATTTCGGAATGACTCCGGGCACCAACAGCGGTCGGTCGAGCCGGGCATCCTCCACTTCGACGATTGCATCGCGTGCCAGGAATTGCGGGTCCAACACGATGTCCGCGATGCTGTTGATTCGGCTGACCGGCAGCTGCTGAGCTCGCAACATCTCCACTATCTCGTCGGCGGTCCGCGTCTCCGTCCAGGCTGCAATGGCTTCATCGAGTTCAACGACGCGTGCCACCCTGCCAGTGTTGGTGGCCAAGGACGGGTCGGAGGCGAGATCCTCTCTTCCCACGATCTGGCACAGCTTCCGAAAGAGGCCTGTCGTGTTTGCAGCGATGCAGACCAGCGCTCCATCTGCAGTGGGATACGCGTTGGTCGGGGCGGAGTTGTGGGCGATATTTCCTGTCCTGTGGCGGATCGCCCCGTGGTAGGAGAATTCAGGCAGGATCCCTTCCAGCATGGAGAAGGTCGATTCGGTCAAAGCCACGTCCACTACCTGGCCGCGTCCCGATGTCTCTCGTTCATGAAGCGCCGTCAGCGCCCCCATCACGGCGTACAACGATGCGATGGAATCACCAAGGCTGAGACCCACCCGTGTCGGAGGCCGATCCGGCTCGCCGGTGACGTGCCTCAAGCCGCCGGCGGCCTCTGCGATCGTGCCGAATGCCGGCTGGTCACTCAACGGGCCTGATTGGCCGTAACCCGAGATGCGAACCACGATCAACCCTGGATTGGCCTCCATCAGGTCGTGGGGATCGAGATTCCATTTTTCGAGACGCCCGGGGCGGAAGTTCTCGATGAGCACGTCGCTCTCGATCGCCAGCTCCCGTACGAAGGACTGGTCTGCCGGATCGTGGAGATCGGCCGTGACAGAGAGCTTTCCGCGCGACTGGATGAGATGCCAGAGTGAATCGGTGCTGTCCGACGTCATCCCCCAGCTGCGTAGAGGGTCGCCACGGTCCGGATGCTCGACCTTTATGACCTCGGCGCCGAAGTCGGCGAACAATCGACCGGCGAAAGGCCCAGCGATCAGCGTCCCCAGCTCGAGGACGCGCAAGTCCGAGAGTGGACCGCCACCTGCTACCCGGATGCGTCCCGCATTGTTGGACATGAGTCCAGCATATTGGACGGCCTTCGGTGCGGTCAACCTCCGCTGAGACCTGCCGAGCGTCTGGCGTCAGAGCATGTCGCCGCGAGACTGCTCGGCCCGCGAGGCGCCGATCGCAGTCGTCACCTTCTTCTCTTCCTCGGGTGGAGGGAGGACCGCCGGCATCCCCAGTGATTCGATCCACAGCTCACGGGCCCAGCCCATGGTGTGGTAGAGATGCATGTCCTCTTGTTCCTCGACCTGCTCGTAGGCGTCGGTCAGCACCGTGCGTCGCTCACCGGTCGCCTTCTCGGCGACCCTGCCGATCAGCTCCCAATTGGCATGGTCTTTGGTCTCCGCCTCGACGACGCACTCGGCCGCCACCAGCTCGGCCGTCGTCGGGTTCCCCGATTCGGAGGCCATCTCCATGGCCTTGAGGAGTGACTGACCCTTGTGCCGAACTACCTGTCGACCCGGCGTCTCGGTCGTTGGGTCCAGGCCCAGTTGGGAGAAGACGTCTTCCACGATGCGTACGTGGTCCTCGGTCTCGGAGAGATACTTCTCCCATTCCTCCCGAAGGTCCTCGTTGACCGCACAGCTGATCGCCTTCTCATAGATCTTCACACCACCTAGCTCGGTCTCCAACGCCTGATACAACAGCTCGTCGACTTGGGCTTCCTTCATCCTGACCTCCGATGTTGGGGAACGCAGCGATTACCCGTTCACGGAGCACCACAAACCGGGGCCCCAGGGATAGGTCGGACTAGATGTCCCGGGTCCCCTCGACGGTCACGAATCGGGGGGCGAGGACGTCGACGAGGCCACTGATCTCGACGAGCGGGCGCAGACGCTCGGGGAGGATGATTCGCATCTCGGCCCCGTCGTCTTGCAACCGCTTGTAGGCGGTGACGAGCAGGCTGATCCCGACCGAGTCGATGAACGTGACCCCGCGCAGGTCCAACTCGACGACGGCCGAGCCTTCCTCTCTCCGTGACAGGAGGATCTGATCCCGCAGTGCCCCCGCCGTCATCAGATCCAGCTCGCCTTCGAAGACGACCGAGTCGGTGCCGGCAACGACAGACCTGTCCCGCACCCCCTGATCGACCTCAATCAGGGTGCGTTCGTACTCCGGCCAGCTGAGGGGGTCCTGACCCTCCTCGATCTGACGGCTGAACTCGGCGAGGAACCATCGACGAAACGCAACGAGATCGGGCGGGGTGACAAGGGTCAACATCTCCTCACCTTCCCGACAGAACCGGTCCGCTCTGTCGAGCATGGAGGCGAGCTCTCTGCTGGCCGCGGCGGCAGCCCGCGGCACCGTGTAGACGAGATCGATCTCCTGCCTCCCCTCCTCAGCCGCTCGTTGCAGCTCGGCCGAGGTCTCGTCGCCGACACCCGCGAACCTCGCAGTCAGAGAGCTGACCAGATCATTCAGTTGGTTCGGGACCGAATCCTGGTCGAGGTTGGCCTTCAGAATGTCGAACTCTCGATGGATCGCCTCCTGGTGGGCCGACGCCCGTTGCCAGACTTCGACCGGAACGCCGAGCAGGGACACCCGAACGTGATCTGCCGTGTCGTTCAACTGGCCACCCGATCTCTATCCAGTTCGGCCCAGACGGTCTTGCCGGCCGGGTTCGGCGAGAACCCCCAATGGTCCGCGAATGCATCGACGACGTGCAGGCCCCTCCCGGTGACGCTCAGTTCCCCATAGGACCGCTTCTCCGGCATGTCCTCTGATTCGTCGGTCACTTCTATGCGGATCGATTCCCCATGATTCGTGACGGACACGACGAAGGAGGTCCGAGCGTGGAGGATCGCGTTGGTCACCAGCTCGGACACGACCGTGGCAAGACGGAGTCGTGAGGCCTCGTCGTCCGCCCAGCCGTCGGCGAGCACGAACTGTCGGGCGTGTGACACCGATTTCGGCTCAGGAGGAAACCGGCGCTCTCGCTGTGACCGCACCGGGTCACCTCGATCGAAGTCCTGGGGCATCAGACGGGACCCGGATGGTAGACAGGAGAATCGACTCCGCCGGGTATGGCCGGATGGATCGGCCCCTCTGGCGATGCCGCAGGGCCATATACGACAAGAATCCATCTCTCTGAGCGCCCGTCTCCCCTTCTTCATATCGACCGAATCGCAGCCGCGGGCACTCAGGCCCGCCGACGCGATGACGCTGGTGCTCGGCTGCCTCCTGGTCGGATTGGGCCTGTTCCGAATTGGAAGGTCTGGCCCCTGGGAGGAGGCAGGGACCCGGCTTATTGCCTATCTCGGGTCGTCGGCCGGATCTCTGTGGGCTCTGGTCTACACCTTCGGGCTCCTCTTCGCCCTCGCGGTCCTGATCGCGGTGTTGGCAGGCGGCAGGAAGAGACGCCATGCAGCACGGGACGTCGTGTTTGCGGCCCTGCTGTCCGTATTGCTGAGCACCTTGCTCTCCTTGGTGGCCAATCGCGCCTGGCCCTATGTCCTTCCCGAGCTCGGTCTCGAGGATCCGACACCGAGGTTCCCGGTCCTGCGGGTCGCCATCGTCGCGGCAGTCCTCGTGGCTTCGGGCCCACATCTCACCCGCCCGATGCGGCGTCTCGGCTGGGTCACCGTGTTCCTCACCGCCTTCGCCTCGGTCGGCCCGAGATACGGGGACCCATCTGACGCCATTGGAGCCTTTGGCATCGGCCTCGTCGCCGCAGGGAGGATCCTCCTGGCATACGGATACGTGTGACCGCGAGGCGAGACGGGCTCGCAGCCGTATCGCGGATTACATTCACGAGCGCTCAGCAGGGGTCGCGGTGCTTCGAAGCAAGGTAGGAGATGACGGATCCAATCAACTCGCCCGTAGCTGAAGAGGGAGCCTGGAACCCTCGGCTGGCGATCCTCCTGGCGATGGCGATGTTCGTGCTCGTCGTCGACACCACGCTGATGAACGTATCGATATCGGCGGTGGTGGAGGACCTCGGAACGACGGTCAGCAGTGTCCAGGCAGCCATCGCACTCGAGGCCCTGGTCTCGGCCGCATTCATCCTGATCAGCAGCAAGATCGGCGACTTGATCGGGAGGAAACTGGCCTACGTGCTCGGTCTGCTCGGCTATGCCGCCGGCGCACTCACGATGACCCTCACCGACAGCCTGGGCCCGATGATCATATTCTGGGCGGTGTTCGGTGGTCTGGGCGCATCGCTGCTGTTGCCGGCGATGCAGTCGCTGATCCACGGCAACTTCTCGGGGGAAGCCCAGAAGCGGGTCTACGCGTTGGTGGGAGCCTCTGCTGCGATCGCAGCCGCGGTCGGACCGCTCCTCGGAGGGTTCGTCACCACCTTTCTCTCGTGGCGTGTCGGGTTCCTGCTCGAGGTCGTCGTCATCGCAATAGTCCTGCTCGGCATCGGGCTGGTCCGCGATGTGGCCTATACGGGCGACAGACGTCTCGACCTCATCGGAGCGCTGTTCTCGGTCCTCGGCATGGGCGGCCTGGTGCTCGGGATACTGGTGTGGCAGGAAGGCGGGGAGGCGGTAGGTCTCCTGATCGGCCTTGGCCTGATCGGGTTGGCGCTCCTTGCCTGGTGGCTGGTCAAGCGCAAGAGGGAGGGGAACGTGACGCTGCTCGATCCCGACCTGTTGCGCTCGAAGATGTTCCGCCTCGGGATATCTGGTCAGATGATGCAGCAGATCGCCCTCGGCGGATCGATGATCGTCGTCCCGATCTTTCTCCAGATGGTGCTCGAGTACAACGCGCTGCAGACCGGCATCACCATCGCTCCCCTTTCCCTGACCATGTTTGCGGTGTCGATCCTGGCCGGGAAGAGGGCGGGAAAGAGACGCCCTCCGGCGGTGATCCGGGCGGGCTTCGCCCTGCTCAGCATCGGGATCGTCGTCATGATCCCGATCGTCCCGCGCACGGACACCGGGTGGTGGCTGGCATTGCCCCTGTTCATCATGGGCATCGGGTTGGGATTGCTTGTCTCCCAGTTGAACAACTACGCGTTGGCTCCGATATCCGAAGAGCGAATCAGTGAGGCCGCCGGTGTCAATTCCGCGGCCGGGTCGTTCGGGTTGTCCTTCGGTCTCGCCTTCGCAGGAGGGGTGATGCTGGCGACCCTCTCGGCGGCATTCATCAGCATGAGCGACGCCAGCGCAGTCCTGCCCCCCGAAGAGAAGGCTCAGGTGGCCGCGGTCCTCGAAGAGGACGCCCAGGTCCTCAGCAACACCGCAGTCGAAGCCATGCTCGCCTCGCAACCGGAGCCGATCCGCGATGAGGTCATCCGGATCAACGACGAGGCGCGGCCCTTCGCGCTTCAGGTGGCGTTGCTGGTGCCGCTCATCGCAGGCCTGGTCGGATTCTTCAATTCATTCCGGATGATGAAGCTTCCGGATGTCACGCCTTCGGCCGGTGTCGAAGGCATCCTGGGTGGCTGACGCCCCGCGCGGTGCGGGTCAACCCGCGGCGGTAGTGGCCACTGTTGTCGGAGCGGCCGTCGTCGCCACCGCGGTGGTCGCGGTCGTGGTCCCCGGCGCCGATGTGTCAGCCGTCGTCCCGTCGGTGTCGTCATTTCCTCCCAGGTAGACGATCAGAACGATGGCCAGGATCACAACGAGGACAACCACGATCCAGGTGTTTCTTCCGGTGGGCGCCGGCGATGGCTCCATCGGAGGTGTCGGATCGGTCATGCGAGCTCCTTTCGCGATGTCGAGCCGAAGCTACCCGGATCGTCGCCCTGGACGGGGGCGTCCACAGCGGAACTCCTTTTGCTCCCGGGGCGGCTCGGGCTCCCGGCGCAAGATGTCGCCGGCCTTCGTCTCTGTGGGAAACCCCGGCTAGGTGTCCCCAGGAGTGTCTGCTGGGCGTAGGTGGAAGGGGACGCTGGTGACAGCGATGTTCGGCTCACCGCCAAGGACTCCCTTGATGGCCAGCCCCGTCTGGTTGTGGAGGAGTTGGGTGACACGACCTGGCACGATGAACTCGGGAATGATCGCCGAGATGAGCGTTCCGGGGATCGCGGCCCGTCTTCTTTGACGCAGATACCCGACCATCGGATCGACGATGCTTCGGAATGGGCTCGGGATGATCACCAATGGGAACTGGTATCCAGATTCCTCCCACTGACTCTCCAGTCGCTCCCGCTGGGCGGTGTCGACATCGATGTGGATGGCGGTGACTCCGGGCCCAAGACGCTCGGCGTAGGTCAGTGCCTCCCGAATCGGCCTGGTCATGTCGGACACCAGGACCACCTGTTCGATGCGGTTCATCGGCACCCGCGGCAACCCGCTACGCCTGGAACGGCGAAGCACATTGAGGTCCGTCACGACGACTCCTGGCTCGAACAGAAGGCGCGACTTGATGGCGAGGCTGTGACGGTGGGCGAACGGAGCGAGCACCGACCTCCTGAATACGCGATCGGCGAGGATCACCGTGACCCTGGCGTTCTGATGCAGGTCACGCTCCCGACGGACGCGCTCGACCACCCTTCGGGAGATAGATTCGTCTTCGCCGGGTAGGACCTCGAGGGTGTGGCGGGGGTGAGCGGCATCCCAGGTGTAGATGAGATCGTCGGACCTCGGCTCCTCGGCATGAACACAGGTCACCGCATCGGCATGGATCAACTGGGCGTAACGCAGAGCCCGGTCGGTTCCGGCGTCGTGGTGGGCGATCAAGACCAGGACCCGGGTCGGACGCGGCTCGGCCTCCACCGGGATCTCCCTCAGTTGGGCCGCAACCCACCGGTAGTGCCGACGAGCACCCAGCATGAGGCCTACGAGGATCGGGATGGCCAGGATCACTATCCACGCACCATGACTGAACTTGACGATGGCCACGACGATGAGGACGACGCCGGTCGTGACGGCGCCGACAGCGTTGATGACGACGGATCGTCTCCAGCCCGGCTCGCGCAGTCGCAGCCAGTGTCGGACCATCCCTGTCTGGCTGAGCGTGAAAGCGGTGAAGACGCCCACGACGTACAGTTGGATCAGACGACTCACCTCTGCTTGGAACACCACCAGAAGGGCGGCTGCGATCACAGCCAGAGTCACGATTCCGTTCGAGAAGACCAATCGGTCACCTCGGTTGATGTACTGCCGGGGCATCAGCTTGTGTCGGGCGAGGATGGCCGAGAGGCGTGGGAAATCCTGATATGCAGTGTTCGCGGCCAGGATCAAGATGGCAGCGGTGAACACCTGCAACACGTAGAAGCCGAATCCTCCGTTGAACGCGGCGCGACCGATTTGGGAGATCACCGTGCCGTATTCGTCGATAGTGCTCTCCGAGATCCGTACATCGAACCAGCGGGCGAGAGTCGAGATCCCGAGAAACATCGAGATCGATATCGCCCCCATCACCGCGAGCGTGGTAGCTGCGTTGTGTGACTTGGGCTCGCGGAACGCCTGCACACCGTTGGCGACAGCCTCGACACCGGTGAGGGCGGTGGACCCGGATGCGAAGGCGCGCAGGACGAGGAAGAGGGTCACCGCCCCCACCTCGGCTTCGATGTCGAGCCCCGAAGAGATGGCGGTCGGACAGGTCCCGTCAGAGCACCGAGCAAACCCCACGACGAGCATTGCCCCCACCGTGAACACGAAGAGATACGTGGGGAAGGCGAACAGGGTGGAGGCCTCTTTCACTCCGCGCAGATTGGCTACGGTCAGTAGCAGAACGAAGCCAAGCGCGATCCAGACACGCCATGGGATCAGTCCAGGCGCCGCCGACGTGATCGCCGCCACACCGGCCGCCACCGACACCGATACCGTCAGCACGTAGTCCACCAAGAGCGCTGCGGCCGCCACCGCTCCGGTCTTGATCCCGAGGTTGTCGTTGGCCACGATGAATGCCCCACCCCCGTCCGGGTATGCCTTGATCGTCTGCCGATAGGAGATGACGACGATCAGCAAGAGCCCGGCAATGGCCAGGGAGATCGGGGTCAGAAGCGTGAACGCAGCCGTGCCGGCAAGAGCGAGGACCAGCATCGCTTCCTCGGTCGCATATGCCACCGACGACAATGGGTCGGAGGCGAACACTGGAAGCGCGAGTCGCTTGGGCAGGAGCTGGTGCTGTTCCTCGTGTGAGGCAAAGGGCCTGCCAAACACGCTCTGCTTGAGCCTCATCCCCGACCTGCCCATCGCCTTTCAGCTCTCTCGGCATCCGTGCCACCACGCGGAGAACAGGCCGCCCTATCGACGGCCCACAATCACTTCTTACCCTCGTTGACGCGATTGGCGGGCCCGTCTTGACGCGTTGTTGACGCTGGGCGTGACGAACCTTACGAAGTCTTGTGGTGGGGATCATCTCGCCTGCGGACACCACCACAACATCGTCGACGCCCGGCTCGGAGGAGGGCACCTGCTCCAGCGTGCCGTCCCTCCTTCGTCGCTTGGCGATGGTCTCTTCCCTCGTCTTGCGAAGGGTGGCCGCCTGGGCCTTGCCACGGCCCTCGGCCATGGCCTCGGCGAAGTTGGCGAAGAGCACGGTGAACCAGAGCCAGCCAGTTGGTGTTGGTCATGAGCTGACCGCGGTGTTGAAGGAGAGATGAGGCACCACTGCCGAGAGCTCGGCCGGGTTGACCGGCAGGGATCCCTGGACGCGTTGCAGCACATACACCCACGAACGAGAAGATGCTGAACCCAGCAGTGTGTAGGCGTAGGTGGTCCATCGCTGCTCGGTGGCGGGGTCGATCCGGCACAGCCGATATATATATCGCTCGACGCGCAGGAAGACGCGGTCGCCTGGGGCGGGCCCCATCGCCGTATGCCCAGGCCATATAGCGGCCAAGGGGGACGGCCGTGACGAGCACCGCGGCGATGACCACGACGAATTGGAGCCAGGCGGCGGCCGACATGAGAGCTCCTCAGAACTTCTCTGGGAAGAGAAGGGCGAACAGGAGAAAGCCGGCAAGCAAGATCGCAAGCACCAGGCCGATGATGTTGTCGACCATCATCCAGACTTCTCCTCGGTGCTGCGCTGTGTCTCCTCCGAAGCGCGGACGATGCGATCAAGCCCGCGGACATACGCCACGCAGAGGGCGAAGAAGGCGATCGGCAGGAGCAGATATCCGAAATCGGCCAATGGCCTCTCTTGTACCGCGAGAGCGAGCGCATCGAGCCCTTCTTGACGGCTTCCTGTCGCCCGGTCGGTGAGGATTGACCGGGCCTTAGCGCGTTCGACCCAGCCTCAGCGACGCGTTCGGAACATGCGCCAGCCCGCTAGGAAACCGTTAGTTCCGATGACCCTGGCCGGGGCGAGACGTACGGTGATGGGGTGAGCGATTCACTATCGCTGCGTTTGGATTTGATTCCGCTCAGCATCGGCATCGCCCTCGTCGCGACTGCGACCTCGATGGCGGTGGTCCTGATCCGGAGGGCCAACCGGGAGCCGAGCAGCGAGACCGATCTGGCCATTACGGCCCGACTCTCCCTGGTGGTTGCCCTGGGGCTCATCGGGATCGTGTTCTTGTCCCTGGGGTTGTTCGAATGAGGCCGGCGGAGTCGGCACCTGCGATCGAGCCGAGTGTTATGAAGCTCACCGGCAGGGCACTCGTCGGCGCCGCGATCGGGACCGCCGCGGCCTGGGTCTTCGTGCCGGCCGAGACGGCACAGGCCGTGATCGCCGTAGCCCTACCCATCGCGGCCGCCATCGCATCATGGTATGGAGGCCGCGAGGTGGGGGCGGTGGCCGCGGTCTCCGGAGCGATCTGGTTCGGGTATGCCCATACCGAGCCCCATTTCCATTGGGAGATCTACGAGCGGGCCGACGTGATCCTCACGCTGGCAGTCCTGGTGGTCGGGGTTCTCGCCAGTGAGCTGGCCCATGCCCGAAAGAGCCTGCGAAGCCGGCGTGGCGATACCGTAGAGAGGTGAGCACCGGCAGGCTCAGGGTCTATCTCGGTGCCGCCCCCGGGGTCGGCAAGACGTACGCCATGCTCGAGGAGGGCCATCGTCTTCGAGCTGCAGGCCGCGACGTGGTCATCGGTTACGTAGAGCCTCACGCTCGCGCCGACACCGAAGCCATGATCGGGGACCTCGAAACCATCCCCCGTCGCACGATGGAGTACCGCGGCTCCACCTTCGAGGAGATGGACCTGGACACGGTGCTGCGCAGGGTGCCCGAGGTCGCCCTCGTCGATGAGTTGGCCCACACCAACATACCGGGATCAGCCAACCCCAAGCGATGGCAAGACGTCGACGCGCTTCTCGACGCCGGAATCGACGTTCTGACGACACTCAACATTCAGCATCTCGAGTCCCTGAACGACGTCGTATACGAGATAACCGACATCGTCCAGCGTGAGACGATCCCTGACGCCGTCGTCCGCCGGGCGGAGGAGATCGAGTTGGTCGACCTCACACAGGAGGGGATCAGGGAGCGGATGGCGTCGGGCAAGATCTACCCGGCGGAGCGAATCGACGCCGCCCTCGGCAACTACTTCCGGCCCGGGAACCTGGGAGCCCTGCGCGAGCTCGCCCTCTCCTGGACAGCTGATCGGGTGGACGAGGCTCTGGCTCGATATCGGAGTGCCCACGGCATCCAGCACCAGTGGGAGACAAAGGAGAGGGTGGTTGTGGCGATCGCCGGTGCGATTGGCGGAGACGACATCGTCAGACGTGCCGCGAGGCTCGCCATGAGATCGCGCGCCGACCTGCTCGGAGTCTTCGTCCGACCCACCGACGGGCTGACCGACGAGACGAGCACGGCACTCACCGGGCAGGTCGGACTGTTGCAGAGCCTGGGAGGCCGGTATCACGAGGTGGTCGGAGACGATGTGGCCTCGTCTTTGATCGGATTCGCCAAGGGGGAGAATGCCACCCAGCTCGTCCTTGGGGCCTCGCGACGCTCCCGCTGGCAGGAGCTCCTGCTCGGCTCACCGGTATCCCGTGTGGTCCGCATGGCAGGCGACATTGACATACACGTCATCTCGTATGAGGGCGCCAGGCCCCGGCCCAACCGCCGACGGCGTTCGCGTGACGTGTTGAGCCCGGTGCGGCGGGCTTCGGCGTGGGCCCTGGCCCTGCTCGGGCCACCCGTGATCACTTGGGCCCTACTCACCTGGTTCGACGCTCCGCTACACAACGTGCTCCTCGTCTATCTCCTCGCGGCGGTCGGAGTCGGCGTTGTCGGCGGCGCCCTGCCCGCGGCGGCCACAGCGGTGTTGGGATTCTTCCTGGCCAACTGGTACTTCACGCCGCCGGTTCGCTCCTGGACCATCAACAGCGCAGACAACCTGTTCTCGCTGTTCGCCTTCCTCTTCGTCTCCTTGGCGGTGGGGCTTCTGGTCGGGATCTCGAGACGTGGTGCGGCCGAAGGGCGACGGGCGCGGGCCCAGGCCGAGGCATTGGCCGCCACGGCGGCACCGGGTCACCCTGTCTTCGCTAGCGACGAGACGGGCCTGGTGAGTCGGATCAGGGAGACGTTCGGGCTGGAGGCTGTCAGCGTCCTCCGCCGGGACGACGCGGGTTGGGAGACACTGGCCTGGGACGGGAGCATGGTCCTCGACGCTCCGCAGAAGGGCACCGAGATGATCGACCTCACCAACGGCGCGGTCCTGGTCATCCTCGATGGGAAGCTCTCCAACGACGACCGACTCGTGTTGCGAGCATTTGCCGCCCAGATCGTCCAGGCCATGGAGCGGGAGGTGCTCGAACGGGAGGCTGGGTCGGCTGAGGCCATGGCCGAGACCGATCGCCTGCGCACCGCCCTGCTCGGCGCGGTGTCGCACGACCTCCGGACCCCGTTGGCCACGATCAAGGCCTCTGTGACGAGCCTGCTCGAGACCGACGTGGCATGGAGCCCGGCGCAGATCGGGTCCTTTCTACGGACGATTCTGGAGGAGACAGAGCGTCTCAACCGCCTGGTGGGGCGTTTGCTCGATGCGAGCCGTGTCCAAGTTGGGGCGGTCCATGTGTTTTTCCGCCCAGTGGGACTGGACGAAGTCGTCAACGCCGCGGTGGCGGGCCTCGGAGTGAGCCGTGACCGGGTGGTGGTGGACATCCCCGAGACCCTCCCGGAGATCCAGACCGATCCGGCGCTCCTCGAGAGGGTGGTCGCCAACCTGGTCGAGAATGCCCTCGTCTGGTCTCCTGGTTCCCAGACGGTTCGGGTCAGCGCCGGTGAGATCGCCCGGCGTATCGACCTGCGGATAAGCGACCGTGGGCCTGGCATACCCCAAGACTCCCGGGACACCGTCTTTCAGCCTTTCCAGCGTCTCGGCGACTCTGCTGCCAGCGAAGGAGTGGGGTTGGGCCTCGCCGTCTCCAGGGGCCTGCTGGAGGCGATGGGCAACGAACTGACTATCGAGGACACACCGGGGGGCGGCACCACGATGGTGATCGGGTTCAAGATCGCTGGTCGCATCGTCGTCCCCGATGTAGTCGAGCCGGAGCCCCATCGTGTCTAGCCAGGGAAGGATCCTCCTGGTCGACGACGAGCCGCAGATCCTGCGTGCACTGGCCATAAATCTCAAGGCCATCGGCTATCAGATCGACGCCGCCCACAGTGGCGAAGAGGCCCTGCAACGAGCGGCTGCCCAGCGTCCCGATGCGGTGATCCTCGATCTCGGGTTGCCGGGGATCGATGGGGTCGATGTGATCCGCGGCTTGCGAGGCTGGACCGATGTCCCGATCATCGTGTTGACCGTTCGTGAGTCCGAGCGCGACAAGATCCAGGCACTCGACGCCGGAGCGGACGACTACGTCACCAAGCCGTTCGGCATGGGCGAGCTCCTCGCCAGGTTGCGGGCGGCCCTGCGCCGCTCGTTCCCAGACGACACGGCGGGGGCAGTGGTGACAACACCTCATTTCACCATCGACCTCCAGGCGAAACGGGTGATTGGCTTCGACGGCTCCGAGATCCGGCTCACGCCGACCGAGTGGGGAATCGTTGAGGTCCTGGTCCGCAATCACGGCAAACTGGTCAGCCAGACCAAGCTTCTGCACGACGTTTGGGGACCCCAGTACGGCGAAGAGACCAACTACCTGAGGGTATTCATGGCCCAGGTCAGACGAAAGCTCGAACCTGAACCGGGCGCACCCAGGTACTTCATCACCGAGCCGGGAATGGGCTACCGGTTCCAGCTTCCCCAGTCGGAGATGACGAGCATTCCCTGATCGAGCTGGTCGGCCCGAGTCAGGCAGGCCCGTGTGATCCTGTTAACGACCTCTTCGGCGAGCAGAAACATTTCTGAAACACAGCGCCGAAACGATGCCGCAGCAACGGAGCCATCCGGTTCGGGAGGAGTGCTGATGGATACTGGCGATGCGGCCTGGGTGTTGACTTCCTCGGCGTTGGTGTTGTTCATGACGCCGGGTCTGGCGTTGTTCTACGGAGGCATGGACCGGACGAGAAACGTCCTGAACATGCTGATGATGAACTTCTGGTGTCTTCTCGTCATCCCGATCCTCTGGGTGGTGGTTGGCTACTCGCTGGCCCAATCGGGTGACGGTGCACTCCTCGGGAATCTCGACATGGCGTTCCTTCGTGGTCTGGGCATCACCGGTGAGGACGGTGGATCCGGGCTGCTGACGGTCGCCTTCCTGGGCATGTTCGCCGTCATCACCCCCGCCCTCATCTCCGGTGCGGTGGCCGATCGCATGAAGTTCTCGGCGTGGGCCATCTTCGCCCCTGCCTGGCTCCTCCTCGTGTTCGTCCCGGTGTTCAAGTGGGTCTATGGGGGCTGGATCGGAGACAGGGGTGCCCTCGATTTCGCAGGCGGCACCGCCATCCACGTGAACGCGGGCATTGCCGCACTGGCCGCAGTGCTGGTCCTCGGCAGGCGCAGAGGATGGCCGAGTCAGGGTCACCCCCCGCACTCGATGCCCTTGGTGATGATGGGCACCGGGATTCTCTGGTTCGGTTGGTTCGGGTTCAATGCCGGCTCGGCGCTGGCGGCCAACGGCCAGGCCATTCAGGCCTTCATGAACACCTTCCTGGCGGCGGCGGCAGCCGGGCTCTCCTGGGGATTCGTCGAGAAGTTCCGGGACGGCCACTTCACGAACCTGGGTGTCGCATCCGGGATCGTCGCCGGTCTGGTGGCCATCACTCCCGGCGCAGGATTCGTCGCCGGGATGTCCCCGATCTGGATCGGGCTGGCCACCGGCATCATCTGCTGTTACGCAGTCGGTTTGAAGAACAGGGCCGGCTATGACGACGCACTGGACGTCGTGGGAGTCCACTTCGTCGGCGGTCTGGTCGGCTCGCTGGCCATTGGCCTGTTCGCCGACCCCGCCTTCTTCGGCGGTGAGTTCATGGCGGGGTCTTTCTACGGAGGCGGTCTCGACCTGCTCGGCGCCCAGGCCCTGGGCAACGCGGCCACCATCGTCTACTCGTTTGCCGTGACCGCCCTGATCATGTTGGCGCTGAAAGCCACGATCGGTGTCCGGGTCTCCGATGACGTGGAGAACAGCGGCCTGGACCTGGCCGAGCACGCAGAGGCGGCCTACAGCACCGGCAGCGCCAGCCTGGCCGGGCACTGACAGGAGAGACGATGACACGTCCAATGACTGGGATCGAGAGGACTGGGAAATGAAACTGATCATCGCCTTCATCAAGCCGTTCAAGCTCGAGCAGGTACGGGACTCCCTCAAGATCGCCGGAGTCTCCGGCATGTCGGTGAACGACATCTCGGGCTTCGGTCGCCAAGGAGGCCAGACCGAGGTCTACCGGGGTGCCGAATATGAAGTCGAGTTCGTGCCCAAGGTGCGCCTGGAGGTGATCGTCACCGATGAGCTGGCCGGGCCCACGGTGGCGGCGATCGAAACAGCGGCGCACACCGGGGAGATCGGAGACGGCAAGATCGTCGTCGTCCCGGTCGAGGACGTGGTACGCATACGTACCGGTGAGAGAGGTGCCGACGCGATCTGACCCGGGGAACCTGTCCCTTTCCGACTTCATCGACCTCCGTGACTCGGTGCGACGGCAACGCCTCGGTGACGGAGGTCGTGAAGTGTGCGCTGCCCTGACCGCGAGCCTCGACCAGACGGTGTCGGTCCTCGTCGATCCGGGAACGGCCCCGATGGCGGTGGTGGCCCTCGGGGGATACGGAAGGAGCGAGCTGAGCCCCTACTCCGACGTCGACCTGATGCTGCTCTACGAGGGCGGGGACGTTTCCGAGGCCGCCGCCGATCTCTTCCGCCCCCTTTGGGACGCCAAGCTGCGGGTCGGTCATTCCGTGCGCACGGTCAAAGAGGCGTCGGAAGCCGCACGTGAGCGATTCGACACCCAGACCACGCTTCTCACCAGTCGTCTCGTAGCCGGTTCGGAAGACCTGTTTCAACGGCTGATGACTGCGGTCACCCGCGTGACACGAGCGCGTCCTCTGCGCCGCCATCTGGTGGACGCCGAGCGAAGACGCCGAGTCGAGGCCCCGTACCGGCAGATGGCCGTCGATATCAAGACCGGTCGCGGCGGTCTGCGGGCACTGCAGGCCTTCGAATGGGAACGCCGACGCCAGGAGCTGATCGGAAGGTTCTCCACGGAGCATCATGACGAAGAGGAGAAAGCACGTGAGGTCCTCCTTCAGGTCCGCAACGCCCTCCACGCCGTGACCGGCCGGGCACACGACGTGTTCTCCCCCGAGTTGCGCGAGCCGGTTGCGCGCTGGCTCGGACGCGACACCTTCTACGTTGCTCGGGACCTCACATCCGCCACGCAATCGATAGACCGGCTGGCCGAGCAGAAATGGCCAGAGGTGCTGGAAGCACGAGCGGAGCCAACCCCTCGACGAGTCTGGACCCGTGGCGCAGGTTCGACCGGCTCGGTCAGACCTGCCTCGCCACCCACTGTCGACGACCTCGACCGGCTGCTGGAGGCCGGGGAGCCCGGGCGAGCGACCTTCGATCGTCTCTGGGAGGACGGACGACTCGCAGATGTGCTCCCCGAGTGGGGGGTCGTGGCCAGCCTGCCCCAACTCGAGCCGTTCCACCAGCACCCGGTGGCCGTACATCTGTGGCGCACTGTCGCCGAGATGCAGTCGATCCGCTCCGAGCAAGGATCGCTCGGTCGGATCGCGAACGAGCTGGACAGCCCGCGGCTGCTGCGTCTGTCTGCCTTCCTCCACGACATCGGTAAGGGTCACGGTGGTGACCACGCCAGGGTCGGCGCCGATATCGCGACCTCGTTTGCGAAGCGGATGGGGCTCGACCCCGCCACGACAGACCTCTTGGTCGGTGCCGTGGAGCATCACCTCCTCCTCCCTCGCACTGCGACCAGACGGGACCTCGCCGACCCGGCTGTGATCGACGAAGTGGCCTCCGAGGTGGGGAATCTCCAGATGCTCCAGGTGCTCTACTTGCTCACAATTGCCGATTCCCGGGCGACGGGGCCATCGATGTGGAATGACTGGAAGGCGAGCCTCCTCAGCACGCTCTTCCTGCGCTGCGCTGCCCGGTTCGGCGATGAGGAGTCGGTAGCCATCCCGGGCGGAGCCACCCGGGAGGAGGTGCTGGCCCGCTCAGGGCGAGAGGCAGATTCGGTGAGTGCCCACATCGACGCCATGCCCGCCGACTATCTGCGGAGCCTCACGGTCGATGAGGTGTTCTGGCATCTGGATCTGATCCTGGGCCTGGCCGGGGCCTCCAATCTCGGGGTACGGGTCGTCACACCCGTCGAGAGGGTGGCGGTGGTCGGCCCGAGTGTCCCGAGCTTTCGTCGCATCGTGGGAGGGGTGCTCGCGGCCAGTGGGGTCGACGTGTTGGAGGCGCGGATGTTCGGCCGCTCCGACGGCCTGGTCGTCGACACGTTCAGCGTCCGTGACGACCGGACCGGTGGGGTGGTCCCAGACGAGCGATGGGACAGAGTGCGAGCCGATCTCGAAGCCAGTCTCCGTGGGGAGCTCGACACCGACGGCCGGGTCGCATCACGAGCCGCTGCCTACCCGAGCTCGGAGGCGTCCCGCCCAAGACCGAGCGCGGACGTGTCGACCGATCCCGCCACAGGAGATCTGGTCGTAGTGGTGAAGTGCTCAGACCGCATCGGCAGGCTGGCCGAGATCCTCGGAGTGCTGGAAGGCTTCGGTCTCGAGATCCGGCTGGCCAAGCTGGACAGCCGCGAGGGTGAGGTGATCGACACTTTCCACGTCGGTCCAGGTCCTTCGATGGCCGGGCTCGACCTCACCGAGCTGGGGCGAAGGATCGCCGACCAGGTGACGCCGTGAGCACCTTGCGTGTAGGCCGGCCCTGCCCACGAATCCTTGGATTTCCCGCGCCCAGAGCCGCGCCGATGAGTATTCGGAGTTTGGGAAGTCATCTCTGCTGGAGGTGACATATGGCCGCATACGTATTGATACCGGGCGCCGGTGGTGATCCGTGGGAATGGCACCTGCTCGCGGCCGAACTCGAATCGCGCGGGCACGACGTCCTACCGGTCCGACTGCCTGCCGGAGACGAGGGTGCCGGCTGGAGTGAATACGCCGCCGCCGTGGTCGAGGCGATCGAGGACCGGGGCGACGTGATACTGGTCGCCCAGTCCCTCGCCGGGTTCACCGCACCGCTCGTCGCCCAACAGGTTCCGGTCGACCTCATCGTCCTGCTCAACGCGATGATTCCTCTCCCCGGTGAGACCGGGAACGAATGGTGGGCGAACACCGGGCAACACGAGGCCGAACAGGCCTACTTCGCCAGCATCGGCCTGCCCCCCGACACCGCCGACGACGAGGTGGCGGTCTACATGCACGACGTCCCACCGCAGGTGGTGCAGGAGGCGGCCAGCCGCATCCCGGAGCAGACGATGACGCCGATGGAGCAGCCGTGGCCGCTCGAATCCTGGCCGGACGTCCCGACCCGGGTCCTCATCGGGCGCGACGACCGGTTGTTCCCGGCGAAGTTCCAGGTTCGGATCGCGAAGGAGCGTCTCGGTCTCGATGGTGACGTGATCGAAGGCGGCCACATGGTGGCCCTCAGCCGCCCTGCGGAGGTCGCCGAACGGCTGGAGGCCTATCGCCGCCAGACGGGATGATTCCAATACGTGGGCTTCCCCTTCCGTCTCTACCGGGATCTACTCCGCCCGCCGGCGAGGTTGCAGTGACCCTCGAGGTCGTCGACTCTCCGACGGTGGATCGTCGCTGCTTCTGACCCCTTCCGTGGGGGACCCGCGCAACGAGCACTGTCGGGTCCATGATCTGGGCCGCCTGACCAGGGCTGCGGTTGGCATCGATCCCGATCCTCACGCCGAGGAGCAGACGATCATGCACGACACGCCCACCGACGACACCTCAGCGGCCCGAGCTGATCCCACTTTCAAGGCACGACCGAAAAGCCCTGGTTCCGGCGTGGCATTACGATGCCTGGCCCGGTCATCCACGATTCGACGATGCCAGATCCGGTCAACGCTCTGAACCACGCCCCGGCTGACTTGTGACACTGGGGTCGTTCGCACGCCGACGCGTGCTTCAAGCGCTGGTGACATTGCTGGCATTGACACTCGTGGTCCACGCTGGCATCAGCCTGATCCCGGGTGACCCCGTCCGGGCTCTGTTCGGGTTCGTGCCACCGTCACCGGCGGAACTGGCCGAGTTGCGCGCCCGCTATGGCCTCGACCAGCCCTACCCCGTGCAGTACCTGTCCTATTTGACCCAGCTGGTGCAGGGCAACCTGGGAGTGACCATAAGTTTCACCCCTCAGCCGGTGAAGAGGGTGGTAGCCGCGACCCTCCCGACGACTGCGGTCTTGATCGGTGTGGGGCTTCTCCTCCAGCTGACCACGGCCTACGGCCTGACCGTCCTATCGATGCTTCGCCGCAGCAGGCTGATCTCCGCCCTCACCTGGTGGGTTGCCGTGGTGGCCACGGCCGCCCCTGTCATCTTCACGGCATGGGCGCTCCGCTCGTATTTCACCCGTGGTTATCAAGGGCTCGACTGGTTCCCCTACCCCTTCGACGGCACGGCGAAAGCCTATGTGCTGCCCTTGATCGCCCTGGTGACCATGCTCACCGGCCCGGTGGTCCTGCTGTTTCGTAGCGAGCTCCTGGGCACACTCCGGTCGACCTTCGCCAGGTTCGCCATGGCCAGCGGGCACTCGGATCTTCGCATCGTGTCGGTGCACGCCGCCAAGGCGTCGGCCGGCCCGGTGATCGCCTACCTGGGCGCCAGCCTCGGGTATCTGCTGACGGGTGTGGTGATCGTCGAGTCGGTCTACGACATCCCCGGTGTCGGCAACCTGATCCTCGACAGCGTGGCGCGGCGTGACCGTGCCGTCGTCGTCGGAGGTGTGCTGGTGATCTCGGTGCTGGCCATCATCGGGGGGATGGTCGCCGACATCGTGGCGGCAGCCATGGACCCTCGCATCAGACTCGAAGGGGATGGCGCGAGATGAGACCGAGACTGCAAAGCGCGGCGTCGGTGAGATGGGTGACGAAGGGCGCCGCCTTCGTGCTCGCTTGCGCGGCTCTCCTCGCGATCTTCTCGGAGGCACCGGCCGGCCTCGATCCCAGAGGTTGCTCCCTCGAGCGTTCGCTCGTCCCGCCGTCATTCCCGGCGCACGTGTTCGGGTACGACCTCCAGGGCTGTGACCTGTTGGTGCTGACGATGGCGGGCACCCGCAATTCCCTGCTGGTGGGCGTCCTGGCCACGATCCTGGCCCTGGCCGTGGCGATCCCGGCCGGCACGACGGCCGGATTCGGCGGGGGTTGGTTAGACGGTCTGGTGGGACGGCTGGTAGATCTGGTCACCGCCCTGCCGATCATCTTGATCGGGCTAGTGATCCTCAGCGGGCTCGACGATCGCGGGGTGCTCCTGGTGGCAATCGTCATGGCGGTGGCCGCCTGGCCGATCTACACACGGGTGATTCGCGCGGCGACATCGAGGGAGTCCGAGCAAGCGCACGTCGATGCGGCCAGGGCACTGGGTGCGTCTCGCTTCCGCCTGCTCGTCCGGCACGTGATTCCGGGCTCTATCGGATCCGTCATGGCGGTCATCCCGGCGACGATCGCCTTCACGATCGGGGCCGAAGCATTGCTCAGTTTTCTGGGGGCGGGCCTCCAGATGCCAGACGTCTCATGGGGAAGCTTGCTGGCTGAGGCACAGAGGTACATCCGCCAGGCACCTCATCTCATGCTCCCCGGCCTCTTTCTGCTCATTGTGACCGGGGCTCTCGTGGTCGTGGGCGAGGCGGCTCGGGTGCGCCTGCCGGAGTGACTGCCCGGGCGCCGCAGCAACAAACTGGCGAAGCCAAGAAAGCGATGGGCTGAGCTTCATCCGATCTGGTTGGTCACCCCTCAACCAGACGGAAGAACCCACGGATGTCCTCCAACAGGAGGTCGGGCGCGTCGTAGGCCGCCCAGTGGCCGCCGCGGTCGTATTCGTTCCACGACACGATGTTGCGGTGGTCGCGCTCGGCGAGACGACGCACGGGCCGGAAGTCGTAGGCGAAGCTCGCCAGACCGATCGGCACCGTCGTCGGCTCGGTCGGATGCTCGGCGTGGCCGTCTTCGTAGTACATGCGGCCCGAGGAGCCCCCAGTGTTGGTCAGCCAGTAGATCGACACATTTGTCAGGATCTCGTCTGGGCTTGGGGCGTTTCCGAACAGCTGACCGCTCCAGGCGAGCTGTCCGGCCGGGGAGTCTGCGAGCGCATGAGCGACATTCTGTGGCTTGGTCGACAACAGCGCGGAGAATCCCGACATCTCTTGGTTGAACAACTGCAGGAACTGCAGGTTCTCGAGATCGGCCTCGCTGAGCCCATCGAACTCGTCGGGGTCGCCGGAGGGGAAGGAGAATATCTGCGTCACGTGGACACCAGTCACGTGGTCGGGAGCGATGCGGCCAAGCTCGGGCGACACGAGCGCCCCACCGTCGTTTCCGTGGGCGCCGTATCGGTCGTAGCCAAGTCGGCGCATGAGCTCCGCCCAGGCTCGGGCGATCCTGTAGCGATTCCACCCCGCCTCATGGGTGGGCCCCGAGAACCCGTAGCCCGGGACCGAGGGGATGACGACGTGAAACGCGTCGGCTGGATCGCCACCATGTGACCGGGGATCGGTGAGCTCGTCGATGTGCCCCAGGTACTCCACCACGGTGCTCGGCCACCCGTGGGTCAGGATCAGTGGCGTGGCGTCGGGCTCCGGGGAGCGGACATGGAGGAAGTGGATGTTCTGGCCGTCGATGGTGGTGGTGAACTGGTCATATGAGTTCAGCCGGGCCTCCCAGACGCGCCAGTCGTACCCATCGCGCCAGTGCTGCACTAGCTGGCGGACATAGTCGACGGGTACGCCGTACTCCCAGCCGGGAGGGACGGGTCCGATGGCTACTCCAGTGCCACGTTGCTCCTCAGGGAGCTCATTGGCCCATCGAGTGCGGTCGAGTCGATCGCGGAGATCATCCAGGTCGGCCTGGGCGATGTCGACGCGGTAGGGCTCGATGTCGGCCTCGGAGCGGGTCTCACGATCTGGACCGGTCATTTCGGACTCCTTTCGGAACGAACCGTTCCGTTCCAAAATACCAGAACGGAATGTTCCGGTCCAATGGTATTCTTGTGTCAAATGCCCAATCCGAACCAGGGTTTCAGTGGTCGCCGAGCCGAAGCGGCGCGCAACGATGACCTCATCCTCGAGGCGGCCCGCGAAGTGTACGTCTCCGATCCCCACGCACCCATCTCGGCCGTTGCGCGGCGGGCAGGCGTGGGCATCAGCGCCTTGTACCGCCGGTTCGAGAGCAAGGAGGACCTGCTCCGCCGGCTGGCTGCCGACGGCTTGAAGCGATATCTCGCCGAGGCAGAAGCTGCCCTGACCGACGACGCCGACCCGTGGACCTCGTTCGTCACGTTCCTGCAGAACATCGTGGACGCCGACACCGCCTCGCTCACGCTGCGTCTCGCCGGCACCTTCTCCCCGACCGAGGAGTTGATCGCCGACGCGGCCAGGTCCCAGGAATTGAACGTCCTGTTGGTGGAGCGGGCGAGGGCTGCTCGTGAGCTCCGCCCCGACTTCGATGTCAACGACCTCGCGTTGATCATCGAGCAGATCGCGGCGATCCGGGTGGGCGACATAGAGCGGACCCGGCAGCTCAGGCGGCGATATCTGGCCCTGACACTCGAAGCCCTGCATCGCCCCGGCCCGGCTCGACTACCCGGCCCTCCTCCCACCTGGGAGGAGATCAGCGGACGGTGGGGCTAGTCGAGGACATGGGTTTCTCCTTTCATCTCTATTGGGATCTCCCTTCACCGGCCCAGGAGGTGTCGGTGACGCTGGAGGTGATCGAACCCCCATCGGTGGACCGTCTCTACTTCTGGGCCCTACAGGCGTCATTCCTGAGCGATACCGGTCCGCACGGCGCGGCGCATCTTGGGCTGCAGTGGAATCCCCGCTTCCCCGACCGCACCGCGGTCAACTGGGGAGGCTATGACCCCCATGGTGCCGTCCTCCCCGGCTCCGACTCGCCCCTTCCCAGCAGTCCACAGGATCGAAACACCCGGGACTTCGCATGGCTCCCGGTCAGGGGTTACAGGCTGCGGATCCTCCCCTCACCGGAGGTGGGTTGGAGGGGGGAGGTGACGGACATCGAGACTGGTGTGGTGACGGTCGTCCGCGACCTTCATGTCGGCGGTGGCCGTCTCGGTCGCGTCGTGGTTTGGTCCGAGCTCTTCTGTGAATGCTCCGATCCGAGAAGTGTCGTGGCATGGTCCGAGCCGGTGGCGATCGGTCTGGGCGGGGAGCATCTGGTTCCCAGGGCGTTCCGCGTCAACTACAAGGCCGAGGGTTGCCCCAACACCAACGTCTACACCGACGGGGGACGTGTGTTCCAGGCCACCGCGAGCGAGCGGATGACCCCGCAGGGCTCCCTCGTCCCCGTGTGATCGGTCGGCGATCAGCTTCGAATTCGTCGAGAGCACCGCCGACGCGGCCTCCGAGATCCGGTTCGAGGAAGGGAACGATCGATCGGTGACCGGGCCCTAATCGTCGTCTCCGGTCGGAACGTCGGACACTTCGGAATGGTCGATCGACAGCCAACGAATCGACCCGAACGAGATTCGGATGCCGGTAGGTGAAGACACGATCACGAGCAGTTCGATACCGCACTTCGGGCAGCGGACCACGTCGCCGGCGCCCCGGTAGACGAGGACCGAACCGATGGCGCTGACCGTGCCGCATCCGTCACAGCAGCCATGTTGACCGGTCATGTCACGGCCGAAGATCTCATGGAAGAGACCGCCGAGGGCATTGCCGTCGAGATGGGTATCAATGGTCATGGTGTCCTCACTGTTCGACCGACGACCGATGCGGCGCGTTGAGGAGCAGGACCTTACGGGGAATCGACGAGGATCATCGATAGTGGGGCAGTCATCTCTCGAGGCATCGTTTTCCAGCCCGGTTCGACGGTGTGGGAACGCCGGCAGCTCCGCCTGTCTGTGTTCGGCGCTGACGATGCATCTGCCCTTACCGCCCCTGTCGGTGTGGCCAGGGGGATCAACCGATGCCGATAGCGTCAGCCGCCCACTGCTCGACGTACCCGCAGTTGTCGCATTTCACCACCAGCAAGGGAAAACCGACGTCACCCCCGAACAGAAGGCCACCTTTCTCATACGACGGGGACTTGACGAGATCACCGATCGTCCACTCATTGCGATCGCATTTGGGGCAATTCGGATTCTTGGCCTTGTCCCGGATCCATTTCTGGGCCGTCTTCGCTTGGGCCTTTTTCAGCGACATCTCACGAGCCTCTCTTACAGCGTGCCGGTCGGGCACCCTTACCCCGGGGCGCATGCGGCAACACGTCCCCCGTCCCGGTTGTCCGTCACATCGTGCGCAGCCTGGTCGATCGTCACGTAGGAAGGGTCTTTAGGCCGTGTCGAATCGAGCGTTGTCCTGTCATGCTCGTAGCGATGAAGGGAGTCGCAGATGACTGTTGTCGCAGGCGTCGATGAGTCACCCGTGTCCAGGACCGTCGTTGCCAGAGCAATAGAGGAGGCCCGATGGCGTGGGGCCGATCTACATGTGGTCTACGTCGTCTACCTCCCGGCGGTGTACACCAACGCCGCCATCGATTGGGGAGAAGTGGCCGAGGCACAACGTGCTTCGGTATGGGCCGGCCTGGACGATGTGATCGCTGAGTCCGATGTGACCATCGATCGTGTCGAACTGGAGGGGTATCCCCCCGATGTGCTCGTCGACTACGCCGACGAGGTGAAGGCCTCTCTGCTCGTGGTGGGGACACGAGGACGAGGAGAGTTCGCCTCGTTGATCCTGGGCAGCACCAGTCATCGGGCGATCCATCTCGCCCGAAGTGACGTCCTCGTCGTGAAGGCCCACGAGGATCAGGAACGCATCGACGGTTGATCGCCTGATACTTCGGTCTGTTCGCCACCGTGGTTCGGTCTGTGATCGCTCACGATCTCTCAGATCGTTCGCTCGCCCGGGTCTACGGGTTCATTGTGGACGATCGGAACCTGGTTCGGCACCGGCCCGGATCGAGAGATTGCCCTGATCTTCATCGTGGCCGGGGTCATGGGCCTGCGGTCACGATCCTCGCCGCGACCTCACGTCCCTACCGGAATCTGTCGAATCGCTACGAGCAGACCAAACGGGAGCCGGTCCTGGGTGGAGCTGACCTGACATGAGCCCGTGATCCCACCACCGACCTCGAGGAGGAAAGAGAGGGCCCTAAGCCTCTAGCCGCTGCATGACCATTCCACGATCATCAAGATGGAAGACCCCCGCGGGTCTCCAGGAAGGAGGTGATCTTCGTGACAGCTCTTCGTGAGAGGCCGATGACGGAGGTCACCCGGATGCCGACCCGGCGGTCCTACCTGACCGAAATGGTGCTGGGGATCGCAGGTGTGTTGGCGGCAGGAGTCGGGGCGTGGATGTACTACGTCCCTACCGACTGGTTCCTCGGTGGGCTTGCTGAGGGTTGGTACTTCGGCATGTTCATCGCGGCCGGTCTCCTGTTCGCAGCTGCATTCGGGCGCTTCGCTCGGATGACCTACCTCGCGGACCACGAGTACACGGTCCCCGTGGTGGTCAGCACGGTGCTGGCGCTGGCGGCCCTCGGTGGCGCCATCGCATTCGCCGTCATTCTGATCATCTAGACGCCCGATTTGGAACCGGGGCTCTCTTGAGAGCCCCGGTTTCGCATCACTGGCGACACGGGGTCGACTTCTCAGCGATCTGCGATCTGGGTGGGTGATACGGGCACTCGCCCGCGTCTCAACGCTCCGCTCGTCTGAGCGCCTTGTGCACCGCGTCCGCCCCGAGCAAAAGTGGGATCGATGCCAGGGCGATCACCCAACCAGCGCCCGAGGGCGATTCGTGGCCCAGGACTTCGGCAACGGCTGGGACGAACAAGAAGGCGGCGGCGATTGCCAACTCGACAAGGGCGGCACCGATGAGGAGCTTGTTGCTCAGGAATGGGAGCCGCCATGCCGGTCGAGTGGTGCTGCGACAGGCAAAGGCATTTGCCGTCTGTGCCAGGACGACGGTGGCAAAGGCGGCACCCGAAGCCGAAGCCAAAGCGCTCTCCGGGAAGGTCTCGCCTGGCCGCCATCCCGCAGCCAGAAACACGGCGAAGAATGCAGCCATCTCAGCGGCGGCCTCCACCGGGCCTAGTAGGCCGAAAGCCCGGAAGGCGACCTTGCGATCTAGAAGTCGCCCCCGACTCGGAGGCTGTTCGGACACATCACGATGTGACGGCTCTGCGCCCAGGGCCGTGGCCGACATGGTGTCCGTCCCCAGGTCGAGCGCAAGGATCTGTAGCACTCCGAGGGCGAGCGGGATCCGGTTCCCGGAGAGTGCCCAGATCAGGAAGGGCGTGATCTCGGCGACATTGTCGGTCAGGTGGTAGGTGAGGAATCGACGGGCGTTGATGAAAGTGGCCCGCCCCTGGCCGATGGCGGCGACGATCGTGGCCAGGTCGTCATCGAGCAACACGACGTCGGCGGCCTCCCGGGCAACATCGGTCCCACTGGCACCCATGGCCACACCGATGTCCGCCTCGCGAAGGGCCGGGCCATCGTTGACGCCGTCGCCGGTCATGGCCACCACATGACCCCTGCTCCGCAAGGCGCGGGCCATCCGTAGTTTGTCCTCGGGTGTGACCCGGCTGATCACCGCTCCGTCGCGATCCACCAGGGCTGCGAGCAAAGCATCGTCGTCTGGCAGGTTTCTCCCCGTCAGTACCGGTGCCCCGGGCAGATAGATCCCGACCTCGTCGGCGATGGCTTTGGCGGTTGACGGGTGATCACCTGTCACCAGGGCGATACGGACGCCCGCGGCGCGGCATGCCGCCACAGAGGCGGCGGCAGACGGTCGCGGCGGGTCCTCGAGCCCGATCAGACCGGCGAGCTCGAGGTCCCTCTCAACCGAGCTCGCCTCCGACCCTGACTCGGCCGGCACCTCCCCGATAGCGACGGCAAGCACCCGCAGCCCACGACTCGACATGGCCTCGACCGCCCGAAACGCCACCTGGGAGGCGTTTACGCATACCGGGAACACGGCGTCAGGAGCCCCTTTCACGTAAACCCGCTTCGCGGTGATCACCGACATTCGTCTCCGGCGCGCATCGAAGGGAAACCTCGAAGTCTCTGGATCGAGGGTCATCTCCTCGTCGACGGCAGCACCGGCTCTACGTGCGAAGGCGTCGATGGCGGCCTCCATCGGGTCACCAACGGCGACCCAGGCCGAGCCCTCCAGGACGGCCTGCCCCGTCGAACAGCGTCGTGCGGCGACGGCGACATCGCGAACCCACGCCTCGACATCTGGGGAGGGCGCCGACACCTCGCCTTCGGGCTCGTATCCGATCCCTGTGATCGTTGCCGTCCCCAGTGGAGTCCAGACCTCGACCACCGCCATCCGATTCTGGGTCAGGGTGCCCGTCTTGTCGGTGCACAGGAATGTGGTCGATCCGAGCGTCTCGACTGCTTCCAAACGTCGGATTAGGGCGTGATGGGCGGCCATGCGCTGGGCCCCGATCGCCAAGGACAGCGTCACGGTCGGCAGCAACGCCTCGGGGACGAGCGCCACCATCACACCGATGCCGAAGACCAAACCCGACTGGAGATCGAATCCGAGAGCCGCGCTGGCGACGATGAAGGCCACCCCCACGCCCACCGCGATGAAGGTGGTGGTTCGGACAAGCCGACGGATTTCACGGGCCAGGGGCGTGACATGACGTCGCACCTGGGTGGTCAGGGCGGCGACCGACGCCAGCCTCGTCGCTGCAGCGGTGGCATCGATGACGGCCATCCCCTCGCCCTCCACGACGAACGTGCCCGAATAGATGACGTCACCACGGCCCTTGTCGACGGCGACGCTCTCTCCCGTGAGGATCGACTCATCGATCCGCAGGGAGTGGGCCTCCACTGCTGTCATGTCTGCGCTGACCCGGTCACCCCCGGCGAGGACAACCAGATCGCCGGGGACGAGGTCGACGGCTTCGATCTCGCGGTGCTGGCCGTCCCTTATGACGGTTGCCCGTCGGGGCACGATCTCCTTGAGCCGCTCCCCCGCTCTTTCGGCCCGGTGCTCCTGGATGAAGGCGAAAAGACCATTGAGGAGGATCACCCCGAAGATGGCGAACCCGAGCTCAGGCAGCCCGGCAACGAAGGCGAGCCCGCCGGCGACCCACAGGAGTAGGGCGAAGAAGTGGAAGAGCTGACCGGCGAGCTGTCGCCAAACACCCGGCCCGCGGACGATGGGCAACCGATTCTGGCCATATGTCTCGAGCCGGGCCATCGCCTCCGACGTCGTCAGCCCCGAGGGGCGTGGTGGGATCGGGTCGCCCGGGCTCACCCGCCGGCCGGCACGACGAGACCCAACTTGCCTCCCACTTCGGCGACGTCTCCGATGCCGGGAGCGCCACGCAACTTCACGTATCGATTGCCCTGTCCCATCGCGTCCCCTTTGGTCAGCGCAGTTGGACGGGGTACTCCCGGATGTTGATCCGGCTCCCGTCCTCGGCCGAGTTCTCCCATACGATCAATGAGCCGAACTGCTCTCTGTCGATGGTGTAGGGGATGTCGAGCTCCCATTCCCCCCAACAGCCGGTCCCGCAGGTGGCCGTCACCGTGTCTTCGAACAGGGTGAGGCCGTCGTCGTCGGTGAGCATCACCTGGGACACCGCCTCGAACACGTTGCTGAGACCGCTCGCGTGGACTGGGCTGGTGATCGGCTCTCCCCACGCCGGAGAATCGACGAAGATCGGAGGCAGTTGGTCGTAGTAGTCGGCGCGTGCCTGTGGCCCGTCGAGCTCGATCCCTTCCCCCGAGAAGACGGTCACCGGCTGCCCCTCGATCGTGAACTCGACCTCGTCGACACCATCGACTCGGGTGAGGGTGTAGACGACCTGGGCCAGCCTGGCGAACATCGAGAACGATCCACCTCCGTCGTCGAACTCGTCGCTGAGGTCGACGGCTGCCCGCCCATTCTCGACCTCGACGCCGAGAACCGAAGTGCCTTCGGGTATGGCCGTGGAGATCGAGGGGGTGCCCGCTGTCTCGTCCTCTGATGGTCCGGCGACCAAGGCCTCCATCGAGGCCGTGGCGAGGTCGGGTTCGGCCGAAGCCGGCCGATAGACGGGCACTAGGAAGGGGCCGCCGGCGCCCTCCTCGAGCTCCTCCAGGAGGAAGTAGGCGGCGATCCCCGCGGCCACCGGTGCTGTGGTGGTTGTGGTGGACGGTTCCGTGAAAGTGGTGGTTGGTGCTTCGGTGGTGCTCGTTGTCGGCGCCAGATTCAACGGACAAGCCTCTTTGTCTACCGACGCATCGAGTACGACGTCAGCGCGCCGCGCGAGGGTTGAGTTGACGTTCCCGACAATCGCGACGATTGCGACTTGCCGGTTTTTCAAGTACGGCAACGTAGCCACAATCTCATCGGTTTCGCCACTATTGCTCAACATTATGACGACGTCGTTCGGCTGCACGATTCCGAGCCCGCCGTGCAGCGCGTCCGATGGGTGCAGGTAAAGTGCCGCCGTGCCCGCACTGGTCATCGTCGCCGCAATCTTCTGTCCGATGATTCCCGACTTCCCAACCCCGAGAATCACCACCTTCCC